>CAYMYO010000001.1:0-193165 GCA_964394685.1 uncultured Gammaproteobacteria bacterium
AGGAGTGTGGAGGTGAGGGTTTCGATTCCTTCCTTGGTTTTAGCAGAGATGAACACATGGGGAATGTCACCGGCTAACTCTGATATTTTTTGTCTATCCAGATGCGGTGCAGCATCAATTTTGTTAAACACCAATACTTCTTTATCCTGCGGAATTTTAAGCTGATCCAGAATATCGTTCACGACGCCGATTTTTTCCGTCATGAGCGGATCTGATGCATCGATGATGTGAAGGACTATATCGGCGTGGACGGATTCCATGAGCGTGGATTTGAATGCTTCTATAAGTGCCGGCGGAAGATTGGCGATAAATCCGATGGTGTCTGATATGAGCACTTTTTTCCCAAGACTCGGCATATAAATCTCACCGACGGTGCTGTCGAGCGTCGCAAACAACGCCTGTTCCACCAAATGTTTTTTATGGGTGAGGACATTAAACAGCGATGTTTTTCCTGCATTGGTATATCCCACAATGGAGATCGTTTGCAGGCCGAGATTTTTTCTATGCTCCATCTGACGTAAACGTGAATCAGCGGATTTGGCAAGCTCATCTTTGGCGCGTTTGATTTCGCGTTTCCAGTGCCGTTTCATAAGTTCCGTATTGGTTTCTCCGAGCCCCCTTGTTCCGATACCGCCGCCCTGACGGGAAAGCACTATACCCATACCGTAAATCCTCGGCCCCATACTCTGCATCCGTGCAAGTTCTATCTGGAGTTTGGCTTCCATCGTCCGTGCATGGTGGGAGAATATAGCAAGGATGAGATCGACTCGGTCCCAGATTTGGATATTCGGCCGTACGGTCCAAAACAATTTCATCAGTGTAAACTTCTGGCTGGGTTTGAGCTGTCCGTTGAAGATAATGATGTCTGTGGGATGCGTTTTCAGATAAACGCCGACTTCTTCCGCTTTTCCCGGGCCAATATAAGTCGCATCAAATTCTTCACCTTTTTGATGGATAAGGTCCATGACTTGCGCATTCCCAAGTGTTTCAACGAGATGCCATAGTTCGGTGATATCCTCTTCCATGTCCGCACGGCTCATGCGCGGCCGGGAAAGGTAGACAAAGAGTATATTAAGCGGGTGGGAGAGAGTTTGCACTGCGTGCATTATAACAAGATAAACATTTCGTTACATACTATTGCGCTATGTGTGTGGAGAGGATCAGTTCAGAATTTGATCAAGCGTTATCTATTTGTGGTATAGTAAATGTATTCCATGGATAGAAAAACTCAATTTCTCAAAGTGTATGCAAATTTGCCATTAGGCGCCAGGGAAGAAATCGTGGCTGTTGTTGACGGTGAACCGTTGACATGGAAATCTGCAAAATTAGAGATAGAACAGGATACGCTGAAAGGAAAGCAGGTGTTAGAAACATTGACAAACCTTAAGATTTTACCATGACTGATAAAACCCCAGATCAATTAAAATTAACAGAGGAAGAAAAGAATAAACTTAAGGAACTTGTTTTAGCGCGCCTTTCTGTTATGCCGCAAGAAATCTCCATATCCATTGGTGATAAGAATTTGGACAAGAAAGCACTTACAGAGCATGTTCAATCAGAAGATGAAATTGGTAAACAAATGATGGAAATGGATCTTGAATTTCTTCAGGACCTCGCGAGAGGTGCTATTTACGGACATGAATAATTCCCTTCTTGTTACAAGACCAAATCATGACTCAGCGACCAATTATCTCTATCATTGGACTGAACCGGTCATTGACGAGGCAAAACGAAAACATATCCCTGTATATGATTTGAAAGAAGACAAAGCAACGAAGAAAAACTTTTTGAGTTATTTGCAATCCAAACATCCGGGTTTTCTTTTTTTAAATGGCCATGGGGACGCTGAAACTGTTACAGGACAAAATTATGACGTTTTATTGGATAAAACCGTGAATAAAAATTTCGTTTCTGACACTATAATATACGCAAGAAGTTGTGATTCTGGAAAAATATTAGGAAATACACTGGTACAGCATGGAGTTTTGGCATTTATCGGATATACAAGGAAATTTATTGTCGGAACGACGCGATTAAACATAACGAAGCCCCTTAAGGATCCATTAGCAAAATTATTTTTGGAGCCCTCCAATCTCATTCCGACGACGATACTCAAAGGTCATACTGCAGGTGAAGCAGACCGTCGATCGAAACAGGAGATGCTGAAAAATTTTCAGAAAATGATTTCTAGCGCTGGATCATTTGAAGAACGTTACGCTGCTCGATGGTTGTGGTCAAATATACGAAGTCAAGTAGTGATAGGTGATCAAAACTCATCCATAAATTCATAATTACATTCATGTTTAAGGGATTACTCTTCAGGATTATTGTTTCGATAGTTGTTGTGGTGGGGGCCATTTTCCTTTTCTTCGGACCGGTGGGAACAAAAAAAGAAATGGAGCTGTTTGTGGTGCCACAGAACGCGGAAAATTTTGACGTGGCGGGGGAATTGAAAAAGCAGGGATTTGTCCGAAGCGAGTGGATTACAAGAATTATTCTTGAAGGTTCAACCATCGAGCCGGGAGGATACCGGCTCAATAAATCAATGTGGTTGTGGCAGGTGACATTTACGATGAAAAGCAAACCGAGTCTTGTGTGGGTGACAATTGTTGGTTGTCAACGCAGGGAGCAGATTGCAGAAGTTTTGCAAAAAGCATTAGGATGGGACCAGACAAAACTTAATCAGTGGAACAACGCATATAAAAGCATGGAATCGGATTATTTGGAAGGCGTATATTATCCCGACACGTATTTACTTCCCGTTGATGAAACAGGTGGTCAGGTAGCCAAACGGTTTATTGACCGCTTCAATGAAAAGTTTGCTCCGTATTCCCAAAAATTTCAGGACGCAAATATCCGGTGGGTAACAGCACTGAAAATTGCATCCTTAATTGAGCGGGAAGCGGGAGGGGCAAGTGACATGAAGCTTATTTCCGGCATTATCTGGAACAGGTTAAATATTAATATGCGCCTTCAGATTGATGCGACCATGCAATATACAAAAGGTCAGAAATCTGATGAAAGTTGGTGGGGAGGAATAGATTTGACGGAAAAATTGAGCGACTCGCCGTACAACACATACCTCTATAAAGGCTTACCGCCTACACCTATTTGCAGCCCGGGAGTTATCTCCATTGAAGCAGTTTTATATCCGGAGGAAACAGACTGTCTGTATTATATTCATGACCGGAGCCGCCAGATCCACTGTGCAAAAACGTATGCGGAACATAAAAAGAATATTCAATTGTATTTACAATAGGGTGTGGTATATAATGGGGCGATAGAAAGCCACCTGTCCGGAAAGGTTAGGTGCGTGTGGACAAGGAACGATTACCCCACGGGAAAGCAGTGAACCGGCGAAGGATACTGGCTGAGACTCGGCAAAGAGCGGTGTTTAATGTGGACCAACGGATTATCGAGAGAAGCCAAGCGGAGCGGCGTTTGATGGAAATTGATCAGATACTGTCTCCTGATGACCAGACCTTATCTATTATGAACGATCAGGAACGGGAGCAAACCCGGACCGGTTTGGAGATTGAACGCATTTGGCTGCAATTTAAGTTCAGTATGATCACCCCAGTGGAAAAACAGCGATTACTTGCAGGTAAATTTGACGAATTGGAGAAGACCAAACCTGACTTGTACAACTGGTTAGTCGCTAGGAACGAAGACGAGTTGTCTATGGCGGAGCGGATTCGTGATAAGGTGATGCCACCCATACGTGTTGCAGGATATTATACAAAGCGCTAGTGAATTTCAAAGCGTCAGAACTTCTTCTGAAGGTGTAAAATATATTTATGTACAAACTTTCTCCGTCCGACTTTGCGTACTTATATGAAGAGTGTAAGTTTTGTTATGTGTTGAAAATCAAACGGGGAGTTATTCGGCCGAGCATGCCCATGCCGGGGGTATTTTCTGCACTCAATACACGTCTTCAAGGAACGCTTATTGGAAAAGAACTCCGGCAGCTTTCACCAGAACTTCCTGCAGGCATTGTAGAAAGTCAGGAAGGGCATATAGAATCGCAAGTGATACCCGGAACAAAAGTATATATCAAAGGGAAGTATGATTTGTTAGTCAGGCAGCCGGATAATACGTATCTGATTGTTGATTTTAAAATCAGCCAGCCAAGTGAGGATAAGACAACCAAATTTCAAACACAACTGCAGGCATATCATTACGCGTTTGAACATCCGGCTCACGGGGAACCGATTGTCATAACCAAAACGGGACTCATCATCATGTATCCGGACAAAACAACATTTGAAAACGGCCGGGCAATTCTTGATTTTCCACCGCAGTGGCTGGAAATTCCCATTGATGAACAAAAATTTTTACGGTTTATGGGAGAGGTGAGTTTGCTTTTGGAAGGACCGACACCCATGGAAAATCCACATTGTCCGTGGTGTCAGTATCGGCATTTGGGAGAAAAACTCGCTCATCCGCAAACATTAGATATACCGTTTTAATTAGTATTTCAAGTATTTTCTTCACAAAAAAACCTCACTTACGCAAGGTTTTTTGTCTTACTTTCTAAAAAGTAAATTACGCTGCTAATTTTACATTCTTTGCAGCCGGTCCTTTTTCTCCATCAACGACGTCAAATTCAACTTTCGCTCCAACTTGAAGCGCGTCAAACATAACACCGACTAGATCTTTTGAATGAAAGAAAAGGTCTTTTGTTTCGCCGTCACGGGCGATAAAACCAAATCCTCTATCTGTTTTTACTTTAATTGTACCAGTCATAGTAGTTTGTCTCCTTTCTGTTCACCATTATAACAGATTTTGCAGTATTACGTGATTTCGAACGGTTACTCAATGGTTACAAGGCTATTTTCAATCAAATTTTAGTTCGAAATCGTTGAGCGGAACCAGAACCTAAGATGATATAATTCTAGCTATGCTTCAGAGTGTTATCCTTATCCCTATTCCTTCAGCGGATCCTGTTATTGGTGAATGGCGAAAAAAATATGATCACGTAGCACTCCATGGGATTCCGGCACATATTACACTTCTTTTTCCATTTAAAGAATCATCTCAAATTACTCAAGAAATAATAAAGAAACTCGAAGGTATATTTTTGAAGGTTAAACAATTTCCTTTTACCTTAGATAGGATAAATACATTTCCGAACGTGATTTTTCTTGATCCGAATCCAAGAGATGAGTTTATTAAGTTAATCGAAGCAATTGTTCATATTTTCCCGGAAAATTCGCCCTATGAAGGAAAGTACTCGTCGATAAATCCTCATGCAACTATTGCACAGATAAGTGATATTGAAAAGACAGATTCATTGAAGAAACAAATAGAAGAAGATATTTCAATAAACTTTCCAATTCAATGTCTGGCAAAGGAAGCATGGTTAATGATTGAAGATGAGAAAGGTGAATGGCATATTCAATCAAAATTTCAATTTCTTTCCTAGTGTCTTGTACCCCCATACTGCATGATTTCGAATGATTGCTCCAGGGTTATGAGGCTATTTTTAGTCAAATATTAGTTCGAAATCGTTGAATTTGAATTTTCAACTGTTTGAGCGGAAAAGTAACTATATTTGCTGTTTCCTTGACTTTAGGTAAAAAAATGATAATATCGCATTAGGACAATATAAATATGTTATAATGATACGTAAATGCGTATTTATTAATAATTATGAGATTCAAAGAAAATTATTTAGCCGAAATAAATAGAAAAAAATCGCAAGCAGAAATTAATGCTACAAATGCTCAACTAGAAGGAGAACGTCTTAAAACAATTCGCTCAGCAAATCGTGCCCGTTTTGAAGCTGAAGAAGCTCGTCAAAAAGCCAAATTTTTTGAATTTCTTCAATCCACACCAATACCTCAATTAATGCACGATGCAAAAGATGTTATTCCTGGTGTTGAACTTAATGAAAGTACTCGTGGAGGACTAAACCTTCAATCCTGGCAAGAAGGAGAATTAAAAATCGAAAGATTTTCTCAGCAATATGATTTCGAATGGACTGACTATGAAGTTAGTTTTAATAATGATCTTAGTATTTCTGTTCATGTTCAAGATGATGGTGCAGTCACATTTAGATTCGGAGGCCCAGCAGATTGCGATGATCGGTTCCAACAACGAAGAACAATAAATTATCGGTCATGGTCACAAAATCCAAGTTTACTTGATAATACCCTATTACATGCAATACATCATCCTACAAAACATCATCAAGTTAATATTGTATCAAGCCCGTTTTAATATCTATTTACCTAACGTGTACCCCCAGCCGGATTCCCGTTCGACTCGAAGACTCGCTCAGAGCGCAGCGAACCGGATTATTTTGTGCCGCGTAAGGGAGTCGGACCCTTGTTGATAGATTGAGAATCTACCGTACTAACCGTTATACGAACGCGGCAGAAGTTACAGCTAATTCTATCAATAACCTCTTGACATCACAAGCGAAGTTCGATAGACTTTGAAAACTTACTAGGGATTGAAAGCCCTATTTTTTATGGATAGACCATTATTGACAAAGCAGGGACTTGCGGAATTACAGGTTGAATATAAAGATCTGGTTGGTGTTAAACGGCCGGCGGCTGTTTCCAGGCTTTCTGATGCGCGCGAGCTTGGGGATTTAAGTGAAAACAGCGAGTATGCATCGGCAAAACAGGATCTTGCGTTTATTGACGGCAGAATTGCCGAACTTGAAGAAATCCTTCATGGTGCAAAAATCATTACCTCTCACCCGAAAGGGCTTGTTGATGTTGGATGTAAAGTGACGATTCATCTGAACGGAAAAAAAGACATTTTTCATGTCGTTGGTGAGTGGGAAGCGGATCCGTCAAACAAAAAAATTTCTCATTCATCTCCGCTTGGCAAAGCCCTCATGGGAAAAAAGGTAGGAGAAATAGTAGAAGTGGAAGCTCCTGCTGGCAAGGTCCTCTATAAAATTATTGAGATAGAATAATTTCGGCAGTTTCTGATAAAATAAGAATATGCCGACACTCGACGAACTTCGCCAAGCAAGACTCACCAAACTCAAAAAACTTGTTGATAGTGGTACTCCCGCGTATCCGGCAGAAACCGGCTCCAGAGAAATGATTGCTGAAGCCAGAACACATGACAAAAAGATTGCAACAGTTGCCGGACGCATCATGGCAATCCGGGGACACGGCAAAATTTTCTTTTTGGATTTAAAAGACAGTTCAGATCGGATTCAGATTGTTTGTAAAGTAGATGTGATGGAAGCAGCTTCATTTTCTCTTATGGAGTTTCTGGATATGGGAGACTTTATTTTGGTTTCTGGGGAAGTAGGAAAAACACAGGCAGGGGAGCTGTCTATTTTTGCAACATCTTTCCATTTATTATCTAAATCTCTTCGGCCGCTTCCGAGCGTTTGGCACGGATTAACCGATGTTGAGGAACGGTATCGGCAGCGGTATGTAGATCTTATTATGAACAAAGAAGTCCGGGAAGTATTTGAAATACGGGCAAAAGTAATTTCGTATTTACGGAGGTTTCTTGATCAAGACGGGTTTATTGAAGTTGAAACACCGGTACTTCAACCAGTGTACGGCGGAGCATCGGCAAAACCGTTTGTCACGCACCACAATGCCCTAGATACGGACTTGTACCTGCGTATTGCAGTAGAACTATATTTAAAACGTCTCATTGTCGGAGGATTTGAAAAAGTGTATGAGATTGGCAAGGATTTTCGAAATGAGGGTATGAGCAGGCAGCACAATCCTGAATTTACCATGCTCGAGTTCTATTGGGCATATGCAACGTATGAAGATCTCATGACGTATTCAGAAAAAATGATCAGCGGACTCATTAAAGAGATTAAACACACGATGAAAGTGACGTACCAGGGAACAAAACTGGATTTCACTCCACCATGGCCAAGAGTTTCCTATCGCGATGCAGTACTCGAATACACGGGTATTGATATTGCAATTGCTGACGATGAAAAGAAATTACTTATTGCAATTAAGAAACATAAATTTGTTATTGATGTGACGGGAGCCATTGGGTACGGAGTAATTCTTGATACTTTGTACAAAGCAGCAGTGAGACCTAAGCTTATTGGACCATTGTTCTTAACAAAGCGGCCAACAGCATTTGTAACACTTGCCAAACGCCTTCCCGAAGACCCACGATTTACTGCATCATTTCAACTTCTTGTTATGGGAGAAGAATTATTAAATGCCTACAATGAGCTCAATGACCCGCAGGATCAGGCAGTCCGCTGGCGGGAATCAGAGGAACTAGGGAAACGCGGACAACAGGAACATGAATCCTATGACGCTGACTATATCAGGGCGCTCGAATATGGCATGCCGCCAACGGCAGGATGGGGTATGGGAATAGACAGACTTCTTACTATTTTAACGGATCAGAAATCCATCAAAGACGTTATTTTATTCCCAACTCTCCGGCCGGAAGTCTAATTTCATTGGTATGGATATTAAAGAAATCACCGCGAAGTCTATTCTTACAAAAACGACACTCAAAAATGTTGATTTTGATTATACCGTTAACCCGTATATTGGATGTGCGTTTGGTTGTGTGTATTGCTATGCGAGTTTCATGGGGCGGTTTGTCGGTAAGAAAAATGAGGATTGGGGAACATATGTGTTTGTCAAAATCAACGCTTCCGAATTGCTTGCAAAAGAAATAAAAAAACTTCCAAATAAAGGAAAAGGCAACGCAATTTGGTTTAGTTCTGTCACAGATCCATATCAGGGACTCGAAGCAAAATATCAACTGACCAGAAAATGTTTAAAGGTGTTATTGGCATATGGATATGAAGGTGAAGTTCACATTCTCACAAAGTCAGACTTACTCCTTCGGGATATTGATCTATTCCACTACCTCCCTCGACATTCAGTAGGATTAACCATTACTTCAACTGACGATAAAGTATCCCGCTATTTTGAAAAATTTGCCCCACCCGTTAGTAAAAGGTTGCAAGCGTTAAAGCAATTGAAAGAAGCCGGTTTACACACATACGCGTTTGTGGGACCGATTCTTCCGCACGTTCTTATGAATGAGCATGCAGTGGATCAACTCTTTTACCAGATAGCTGAAACCGGAACCACCTCAATCGTTGTCGAATACTTTAACGCTAGCCCGTATATTCTGAAACGGTTAGAAAAAGAATTACAAGGGATAAATACAAAAACAATTAATATGTTTCGTTTGTCAAAAAATAGAGAGTATCGGTTGGAATGGGATAAACGAATTAAAGCGTTGGTATCAAAATATAAGCTTTCATTAGTATACGGCGGAACATTGTATCATCCAGAAATGGAGAAATAATATGAAAAAACTTCTTGTTGCTACAACAAATCCAGGTAAGCTTGCGGAACTTCAGGAATTTTTGTCTGATCTTCCTATTACACTTGTGAGTCTCAAAGATGTTGGGATTACGTCGCATGTTGAGGAAACCGGAAAAACATTTAAAGACAATGCGCTCCTGAAAGCAACCCATTATGCAAAAGATTCAGGACTTCCAACGATTGCTGATGATGGAGGGCTTGAAATTGACGCGTTAAACGGAGAACCTGGTGTGAATTCCCATCGATGGATTCATGGGGACAGAGAAGATGAAGACGAGGAGCTCATACAACATGCACTGATTCGATTAAAAGATACTCCCGAAGAAAAGCGTGGAGCACAACTTCATTTAGTCATAGCTTTTGCAACGCCTGACGGGAAAACGTACACTAGTGAAGGACGTATCCGAGGGATTATTCCATATAAGGCGTCTTCATACCGACGCAAAGGATTTCCATACCGGTCGCTTCTGTATCTTCCCGAGTTGAAAAAGTTTTACAACCATGATGAATTGACCGAAGAAGAGAATAAAACATATAATCATAGGAAGAAGGCAATAGAGGACCTGAAGACCATTATTCGTGACACACTATTGTCATCCTGAACTTGTTTCAGGATCTATCGGAAAAAGAAAAATGGATGCTGAAATGAATTCAGCATGACAAAGAAAACAAAACGCTATGTTAGATATTCATTTCATTAAAGAGAATTTAGATCTCTGCAAACTCGCTGCTAAAAATAAAAACCGTGAAGTAGAGTGGGAGAAATTGTTATCTCTTGATGAGACGAGACGGAAGTTAATTACATCTGTTGAGGATTTACGGGCGCAGCGGAATGAAATCAGCAGAAAACCCGTTGAACAAGCCCGCGTTGAAGGAAAACAGATCAAAGAGTCGTTAAGGGGTCTGGAAGAAGAGCTTCGGCGGGTTGAAGAAGAACTACAGATACTTCTTTTGACTGTTCCTAATGTTCCGGATAAATCAGTGCCGGTGGGGAAAGACGCTTCAGGAAATGTAGAGATTCGGAAATGGGGAGATCTTCCCGTGTTTGATTATACACCGCGTGATCATATTGAATTAGCAAAGAAAAATGATTTAGTTGATTTTGAACGGGGAGCAAAAGTCGGAGGATTTCGAACATATTTTACAAAAAATGAAGCAGTGCTTCTCGAAATGGGACTCCTTTTTTATGCAATGCAGAAACTGGTGGGAAAAGGATATACACCTCTTATGGCTCCATCGCTATTAAAAGAGTTCACGCTTTTTGGAATTGCACAATTTCCATGGGGAAGAGATGAAGTATATCATTTGGAGAAAGACGATGTATATCTTGCAGGTACTGCGGAACAACCAGTGACGGCATATTTATCTGATGAGATATTGATGGAAAAGGATTTACCAAAGAAGTTTGTTGCATTTTCTCCTTGTTTTCGAAGGGAATCAGGAAGTTACGGAAAGGATACAAAAGGGATTTATAGAGTGCACCAATTTAATAAAATTGAACAAGTAATTATTTCAACTTCTGATTCGAGTAAATCTCTTACTCTTTTAGAGGAATTACTCGCTAACGCAGAGGAAATTCTTCAAGATTTAAAATTGCCGTATCGGGTGCTGTCGATGTGCACGGGAGATATGGGTGAACCGCAAGTGAAAAAATACGATATTGAAACCTGGATGCCTAGTAGAAATGCATATGGCGAAACAATGTCCGATTCATTTATGGGAGATTTTCAAGCAAGAAGACTGAAAATTCGATACCGGGGGAAAGACGGAAAAATGGTATTTTGCCATACGCTCAATAATACAGCAATTGCATTTCCACGAATTCTTATTCCAATATTTGAAAATTATCAGCAAAAAGATGGTTCAATCCGCGTGCCCAAAGTCCTCGTTCCCTTTGTCGGGAAGGATGTGATCTCGCGGTGAGTCGTGTTCTCTCATATTTAATTCCTCAGAAGCTCGCGGAGTTTTCAACGAAATATAACAGGTATATCCGGGTCAATGATGAATATGGTGAAAAAAAGTTATTAGTGAACGGTTCACAGCAATCAGGGAAATACATTCGAAAGCTGTGGAAGGGCGCATGTAAAAAATTTGGTATTTTAGAAAATAGAAATTGGAAAAAAATTTTGGTGTTGGGAGTTGGCGGCGGCACAGTGATTGAGCTATTGCATGGTCAGTTTCCAAATGTCCGTATCACCGGTGTTGATATTGATTCAACGATCATTGATATCGCAAAGAAGTATTTTTTGTCTGGAGACATCGCGTATATTTATTTTAGTGTTGCTGATGCGAAGAAATTTATTCGGGAGAATAACTTGAAATATGACTGTATTATCATTGATATCTTTATCGGCAATGCTGTTCCTGATTTTGTTAAAACAAAAGCGTTTTTATCAGATTGCAAGCAAAAACTTTCAAAAAAAGGCGCTTTGTGCATCAATTATCTGCAAGATCGCGAATACAAAGAGAAGTCAGAGGAGTTTCATCAAGTGCTCCGGAGTCTTTTTCCAACCGTTCATGATTTTTGCATTGCAAATAACAGATTTTTCTTCGCATCCATAGTATAATTGGTGCATGCGTTTGTCATGCTGAATTTATTTCAGCATCCATCTGAAAACGGATGAGATCCCGAAATAAATTCGGGATGACAAGAATATGTACTATGTTTAAGTTCTTAGGCAAATTACTTGATAGCAACGAAAAGGAGATTAAAAAGCTCCGGTTCATTGTTGAGAAGGTCAACAGTCTTGAGCCGGAAATTAAAAAATTAAAAGATAGTGAGTTTGCCTCAAAAACAGCAGAGCTGAAAACACGTCTTACAACCGGCGATACGCTCGATAATCTTCTTCCGATGGCCTTTGCCATCGTCCGGGAAGCAGCACTACGGACAATCGGAGAACGCCACTATGATGTGCAGTTGATCGCATCGTATGCGCTTCACTTTGGAAAAGTAGCTGAACAGCGGACCGGAGAAGGAAAGACGTTATCAGCAATACCGGCATTGTATTTAAATGCACTATCTGGACGAGGTGCGCATTTGGTGACGGTAAACGATTATCTTGCCCGCAGGGACGCTGGATGGATGGGACCGGTATATCACTTCCTTGGTATGTCAGTATCAGCAATTATTTCCGAACAGTCGTTTATGTACGATCCGACAGTTGAGGATAAAGAAGCAGGGGATTGGAGACTGAAACACCTGCGTCCTGTAACCCGTAAAGAAGCGTACGGGGCGGATATTACGTATGGAATAAATAGTGAATTCGGATTTGATTATCTTCGGGATAATATGGTGTCAGATGCATCCCAACTGGTCCAACGGGGCTTTCACTACGCAGTTGTTGATGAGGTTGATTCGGTTCTTATTGACGAGGCGCGGACTCCGCATATTATTTCGGCTCCGGATAGTGAGGCGACACAACGCTATTATGAATACGCAAAGATTGTCGATAAGCTCACGCCGACAATGGATTATGTCATTGATGAAAAACTTCGTACTGCTCATTTGACTGATCATGGAATAGTCAAAGTTGAAAAAGTGATGGGACTTGGAAATATTTACGAAGAAGATTTCGAAACAGTGCACCATCTAGAAGCAGCTTTGAAAGCCCGGACGTTATTTCTCAAGGATAAAGAATACATTGTGAAAGACGGACAAGTGGTGATTGTTGATGAATTTACCGGACGACTTTTGACAGGGCGACGGTTCAGTGAAGGCATCCATCAAGCAATTGAGGCAAAAGAGGGAGTGGTTATTCAACAGGAGAGTAAGACACTCGCAACCGTGTCACTTCAAAATTATTTTAGAATGTATGAAAAATTATCCGGCATGACGGGGACAGCTGCTACAGAAGCAGAGGAGTTTCGAAAAATTTATAACCTTGATGTACTGGTTATTCCAACTCATAGACCAATGATTCGGAAAGATTTTCCTGATAGTGTATATAAAACAACCCGCGCTAAATATGTGGCAATAGCCAACGATATTATTGACTGTCACAAGCGTGGACAGCCTGTTCTTGTTGGAACAACATCGATTGAAAAAAATGAAATCATTAGCGACTTACTGAAGCGAAAAGGAGTTGCTCATCAACTTCTTAATGCAAAAAACCACCTTCGGGAAGCTCTTATTATCGCTGAAGCAGGGAAACTAGGAGCTGTGACAGTCGCAACGAACATGGCTGGCCGGGGAGTTGACATTATTTTGGGTGGATCCAAACCGGAAGAAGTACTATTTGCAACGAAAAAAGAGTATGAAAAAGCACAAGAAGTATGGAAAGAAGATCATAAAAAGGTGATAGAAGCCGGTGGTCTTCATGTCATTGGATCTGAACGACATGAAAGCAGGCGTATTGATAACCAGCTTCGGGGTCGGGCTGGTCGTCAAGGCGATCCGGGATCTTCGAGGTTTTACGTGTCACTTGAAGATGACATTATGCGTCTTTTTGGCGGTGATCAAGTTGCAAAACTCATGACGATTTTCAAACTTCCGGAAGATGTACCTCTTGAGCATCCGATGGTGTCTCGTTCTATTGAACAAGCACAGACAAAAGTAGAAGGGTTTCATTTTGATTCACGCAAGCACTTGGTTGAATATGATGATGTGTTAAATAAACACCGCGAAATTATCTATCGACTTCGCAGGCGTGCGCTTCTTGAGGAAGCGCAAAAAGATTTAATACTGAAAGATCTTGAGAATGAAATAACAACGCTTGTTAGTGTTGCGAAACAAGATGGAACATTGGATACGGAAAAAATTATTCAGGAATTTTCAACCATTATTCCGTTTGACAGCAATTCACAAGCACAGTTAAAAGCACAACTAGCACAATTACCTGCTGATGCAGATGCAATAGACTTTTTACAAAGGTTAAGCCGCGATATGTACGAAAATCGTGAGAAACAAATCAGCCCTGAGATTATGCGGCAGGTTGAACGTTGGGTGACGCTATCAGTTATTGATAATTTGTGGATGGATCATTTAGATGCCATTGATGATCTGCGGGAGGGAATTGGACTTCGTGGGTATGGACAACGCGATCCGCTGGTTGAATACAAAAACGAAGCGTACTCTATGTTTGAACGGCTCATGGCGACCATTAGCAGTGATGTCGTGCACCGGATTTATAAAGTACAGGTGCAACTTCCTCCAGGAACGTCTCAGAATAAATCCGTGGAATTGCCAACTGAGACAAAATTGACTAAAGAAGCAAAGCGAGCCAGAACAAATGAAGAAGCGCAACAAAAACCAGCAGTAAATGCAAAAAAGGAATTAGGACGCAATGACCCATGCCCATGCGGAGCAATTAATCCAGAAACAGGAAAAATATATAAATATAAAAAATGCGGGATGATTAATGCGCCTTGGCATAAAAAATAATTGCGTAGTCCGCCGAAGCGAACATTCGACTGCGTGGATGTAGTCCTCGAGGCGAATTTGAGCGGAGGAGGAGTGCGGTTCCGGCAAGAAGTGGAAACGGTGTCATTACCCGAAGTTAGGTTAAAATTTTGAGGGTGGCGCGATTTTGGCGCGATTTTATCCTTCCAGTCTCGCAAAAGCTCCGGATTTTTTGGCTTGGCGGTAGGTATATTGGAAAATGAGGCATGCTAAAATAAACCAGATCCCATTGAGCATTGTAGCAATCCCTATGGCCTTCCAATCCAGTATTCCGGTTATTAGTTGTTTGCGTATCGATTCAAAAATATAGGTAGCCGGTAGCCCATATGAAATCCAACGAATTTGGACAGGTAATACTGATACGGGGTAAAATACTGCGGCAAATGGTTGAATGAGAAATACGAGTGCCCATGATAAAGATTGCACCTGAGTGCTATAACGGAAAATTAAGCTAAGCGACAGTATGCCAACTGCCCAGGAAAAGATAAGTAGTTCAATGATATAAATTGCGTTCATCCAACCGATGGAAAGAAGAGAAAAATTATAGAGGAAATAGGCAATAACAGCAGACATGATAATGGCTAAGAGTGCTTTTATGGTTCCTGATATCATTTGTCCAACAATAAACTCGGTCATGGATAACGGGGTGATAAATAAGCCACTGAAACTTCGTGCCCATATTTCCCATAGCGCTCCAACAGCAATAGCGTATTCTCCGACCCAAATAGCGTTCCAGAAAATCATTCCGATTATCACATAGAGTCCTTGCGGGCTATCTGTTTGTTTAAATGAAAGAGCAATGAGCGCGTATACCCAAATTTGAACAGCAGGATTCCAAAACACGTCTACCCATGTTTCCATGCTATGCCGGAAATGGTACCATGTGTGCAATAGCACTATTTTGAGCCTATGTATTCGCATACGTTCCTTCGGAAATTGACAAAAATACGTCTTCAAGATCAGGTTTTTCTACATTAATATCCGTAATCCACACTTTGTGTTTCCTAAAACCAAATAATACTTTTGGTATATCAGTTTCGGCAAGTGATATTTCAACGACATGTTCGCGCGGAAACGTGAATACAAGATTTTCATTGATAAGATATGTTCGTACAGGTGTTTGATCACCATCAAACGTTAGGATTAAATTAGAATTTCCGACACGTTTGGTAAGCTCAAGCGGTGTATCTTCAGCAACAATTTTTCCATGACTGAGAAACATCACCCTGTCGCATAATTGTTCCACTTCTCCCATATTGTGACTGGTAAACAGAATGGATATGTGTTCTTTTTGTTGTAGGAGTTGAATAAGCTCAATTATTTTATTTGCAATATCCGGATCCAGGCTCGCTGTGGGCTCGTCCATAAGAAGTAATTTAGGGTTATTAAGAAGCGATTTAACTAAAACAACGCGTGTTTTTTGTCCAGAAGATAAATGCCAAAATAGCTCATATTTCAATTCTTCGATTTCAAGCAGTGATAGCAGTTCGTTGATTCTTTTTTTTGCGTCCGGTACTGCATAAAGCCCTGCGTAAACAATAAGATTCTCAAAAACAGTCATGCGTGACTGAACATGAGTATACGCTGAAGCAAAATTAATTCTCGAAAGAATATATTCGCGTTCTTTTGGAAATGGTTTAGAGAAATACGAAATCGTACCGGAAGTTGGTGTCATAAGATCCAAAAGCATCTGAATTGTGGTTGTTTTTCCAGCGCCATTTGGGCCTAGTAAGCCCACTATCTCTCCCTCTCCCACAGAAAAAGAAATGTGATCAACAGCAGTGATTGCGTTGAACTTCTTCGTTAACTCGTGAACTTCCAGAATCGGTGTATTCATAATTATTAATGTTGTCATCCCGAACTTGTTTCGGGATCCACGGTATTTATATTATAATAGCAATGCGATGAATATAACACTCATCAGTGTGCTCGCTGGACTTGGAGGAATGCTCGGATGGGGGACATCTGATTTTTTTGCAAGCCAATCCACAGATCGTATTGGATATGTAAAAACATTTTTTTGGTCGCAGCTTATTGGATTAATTGTTATTATTTGTGTTGTTCCTTTTTCTGGAATAGTACTTCATTTTTCTTTTTCCGTGATTGGTTTATTATTACTTTTATCATTTTTTTATACAGCTGGTTATTTATTATTTTATAAAGCATTTGAAATAGGAAATGTATCTGTTGTATCTTCAACAATCAATTTATATGCGGTTTGTACGATGATTTTTTCTTTCATTTTCCTTGGTCAACGATTGACATTGATGCAAATAATTGCGGTTATTTTTATTTTTTTTGGAGTGACATTGGTATCATTAAATTTTCAAGACATAGTTAAAGGAAAACTGTCAATATTATTAGGCGTTAAAGAAACGCTTTTATCCGCGTTAATTTTTGGAATATTTTGGACGGTAAGTAATGTTATCGCTAGTCAGATTGGATGGGTCGTTATCACTCTTGGAATCAAAATTGGCACAATTGTGTTGTTATTATTTTATTCATATTTTATGAAAAATTCATTTAAATTAGAAAAAGTAAAGGTTAAAACAAAATACATACTTATTGGAGTAGGATTGTTGGATGTTATTGGAACAGCGAGCGTAAATTTTGGTTTATCTATAGGCGATGCGATTTTGATTACTCCAATCTCCACCGCCTTGTCAATTGTTACCATTTCATTAGCAGTGCTTTTTCTTAAAGAAAAGCTTAGTAGAATACAGGTAGTTGGAATAGTTACCACCCTTGCTGGTATTGTTATGACTGCTTTATAATTTACTCATACCTGATTGCGTCGATGGGGGAGAGATCGGCGGCTTTTTTGGCAGGGAACACGCCGAAGATAATACCAACGCCGGATGATACTCCAAGCGCAATGACGACAGTCATCGCATCGATATAGACAGGGAAAAAATTGCGCAATACAAGTACAACCGCAAATGCAATCAGAAGTCCCAGTGCTCCACCTATTGCGGAAAGGAGTATGGATTCAGCCAGGAACTGATACAAAATATCAGTTTTCAGTGCTCCCATTGCCCTTCTTATTCCAATTTCTCTGATGCGCTCAACAACAGATACGTACATGATATTCATAATTCCGATACCGCCAACCAGTAAGGAGATAGCACCGATGGCAACGAATATGTAGTTTATTACGGAGAAGATAGAAAGAACGGAATTGATAATTTCAGTCTGTTCGACTACCGAAAAATCTTCTTCGTTGTAACGTTCAGACATGATTTGTTTGACTTTTGGTATTACCAATGAGAAGGAATCCTGAGAGAATGTTTGGACATAGAAGGCAACAAATTTTTTATCTGGATTGAATTGATAAGATGCGGTATAAGGAATATAGGCGAAAGCATCAAAATCTCTACCTACTATACCTCCAGCTCCGCCTTTAGGAGCTAAAACACCAATTATAGAAAAGTTTTGGTTTTCAATTTTGACATACTTACCCATGGCTTGATTTAAGTTATCAAAGAGTTTTTCTGCGAGTTTTGAGCCTAAAACAGCAACCTTAGCTCCTTTCCTTATATCAGTTTCGTTAAAGATGCGACCGACATTAGTTTCGAGATTTCTAACTGAGAAGATTTCCGGAGTAGTCGCAAAAACATCGGTTGTTTCTGTTACTCCAGAGTTGACCACATTGAGAGTTTTGACAAATATACCAACCACAGCTTTCACTTCAGGGATTTTCTTAAGATTTCTAAAGTCAATTTCGTCATAACGTTTTCCTCCAAATGCCCCAGGTCGGAACCCAAAACCACCACCTTGGGAGAATTTTCCTGGCATAACATACACAATGTTGCTTCCAAGTCGCTCGAATTGGTCTTGAATAAATATGCGAAGACCTTTGCCGAGAGCAAGCAACAGGACTACCGAGGTGACACCGATAAGAATGCCAAGAGATGTAAGAAATGTCCGGATTTTATTCCTGTTAAAATCTTCAAACGCAGATCTAATGATAAAAAGAAAATAATTCATGTTATTTTTGTTTGAATAATTTTCCATCCCGGATATATAGTTTTCTTCGTGTCCTATCTGCGACGTCCTGCTCGTGTGTGATGATGACAACCGTTACCTTGTCTTCGCGGTTCAGTTTTTCAAATAAATCCATGATCGCGTTTCCGTTTTTAGAATCCAAATTGCCGGTTGGTTCATCAGCAAGAATCACCGCTGGCTGCATAATTAATGATCGGGCAATAGACACCCGTTGCTGTTGACCGCCTGAGATTTTATTCGGAAATGATTTTTCTTTTCCGGATAATCCGAATTTTTTTATTAACTCCATTGCGCGGTCTTTTGGATGAAATGAAAGGGCACGGCGCGCGTAAATTGTTGGAAGAAGAATATTTTCCAAAAGGGTAAGTTTATTAATGAGGTTAAATTGCTGAAACACAAATCCGATAAATTCATTCCGCGCGTTGGATAATTCGTTGTCAGAATACTTAGATATATCGCGACCATTGATGGAAACAGTACCTTTAGTTGGGTTATCCAGTAACCCCATGATATGCATGAGAGTTGATTTTCCGGATCCGGAAGGACCAAGAATTGCGGTATATTCTCCCTTTGTGATTTCCAAACTGACATCGTCGAGTGCCTTGAATTCTTCTCCGGAGATGTCGTACTGTTTTGTAACATGAGAAAGTTTAATCATAGAGGATATCACCCTCAGCAAGACCGCCAGTAATTTCCGTCATGTCATCGGATTCAATGCCGATTTGTACATATTGCTTCTCTTTTCCTTTAATCGTTTTTCTCATGACATAGTTTTTTCCGTTCTCGCTTTTTAAAAACCGGATGGGAATAGCAAGTACGTCAGGTTTTTCGGCAGTTGTGAATGTTGCATCAGCGGTCATGCCAATCCGATATTTTGCTATCGTATCAAGTGGAAAGCGGACATCAACTTCATAGACCGTGCTTGTTTCACCTGTCTTCGGAGTGAAAGCTACTGATTGAACGAATCCTTGAATATGGGTGTCAGGAAATGCATCAAATACAATATCCGCCGACTGGCTGGAAGTTATTGTGGATACCTCTGTTTGATCAGGTAAAACAGAAAGATAGATGGAATCCGGATTTACTATTTCAAATTCCGCTTGCGTTGGTGTGACATTTACCCCAGCAATTGGAGACCCTACTTTTGTGACAACACCGGCAATTGGTGATATAAGCGTTGCGTATTTAAGAGCAATATTTTTCAGTTCTACGTCTAAAACCGCGCTGTTTAGATCAAATTGTGCCTTTTGAAGAGCTCTATCGGCATCATTCCTTTGATCCCACGTCAATCCCCAATATCTTTGGCTCGGTTCCCGGTATTCATCTTTGGTTTGATCAAAATCCCTGCGTTCGTTTTCATAGGTATTTAAATATTTTTGAAGATTTTTTTGAAGTTCAGCCTGATCAAGTCCGGCGATAGCCTGATATTTAGTTACAACATCACCTTCTTTTACCCCGACCAACGCAAGGAGCCCTGAACTTTGAAACCGAAGGGTAATTTTTTCCTTGGCATCCAGTTTACCCGTCACCGTAAGGGTTTGTTTAATAGTTTCTCTTTTGACTGTGTGTGTAACCTCTTTTACGGCCTTTTTTGTTTGTTGTCCAAATTTATTCCATCCGACCAAAAGTACAACAACAAAAAGTGCAATGATCCAGGTAATTTTTCGTTTGTTGACAAAAGATAATAATTTCTGTACAACCATACTACTATGAAAAAATTAAAACTTAAGTTTCTTAAACACAAAAATCTGTTTTCGTTTTTTGTTCCAGTAGTTATTATAGCACTCCTCATCGGTGTCATTATTGTTAAGCGAAATAGAGATTATATGGTGACATTGAAAACAAAAACCATACCGGAAATAATAGCGAAGGTAACAGGGGATCCGACGATTAAAGTAAAAGAGGTCGCGAAATTGAAAAAAGTTAGCGGCATATACCAATTTGAACTCAATCTTGATATTGGCGGTACAGCAAGAACGTTTACGTCATACATGACGAAAGACGCAAAAATATTTTTTACCACAGGAAGTGTTGTGAGTGAACTTGGGAAAGCACCCGCAGCGGCTGGAGCACAACAAGAGCAACCGAAAGTGACATGTGCGGATGTAAAAAAAGCAGATGTGCCGAAAGTGTCCGGATTTATCGTTGCGGATTGTCCGTTTGGCCTTCAGATGCAGCGATTAATGAATAAGGCTATTTTGGAACAACCAGCGCTAAAGACTGTTTTTGATATCAAATATATCGGTTCAATTGTTGATGGAAAAATTACCGCTATGCATGGAGATAAGGAAGCACAAGAGAATCTGCGCCAGATTTGTATTCGGGAAGAACAGAAAAATTTCTATTGGTTGTATGTTTCTTGTTATATGAAAGAAGGTAAATTTTCAGAATGTCTTGCATCATCCGGAGTAAATACCGCTAATGTGAACGCGTGTATGACTGACAGCAAGCGTGGAAATGTATATGCACAAAAAGACTTTGATTTAGCAAATAAATTTAATATTGGCAGCTCACCAACATTACTTGTAAATGATTCCCAAATCGTGTCAGAATTTGATTTTGGAGGAAGAACTGCGGATGCGTTAAAACAAGTTGCATGTTGCGGATCTAAAACACAGGGAAGTTTCTGTTCAAAGGCGTTGTCTACGGATCAAGTGGCTGCAGCATTTTCTGTGACTGAAGCAGCCGCAGCAGGGGGAGCAGCCGCAGCAAACTGCGGAGCAAATTAACGAGAAGATTTGAGGTGTTTAACAGCTGCTTCGGTGACCATGCGGCCGCGGGGAATAAATAAACTTAGAGCATTTTGATTACTTAATGTTATAATTTCTTCATGGCAGAAGCTCAGCCCGTTTTAAATTTGAGGGAAATACCATTTTTTCCATTATCACCCAGTGATGAATTACAGCGTATTTGTGAATTAGGTAGACAAGTAGATTGTTCTGTTATACCAATTCCAGGTGCAGGATATGTTGTTCATAAAAATGATTCACCGTATATTGCTGAAGCACCCCTCGTTTTACTTGATTTTGATGATACAGGCGCACAAACAACATCTGATAAAGTTCATTGTTGGGAGGAAATACAGGCATTAGGAATTCCTCAAGAAGTGGTTAAAGAGTGCGATAAAATTTCTCGTGTATATCTTGGAGATGAAGAACCAATGTATGAACCTGAACTAGAGATGCGTTTACTTTCTCGAGCAAAACAATTGGTAGATTCTCATAAGAGTATCGATAAAATACTTGCATCTGTACAAAAACTTCGCGCAGAATTAGTTGCAACAAGAAATTTTGATCAACAACAGGTAGAAACCGCAATTCGAAATATATATGATCGGACTAGATACACGTCAACGTTATATCCTGATACCATCGAGTCATTACGAAGACTTCATGGAAACGATGAGATTCCAACAAACGTAGCTATACTTACCTATGGAGACCCAGTATTTCAATTTACAAAGACATCCCAACTTCTTCGTGAAGGTGTTGTTTCGACAGTTTTTCTAACAACGACTAGAAAAGGAAGATTTTTTCAGGAAGCTTTACATGAAAATCCCTTTCAGCATTTTCCTTTAGTTTATCGATACACAGAAACTCCTCGTGGGATTGGGGTTGATTTTAAGAATTGGCAGGTTATGGTTGTGCTTTTTGATGATGATCCTAAACAAGTTACGAGTTTTAACAGTGTAGCAGAGCATGAAGGAATAACGGGATTAGGAGTCGTGCGTGTCAGAAGAGCTGGTGTTAAACGGGCAGAGAAGGATACGCCAATGGGAGCTTTGGTTACAGAAATTCAACCATCTGATACTTACCTTGATGCAAATTTATTTGAACAGGCAACGAAAGAATTAGAAATACGGGTATTAGAAAACTTTCTAGTCTCAGCGATAAAACAGTCTGGAGTTGATGTACTTACAGATAAAGATGTTGCAAGGATTTTTGAAATAGTTACTTTAGATAGAGAGATGACTTCAGACACATTACGAGTGTATCTTCTTGAAAGAACTAAGACATAACGTTTTGTAATAGATTCGAAAGTGGTATTTTCCGTATGCACGTGCATAGCAAAAAGGAAACATTTTATTCCAACGGGATTGCTTCGCTCATTTTATTCGCTCGCAATGACATGCTCTTTTGAAGCAAGATGTTTAACAGCTGCGTCGGTGACCATGCGGCCGCGGGGAGTGCGTTTGAGAAATCCAAGCTGCATGAGGTACGGTTCGAGTATTTCTTCAACAGTACCAACATCTTCTGATATGGTCGCAGCTAATGTTTCAATTCCTATTGGTCCGCCATTATGTTTTTCAATAATGGTTGTAAGAAGTCGTCTATCAGAAGCATCAAGACCCTCTTTATCAATTCCAAGAAGAACAAGTGATTGCTCAAGAATAGATGCTGTTATCTCCGGAAGCCCTGCGACTTGCGCAACGTCTCTACTTCGTTTTAGTAGTCGTAGAGCTATACGCGGAGTGCCCCTACTTCGTTTAGCCAGTTCCAATTTTGCTTTTGCATCAATTGCGATATGAAGTTTTTTTGCCGCTTGGGTTATGATGTGTTCTAAATCAGCTGGTTGGTAAAAAGATAGCCGTTCAATAACCCCAAACCGGTCCCGCATTGGAGATGAGAGAAGTCCCGCACGTGTCGTCGCTCCGACAATGGTAAATGGAGGAAGATCAAGCCTGAGTGTTCGCGCTGATGGTCCTTTTCCGATGATGATATCAAGAGCAAAATCCTCCATTGCCGGATAGAGTGTTTCCTCAACGAGTTTATTAAGCCTATGAATTTCATCAATAAATAAAATGTCATGAGGTTTGAGATTGGTGAGTATTGCAGCAAGATCTCCTGCCCGTTCTATCGCAGGACCAGATGTGATTCTGATGTTTACTTTCATTTCTTTTGCAATCAGGTGTGCGAGCGTTGTTTTGCCTAAGCCCGGCGGTCCATACAAAAGAATGTGTTCCAATGCTTCCTTGCGTTTTTTGGCAGCAGTTATTGCGACGTGAAGACTTTTTTTTACTGCTAACTGACCGTAGAATTCATCCCAAGAAGACGCACGTAATGAAGTGATTATACGTTCTTCTTCAGGAGGCGTTGTATCAAAGAGAATATCTTCTTTCTTTTTGATTTGTTTCATATCATTTTCCTAATAGCTTTAAGGCTTCACGAAGTTTTTGTTCCAGTGTGACTGTTTTTGCAGGTATTTTTTTGATAATTGTAATAACTTCGTTTCTCACAAATCCCATGGAACAAAGCGCATCTATGAGTTCTTTGGTTTCACCTTCAAACGCGTCATCTAAATTTAAATCCTGTAAACTACCCAGTTTACTTTTGAGTTCAATGATAATTTTTTGTGCATTTTTTTTCCCAAGTCGGGGAATAGTCGTAAAAAATTCAACATCGCTATGGGTAACTGCACGTTCAACTGCGTTTACTCCACGATCAAGAATGGGCAGAGCCGTTTTAGGACCAATACCGGAAACAGTAATGAGAAGTTCAAATAAGGTTAACTCTTCTTTGCTTGCAAATCCATAGAGATCAAATGCATCTTCCCGGATATGACTATGAATATACAAGAGTACTTTTTTGTTTACTTCGAGTGTTTTAGCAAATTGGTTGGTTATATATACGTTGTATCCTACGTCACCTACAAAAAATAACGCTGGGTTTTTATGAAATAAAAATGGTATGGCTTTCAGCGCGCCTATCATAAAAGTTTTTGTTTCATACGATACGAAAACGCATGGGTCAAGGCTATTGCGAGCGCGTCAGCTACATCATCAGGCTTTGGTGTTTTGGTTAGATGCAGCTGCCGGGTTACCATATATTGTACCTGCTTTTTGTCTGCTTTTCCATCGCCTGTTATACACCGTTTTACCTCAAGAGGACTATAGGAAAACGTTTTGATTTTTTTTAGTGAACACGTAAGAAGAAGTACTCCGCGTGCTTGTCCAACGGACATAGCTGTCGTTGCGTTGGTTGCAAAAAACAATGTTTCTATGGCAACATCATCTGGTTTGTATTTGGATAGAAGTATCGATACAGCTTCATGGATATCAACAAGTCGCTGGTCATCAGGTTTTTCTTTTTTTGTTTCAATGATGCCGTAGGCAATAGGTTTGGGTCCCGTGGGTGTTTCGGAAATGACACCCCAGCCAACACGTGCAGTTCCCGGATCAAGCCCCATAATAATCATGGTACAGTTATAGCACATTCTCTTTTGTTTTTCTTGCCAAAACCGTATACTTACATTCGATGCCTTTCATTCTTAAATTTATCATCACGCTTGCCTCAACTCTTGCTGTTGTAGTAGGTACGAGTCTTGTCTGGCCAAAAATAATGAATCGTCCGATTCCAGATGCGCTTGAACAAGTGCAGAAAGCGGTATTGGGGACTGAAATCGGACAACAAGCAAATGATAAATTGGAATCTCTGCATATTTCATCATCTCCTGGTGAGATAGTGAATACTGCTTTTGGACAAGTGCAGGAGAAAGCACAAGAGGTAGTGACGAGGGAAATTATTATCCAAGTAGTGAAAAAAATTGAAACACTTGCTCCTGACCAGCAACAAGCTATTAAAGAACAAATTTGCAAATAATATGAATGAAGAATTAAAACTTCGGGCGACAGAACTTATCGAAAAACTTAAGCTTGATGAGAAGCGGAAACTTCATCGTGAGCTCGAGGCCGCGAGCATGAAGGAAGATTTTTGGAAAGAGACAAAAGTTGCTGCGAAAACAATGAAGCGAATCGCAGAACTTGCAAAGGAAATTGAAGAAGGGGAAATGGTTCAGTTGCTGTTGGAAACTGGGGAAGAAGCAGAACTTGCAAAAGAGGTGAATCGGTTGGAATTTGCGACGTATTTATCCGGTTCGTATGATCGGGGAGATGCAATACTGTCTCTTCATGCAGGTCAAGGGGGAACTGAGGCTATGGACTGGACATCGATGTTAAACCGTATGTATCTTCGGTTTTGCGAGCGGAAAGGCTGGGAGACAAATGAAGTAGATTTTACCCCCGGCGATGAAGCTGGAATTAAAAGCGTCACAATTGAAGTGGCTGGAGCATATGCATATGGTTTTTTACGCGCAGAAACCGGTGTGCATCGGTTAGTGCGGCAGTCTCCATTTAATGCAGATAATCTGCGTCAAACATCATTTGCCATGGTGGATGTGATGCCTGTGATTGAAGAATCGCAAATAACAGCAATTCGCGAAGAAGATCTTATTTGGGATTTTTACAGGGCAGGCGGAAAAGGCGGTCAAAACGTCAATAAGGTTTCAACAGCAGTGAGACTAACGCATATTCCATCAGGAATAATTGTTACGTGTCAAAGTGAGCGGTATCAGGGACAAAACAGGGAATACGCGATGAAAATACTTCGGGCAAAATTGTGGACAAAAGAAGAAGAAAATCGTCAAAAAGAACAAGCGAAATACAAAGGGGTATACAAAACACCCGGGTGGGGGAATCAAATCAGGTCATATGTACTTCATCCCTATCATATGGTAAAAGATCTGCGTACAGAGCATGAAACATCCAATACAGACAGGGTCTTGGATGGTGATATTGAAGATTTTATTATGGCGTACTTGAAAAAAAATGTATAAGTCGTGATAATGGAGGAACTATGGAAAAAATTGACCCGCTAACCAAAATAAAAAACAGTAAAGATTTCCCTATAACTCCCGAGGAAGAGGGAGTGACGAAACAAATGAAACTGATTATTGGCGCTGTATTTGTTCTCATGATTGGGTTTGGAATTTTGACCGGGTATATTATATCCGGAAAAAAACCCTCAACTACACCATCGTCAACTGCTTCAGCTGGTCCAACAGCAAGCGGAAAAAATGTGTTTGGAAGTGCTGACAGTAAAACATTTACTGATAGTGCAACGGGGGTAGTTGAAAAAGACGGTGTTAGTGGTGAAGGAACGCATAAACTTATTCGGGATGGCGGACCATCTCAAACAGCATGTTTAGTTTCATCAGTTCTTGATCTTGATCAATTTGCAGGAAAGAAAGTAAAAGTGACAAGTAAAACTATGGATGCGAAAAAATGTCCATGGTTTATGGATGTTGGACGTATTGAGATCTTACAGTAATCGAAATGATTCGATTTGACCACGTATCAAAGGATTTTGGGGGGAGTAAACCCGCTCTTTCTGACATATCCGTTGAAATACCAGACGGAGACTTTGTTTTTCTTATTGGTCCAACAGGAGCCGGTAAAAGTACACTGCTTAAGCTTATTATCCGTGATATAGTGCCTACAGTTGGCACAATTACTGTTGATAATTGGGATATTACCACCATTCCTCAATCGCAGATTCATTTACTTCGTCGTCATGTGCGTATGGCATTTCAGGATTTTAAGCTACTCATGGATCGAACTATTTTTGAAAATATAGCAGTTGGTATGGAAGTATTAGGTAAACCCCAGGAAGAAATTGAAAAAGGGGTTCATGATGTATTGGAGCTCGTTGAATTATCCGATAAAGCCGATGTGTTTCCGGCACAACTCTCTGCAGGAGAACTGCAGCGTATTGGGATAGCCCGGGCCATCGTAGGAGGTCCAAAGATACTTCTTGCCGATGAACCGACAGGAAATCTTGATCCTGAGACAAGCGATGAAATAATTGATATCCTTAAAGAAGTAAATAAAATGGGAACAACAGTGATTGTGGTTACCCATAACGCAACGTTGGTTGATAAAAATAGGAAACGGACAATTACGCTCAAAGCTGGAAGGTTAGAACACGATGAAATAAAGGGAAAGTATCATTTAACCAAAAGGAGTCATCATGAAGAAAAACACTAATTCCATTTGGGCTCATATGCGAAGGAGCCCCTATCAGACACTTGCAGCAATACTCACCATGTTTTTGACATTTCTTCTAGGAGGAGTATTTGCACTCACGACTGGAACATCACTTTCGATACTTCGGTATTTTGAAGGCAAACCGCAACTCACTGTCTTTTTTATGGAAAAAGCTGGAAAACCTGAAGCGGACGCTTTGAAAATAATATTGGAAGCAACAGGAAAAGTTGCGTCGACAAAATTTGTGTCAAAAGATGATGCGCTTGCCATTTATAAAGAACAAAATAAGAACGATCCTTTGCTTCTTGAGATGGTGACGGCTGATATTCTTCCGGCGTCTCTTGAGGTGACCGCTATTGATCCAAGATTCCTATCAGAGCTTGAACCAATCATTAAAAAAGCTGATGGAGTTGAGGAAGTTATTTTCCAAAAAGATGTTGTCGACGCGCTTCTCTCATGGACAAATGCAATTCGGATTATCGGAGGAACGCTTGCAGGACTTCTCGCAATTGATTCACTTCTTATTATTATGACCGTGATTGGACTTAAAATTGCGATGAAAAAAGAGGAGATAGAAATACTGAAACTCATAGGGGCAACACAGTGGTATATTCGAAAACCATTTATTATTGAAGGAGGAATTTACGGAATTGTTGGTGCGTTTTTCGCGTGGCTGATAATTACCGTCCTTCTTTTTGTTTTTCGACCTGCGCTCCTGTCATTTTTAGGTGCAATCCCTGTTATTCATACACTTTTGGTTAATCCAGTAGCCTCTACAGCGCTTATTGCGCTAGCCGGATTATTTGTTGTTTTTTGTATAACCGGATTTCTTCTTGGCGCAATCGGGAGCTTAATAACACTCGCGCGGTATATTAAATTTTAACAAAGTATTTCTTTCATGAAGATACTATTTGTCATCATCATGGGTGTGTTCTTGGTTCTCGTTCCGGCTTCTCGGATATATAGTCAAGATATCGAAACGTTACGAGCAAAGATTGTTGAACTGCAAGGACAAGAAAATTCTCTTTCCAAAGAAATTAGTATTATCAATTCAAACATTGAGTTATCTACGTTAAAAATACAGACAATTCGATCAGCAATAGGAAAGTTATCAATCGAAATTGATGAACTTGCCGGTGAAATTGAACGGCTAGAAGGATTATTAACCAAGCGATTGGAATTAGTCATATATAGAATACCTGAATCGTATAAACGAAGTGTGGCACCGAATTTTGGAATTGTATTTTTAAGCAGTAACATTTCAGATTTTATCTCTCGAGTTAAATATGTGAGTCGCGTTCAACAAGAGGATGCACAACTTTTGTTTCAGCTCAAATCCACGCAAAATAATTATTCCGAACGGAAAGTGCTCCGTGAGAAAAAACGTGCGCAACAAGAAGCGTTAAAAAAACAGTTAGAACAAGAAAGTGCCGCATTGGATAGGCAAAAAAAAGAAAAGGAAAACTTTTTATCGCAAACAAAAAATAGCGAAGCGGTGTATCAACAGTTATTAGCTCAGGCGCTAGCTGAGCGGCAAGCTATTGAAGCAGCGCTGGTAAATTCAGTAAAAGTCGGGCCGATAAAGAAAGGGGATCCGATTGCCTTGGTCGGAAATACCGGGTATCCGGGATGTTCAACTGGGGCGCATTTACACTTTGAAATTCGAAAAGGTGGAACGTGGGTCAATGCAGAAGATTTTCTGAAAGCACGAGATGTTATTGATCAACAAAATGGGGGCAATCGTACTATTGGAACCGGTTCTTGGGATTGGCCGCTTGACGGGTCAATAATAGTTACCCAAAGGTACGGACAAACTCCATGGTCATGGTGGTATAAATATAGCGGCGGTATTCATACGGGTGTAGATATGGTAAGCAGTTCTACAACAGTGATTCGTGCTCCGCAAGATGGGACAATGTACTCATCAAGTCAGTCATGCGGAGGAAGTATTATTAAAATAAAATATATAGAACATAATGATGGAATAATAAGTTTTTATTTGCATGTACAGTAATGTACATGATTATCTATGTCTGCCCGAGTACCAACCATTGTTGGAATAACGGTTTTACTTTTTTGTCTTCCTGGTTCAGTTTTTTCAGCAAGAGGCGTAGCAATCACGAGCGATAAGACATCTCTTTTTGGTGATGAAGAATGTCATATCACCGCGTCAACATCCGGATTTACTGATGGAGAAACCATTTATATAAAGGGCGCATTTTATCAGGAAAGTCCAACGAAAAATTATTTTGGTTATACAAAAAGTGGAGGTGAATGGATAAAAAATAGCGCGACAAATATAAGTCAAAGATCAATAAAAATAGGGGAATGGGATGGAACGATGATTGTGAAAAGTGATTTTAGTGACAGCGGATATAAAGGAGAAGGGGAATACGTTTTCAAAGTTGGATTTTATTATGGAAGTTATTCTTCTGTGAATTGGTCATCAAATTCAGTAATTATTTTATTAAATGAACCGGATCCGACTCCTACGAATACTCCGGTTCCTACAAATACGCCGACAAATACACCTGTGCCGACAGCGACCAGTACTCCTATTCCCACAAAAACTCCGACTCCTACATTTACTCCAACTCTGAAGGCTACTCCTACAATTGAGATATTTCCAACAATAATTCCTAGTCTTGCGGCGGAAATATTAGGCGTTCAAGATAATAAAACACCAAATAACAAGCCGTATGTTATCGCGCTTCTGTTTATTTCTATCGGTTGTGCGCTCCTTGCGGCTGTGTTTGTCATAAAATATCGTCTATACTTAAAGAAATGAAATATATTCGATTTTGGCTACCGGCCGTGTTGTGGATGGCGGTGATATTTGCATTTTCATCACGTCAAAAAGTTACGTTTACCGATTCGCATGTTATCAGCTTTGTATTTTTTAAAACATTACATCTTGTTGAATACTTTGTGTTATATGTAGTGACCTATCGGGCAGTACGAAATACAAGTAAGAATAAATACAGGGCGTGGATTATCGCATTTATCATAACAAGCGTATATGCAATTATTGATGAAATCCATCAGCGGTACGTTCCAACTCGAGAAGGGAAGCTGCGTGATGTTATAATTGACATGTTTGCAGGAGGACTTGCATGGGTAACACTCAAACAATTACTACCAACAATGCCAAAGAAACTCAAGAGGTGGGCGAGAGACTGGCATCTGATGTAATAAAAAAATCGCTTCCTCGAATTTGTTGTTTATATGGGGAACTTGGAGCAGGGAAGACGGTATTTGCCCAAGGGTTTGCAAAAGGATTAGGACTCCCCTCCCGTTTGGTCTCCCCTACGTTTATTATTATGAAACGGTATAGTATTCCAGGAAAAACAGATTTCTTTTACCATATAGATCTGTATCGATTACAAGAAGAGGCACAGATTGCTAAGTTAGGTTTAGAAGAAATTTTTCAAGATCCATTTGCAATTACAGTTATTGAATGGGCAGATAGATTAGGTGTTCATTTACCCAAATTGCGAGTTGATATTCATTTTAAGATAACAAACGACGGAGAAAGGGTAATCACGTATGCATGATTTATTAGTTCAAGCTATAGATATTCTCAATAACGGTGGAGTGATTATTTTTCCAACGGATACTGCGTTTGGGGTCGGTTGCAGGATAGACAATAGCAAAGCTATTGATAGAGTATTTCGTATACGAAACCGCCCCAGGATACAGCCATTACCTATATTAGTGTCAAGTCAAGAGCAATCACTCGCCTATTTCATTCACCCATCCGATATTGTGCGACATCTTATGCAAACCTATTGGCCGGGAGCGCTCACCATTGTTGATTATTGTAAAAAAAATATGGTGCTCTCCCCCATCCGTGGTGGCGGAGAAACCGTTGGATTGAGATGGCCCAATCATCCGGTTCCGCAAATGCTTATTGATGGTGCAGGGGTGCCTATTGTCGGACCGTCAGCAAATATTCATGGCCATCCTACTCCATTTACCTTTGCTTCTTTAGATCCGGTATTTTTACAATTAGTTGATTTTGTCATTCCGGGTGAATGTAAAGGTCAATTATCATCAACTGTTGTGGATTGTACGGTCAATCCGTACAAAATTATCCGTCAAGGAGCGGTTGTGTTATGAAACTTATTATTGATACGCGAAGCAACGAAGAAACAATCATAGCCTTTGTTGTGGATGGAAAAAGGATGGAAGAATCACTCCAAACAAATCACGCACACTCACAGGCGGTGTTACCTCTCATCGAAAAACTGCTTGCGAAAAAACACCTGTCTCTGAATGATATTACGCAAATAGAAGTTTCTGTTGACACAGGCTCCTACACCGGCCGTCGCGTCGGTGCAGCTATCGCGCAAACGCTCAGCCAGCTTCTTCACGTTCCTGTTAACGGACAGGAAGCATCTGTTCCGATAGATATTGCCTATGAAAAAGACAAGTGGAGTAAGTGATTTTGTGTGTTACAATAAGGGATATGAAAAGAATGACTTCGTATCTGCTCAGACAATACAAAAAAATGTCCGGGGATAAGAAGATCCGGATTGCGATGAAATTGTCAAAACTCGTCCGTGATGTAAGGAGATGCGGTATGCAAGTCACCGGAGCCTAATTGATATGGAAGCTGAGGAATCACTTCTCATTACACTTGCAGAATTCTTTCATGCCCATGCTATTCCGTATATGATTACCGGCGCATGGAGCGTTATTTTCTATGGAAGACCCAGGGCGTCTCATGATATTGATTTTGTCGTTGATCTATTTCCGAAAGATGTCCAGAGGACGGTTCAGGCTCTCGCGTCACTTCCCAGTGAGTTTACAGTATATCCGGAGTCAGTCAGGGAAGGAATTGAACAAAGAAATATTTTTCAGATTTATCATAAACCGACGATAATGAAAATCGACGTGTGGCTTTTGACAAATGATCCGTTCGACCAAGTGAGATTTAAACGGAAAAAATACGTGAACATCATTGGGAAAAATGTGTCTATTGCGTCAGCCGAAGACACCATTCTTCAAAAGCTTAGGTGGTACAAAGAAGCAAAAATTGAAAAACACATTATTGATGCCGCATTTGTGTATCAGATTCAAGGGAAACGACTGGACAAAAGATATATTACGGCGTGGGCGAAAAAACTTGGTATCACAAGATACATCAATAAATTGGGATCAATAAATCTTGAGCAATACCTCTGATAATTTCATCGTCTACTCCTATAGAGCTGGTTTTTTGTCACCGGTACAGATAGATATTCCCTACGGGAAAGATAAGTGGAGATAAAAGCTGTAACTATACCCTATAGTTTGACATAGATGGTATTATATGCTAGCATACTCCCACTAAATAAAACAGATTTAGGCTTATTTGCAGCCTAATTTTTGTTCATTTAGACACTTTTATTCTTGCACGTTTACAAGTTGCGGTTATATACACGCTTTATATTTGGTGAGCAGTGTTAAAGAGATCTCTATAGGTCTTTTTGACGCTGCTTACCAGTGGTTTGGTTGGTAAGACAGATAATCCAAATTTTCTAATCTACGATCAAAGGAGTGTGTAAAATGGCGAAGAAATTACTCGGTGGGGCAAAGGCTCTTAATAATCCCTGGAAGGGATATAAAGAGTCTCGAACGTGGGGGAAATGGTTTGTCATTCAGTGGCCGGATGTTCATCCGGATAGCCACTGCGAGGAGGGTCAGTATACTCCACATGACGAAAAACCAATGTGCATGAGATGTGGTTGGATCCCTCCTGAGGCTATTTGTTGCGGACATTGCATCGAGCTTCTGCGTAACAAAGCGGAGCTCCACTTTCTCGCGAGCGAAGTGACCTGCAGTTCGTTCTCCAGTCTTCTGCTCACTGGGTACCAGGCTTATGTTGATCATCATCGTAAGCAACTTGTAGGACCTCCATTCTTTGAGGAAGTTAAAGAGTGGTGGAATGGGCTTCCAAGTGAGAAGAAGGATCGTTATATCAAGAAATACGACAAACCAGATCTTTCTTCATTGCTCCGCTTGCTTGCGCAATTGATTGATTAACAATCCGTCTAACCGCAATACTAACGTGCAAATACACCCTCCGACCGATTTTTGGTCATTCCGAAAGGAAAAATTGAGAGGGTGTTTTTGTTGAAAGGGTAATTTTGAACTTTAAGTGGTAATTTTTAATGCGAGTGGGTATGATAATTATATGCAGTATTTTTTGAGGCATTTTTTCTTACCGCACCATACAAATAATCACCGGGCGAAAGCGCTTCATATCGATTCTCTTTTGTGCTACGTTCTTTTATTTGCTGTATTTAACTTCGGAATTCGGATTATTCATCGTGAATTCCCGTCTGTTTTGGGCTACGCAACGGATATTCGTGTGGATGCGCTCCTGGCCTCAGCGAATGCCCAGCGCGTGAATTTGGGCCTTAACTCGCTGAAGCTGAATGCCGCGCTTTCTCAAGCAGCTTATGAAAAGGCAAAGGACATGTTTGCCAATGATTATTGGGCGCATAATAGTCCGCAAGGGAAAACTCCCTGGTCATTTATTGTTAATTCCGGGTATAGATATACGATAGCCGGAGAAAATCTTGCGAAAAATTTTGAAACAAGCGGCGGCGTGGTATCAGCCTGGATAGCGTCACCAACTCATAGAGACAATATCGTGAAGCCTGGGTATCAGGATATTGGTTTTGCTGTCGTTAACGGCGTATTAAACGGTGAAGAAACGACGCTTGTTGTTCAAATGTTTGGTGCAGGAGGATCGCCGTTAGCAGAGAAACCACCTGTTAAAACAGTAATTCCCGAAGTTGCGTCTGCGGTAGTAGGATCAAATGTTTTTTCACAATCAACATTCAAGCCTATTTTTAATATTCCAACCATTACCCGTGATATCGCATTCATGTTTATTGGTCTTATTGTGGGTGTGTTGATACTTGACGGTATTGTGGTGTCAAGAAAGAAAATTGTCCGCGTCGCGGGTCATAATATTGCTCACATTCTCTTTTTCCTAACGTTTTTTGTTGCTCTTACGATGGTGCAAAGAGGAGCTCTATTATGAAGTTAACATACGTCAATTTTATCGTTCTTGCAGTTATTCTGGCCTCAGGTATATTTACCTTTTGGGGAGCGCAAAATGATAAGACAATACAGCTATTTGTTGGAGTTGCAACAGCTGTCGCCTATGTACTTTGGGGAATGATTTACCATGCGCTTGAAGGAGATTTACATGTGAAAGTTGTGATAGAATACAGTCTCGTTGGTGCGATAGCAATTATATTGCTTCTTACCATACTGTGGACATAAAGTACTTTTTTGAAAGGAGTTGTACTATGCAGGGATTAATTATAGCTGGAGGACTCGCGACACGTCTCCAACCGCTAACATTGGTTACCAATAAACATCTTCTGCCTGTTTATAATAAGCCGATGATTTATTACCCTATTGAGGCAATGAAACAAGCGGGTATTAAAGAGGTATTGTTGACCTCAGGAGGAGAAGCTATATCTCAATTTGCTAATTTATTAAAATCCGGTGAAGACTTCGGCATGCGGTTGTATTATGGCGTACAGAAAAATCCAAAAGGAGGAATTGCAGATGCAATCGCCGTAGCTGAGGAGTTTACGCGTGATGAACCGCTGCTTCTTATTCTTGGAGATAATATTTTTCATTTTAATCTGAAAGCTTCAGTTGAACGGTTTCTTCAAGTGCAAAAGAAAGGTGCAAAGGTATTTGGTGTTAGACTTAAAAATTTAGCCAAGCAGTATGGGGTTATTGAAATGGATAAATCAGGAAAAGTTCTTTCCATTGAGGAAAAGCCGGAACATCCAAAATCTGATATTGCTCAAATTGGAATTTATATGTATGACAAACGGGTATTTGATTTTATTCGAAAGCTCAAACCGTCTTCGCGGGGTGAACTTGAAGTGACAGATCTTAATAATATGTATTTACGGGATGGAACACTCACCTGTGAAGTGATTGATTGGTGGGTAGATGCTGGAACTTCATTTGATGAACTACTGAGAGCAAATATTCAGGTAGCAGAGCATGTTAAGAAAGGATCTTCGATATGATCGACGGAGTCATGACGAAGACATTAACAAGACATCCTGATGAACGGGGGTATTTTGAGGAAATAATCCGTGTGACGGATGACTTTTTTAAAGAAGGATTCGGACAGTTGTCCCATTCATATATGGTTGCGGGCGTTGTGAAAGCATGGCATCTTCATACAACACAAATTGATTGGTGGTTTTGTGTGACAGGGAAAATAAAAGCAGCTCTTTATGATAAACGACCAGATTCTTCCACCTACAAAGAAACGAATGAATTTATTTTGGGAGATGCTCCGGATAGCATCGTTCTTAAAATTCCAGCTGGTATCGCGCACGGAATGAAAGTGCTTGAAGAACCGTGTCATTTTGTTTACGCAACGAGCAAAATTTATAATCCTGAGGAAGAAGGAAGAATTAGCTATGATGATACAGATATTGGATACGATTGGGTGCAAGGAATCCCAATCACAAATACAAAAATTACTTAATCTATGAAATTGCTTGTGACAGGCGGAGCTGGGTTTATTGGATCTAACTTTATTTTATATTGGCTTGGAAGCCACAAAGAAGATCAGATAGTAAATTTAGATAAGCTTACGTACGCTGGAAATCTTGAGAATCTCACAACTGTTGAGCATGATAAGCGCTATACATTCATCCATGGTGACATTTGCAACCACGACGATGTAACCAAATCAATGCAAGGAGTGGATGTGATCGTTCATTTTGCGGCAGAAAGTCACGTCGACCGTTCAATATGTGAGGCTGCTCCATTTGTCTCAACAAACGTCGTTGGCACACACGTGTTACTTGAAGAAGCGATGAAACAAAAAGTAAAACGGTTCCATCATGTGTCAACAGATGAAGTATTTGGATCATTGGAATTAGGATCAGAGCAAAAATTTAATGAGCATTCTGCCTATGATCCGCATAGTCCATATTCAGCAACAAAATCAGCCTCGGATCATTTAGTTCGTGCGTACTATCATACCTATGGACTTCCTATAACCATCACAAATTGTTCCAATAATTATGGTCCGTTTCAATTCCCGGAAAAATTTATTCCCCTTACAATAACGAATCTTATAGAAGGGAAGAAAATACCGTTATATGGTGATGGGTTAAATGTTCGGGATTGGCTATATGTAGAAGATCATTGTCGGGCCATTGATGCGGTTCTTCAAAAAGGCAGTATTGGGGAAACATATTGTATCGGCGGAGTTACAGAGGATATTAATAATCGAACAGTCATTGATAAAATCCTGGCCTTTTTTGATACATCCGAATCAGAAATTGAGTATGTGAAAGATCGCCTTGGACACGACCGCAGATATGCTATTGACTGGTCAAAAATTCGTATTGAACTTGGTTGGAGTCCTGCGTATGATTTTGATGCAGGCTTAGAAAAAACAATTCTTTGGTATAAAGAACACGAATCATGGTGGAAAAAATTAAAAACAAGGGGGAAACAATAATGAATATCATTGGTACCGGCTTATCAGGATTGGTTGGATCGCGTGTTGTGGCCCTACTTTCAAATCACACATGTGAAGATTTGAGCTTAGAATCAGGAGTTGATATTACAAAATTTGATGAGGTAGAAAAAAGACTTACTGCCTCCACTGCTCCCTGGGTGCTTCATTTTGCGGCATTTACTGATGTACAGGCAGCTGAAAAGGAAAAAGACAAAGGGAATGAGAGTATTTCATGGAAAGTGAACGTAGAAGCAACGAAAAACATTGCTTCACTATGCCGGAGGCTCGGTAAACACATGCTGTATCTTTCAACAGATTATGTATTTGACGGTATTGCAGATTCATATAATGAAGAAGCGGTTGGTAATCCACAGGGGTGGTATGCGAAAACGAAATATGAGGGGGAGAAGATCGTAAAAGATTTGAAAGATTGTGGATTAGTAGTAAGGATTGCTAATCCTTACAGGGCAAATTCCAGTTGCCTGCCTGCCGGCAGGCAGGGCAAAAAGGATTTTATGCATAAGATCTTAGAAAGACTGCAACAAGGGCTTCCTATTGCAGCTCCCACCAATCAAAAAATGACAGCTACGTATATTGATGATTTAGCACATGGAATCGAGAAATTGATATCGATAAATGCCACAGGGGTATATAACATTCCCGGAGCTGATAGTTTTTCTCCATACGAAGGAGCCACGATGATTGCAGAAGTGTTTGGAATAGACCAAAAAAATATCTCACAAACAACATTTGAGGAATATTTTGCAAATCGTGCTCCGATTCCGCAATATGGAGTACTGACGCATGATAAAATTGAATCTCTCGGGATAAAGGTTCATACATTCCGTGAGGGATTAATTGAAATTAAACGGATGGAGGAGAAATAATATGACTATTTCTTTTATTGGACATGGATATGTGGGACTTGTCACTGCTGCGGTTTTTGCGGATTTAGGCAATACCGTTTGGGTAGTGGGAAGAACAAAGGAAAAAATTGAAACGTTAAAAAAAGGAATCGCAACGTTTTATGAACCGGGACTATCGGAACTTGTCAAACGGAATGTTGACGCAGGGAGACTGTTGTTTACCCTTGAGTATCATGAAGCAGTAGGGCCTTCAGAAATTATTTTTATTGCTGTTGGAACTCCGCCAAAGGAAAATGGAGAAGCCGATTTAACAGAAGTGTTTAATGCGGCACGGGAAATAGGAAAAAATCTTTCGGGATATAAAGTAGTTTCGGTTAAAAGTACGGTTCCGCCTGGAACAAACAAAAAAGTAGCAGCAATAGTGGATGAGGTAAAACCAACGGGTTCATCATTTGCTATTGCTTCAGTACCGGAATTTTTGCGTCAAGGACAGGCAATTGCTGATACGATGCACCCGCAACGGGTAGTCATTGGAACAACGTCTGATAGAGCGCAAAAGTTACTCGTGGATCTCCATAAGCCAATTAACACGAAAATAGTCTTATGTAATGTCGAAACAGCTGAACTTATTAAATACGCTGCTAATTCGATGTTGTCAGTGAAAATTTCTTTCGCCAATGCGATGGCCATCTTGTCTGAAAAAGTTGGAGCTGATGTAGAAAAAGTACTTGATGGTGTTGGGCTGGACCAGCGAATTGGAAGAAGTTTTTTATATCCTGGAGTTGGATATGGGGGAAGTTGTTTCCCAAAAGATGTGAAAGCATTAATTACAATAGGAAAAGAGTATGGATATGATTTTACGCTTCTAAAAGCAACAGATGCGATCAATGATGAAGCCAGGTTGCATTTTATAGAGAAAATTCAAAATCATTTTCATGGAAAGTTACAAGGAAAAACAATTGCTGTTTTGGGTCTTTCATTTAAACCAGATACCGATGACATGCGGTTTGCGCCATCAGTCACCATCATAGAAGTCCTGACAATGGGCGGAGCAAAGGTAGTTGTATATGATCCGGTTGCAATAGAAAACGCAAAAAAGGTATTACCCAAGAATGTTATATTTGCAGCTTCTTCATATGATGCGGTAAAGGACGCTGATGCGGTCGCGGTTCTTACGGAGTGGAATGAGTTTCGGCAGTTGGATATGGTGAAAATCGCTAAGGGGTTAAAAGAACGGGTATTATTTGACGGACGGAATATCTATGATCCTCAAACCATGAAGGATTTGGGGTATACCTACTATGGAGTAGGTCGGATGTGATGTATAATATATACATATGATTATAAAAAAGGCACTTATAACAGGTATTGCAGGATTTGTCGGAAGTCATTTGGCGGAACTCCTCTTATCAAAGGGATTTGAAGTATATGGGTTATCAAGGCCCAGGTCAAGAATGGATCATATTGAAGCAATTAAAGATAAACTTCATCTTGAAGATGCTGATATATTAGATTCCCATAGTTTATACGGAACAATATCCCGCATCAAACCGGATTATATATTTCACCTTGCTGCTCAGTCATTTGTTCCCACTTCTTGGGTGTCTCCATCTGTAACTTTAGAAGTCAATATTATTGGGTCTGCGAATTTATTCGAAGCAGCCCGTCAGGCAAAGATTGATTGTACAATCCAAATTGCGTGTTCATCAGAAGAATATGGGTTAGTGCATCCGGATGAGACTCCTATTAAAGAAACAAATCCTCTTCGTCCGCAAAGTCCATACGGAGTATCAAAAGTAGCAATGGACTATCTTGGATATCAGTATTTTTGTTCCTATGGTATGAAAATTATCCGAACCCGTGGCTTTAATCACACAGGACCCAGACGTGGAGAAACGTTCGTAACATCAAATTTTGCAAAGCAAATTGCGATGATTGAAAAAGGAAAACAAGAACCCGTTATGAAAGTAGGCAATGTAGAGGCAATCCGCGATTGGACAGATGTTCGGGATATGGTAAAAGGATATTTGCTTTCGGTTGAAAGATGCGATGCAGGAGATGTATATAATATCTGTACTGGAAAAGGGGTAAAAGTACAAGACATGTTACATATACTTCTTGGTATGAGTAAGGCTAAAGTTGAAATTATTCAAGATCCAAGCCGCATGCGTCCGTCCGAAGTTCCAGTTCTTGTTGGAGATAACTCCAAATTTGTTGCAAAAACAGGTTGGAAGCCGGAAATACCATTTGAAAAAACAATGGAAGACCTTCTTAATTATTGGAGAGAACGGGTATAAACGGTATGAATCTGGTTATTATCCTTCCCACGTATAATGAGCGGGAAAATATCGAAACTTTACTTGATGCTCTTCATAAAGAAGCGAAGGATATTTCACACCACACATTTCTCTATCTAATTGTTGATGACTTTTCCCCTGATGGTACAGGGAATATTATACGAACCTACCAAAAAAAACATAAAGATACATATCTTTTAGAAGAAAAAAAGGAAGGACTTGGCAAAGCGCTTCTTCGAGGAATGACGTACGCGGTAGACAAATTGCATGCGGATTTTATTCTCCAAATGGACTGTGATTTATCGCATGACCCTGCGAGAGTTCCTGCATTTATTAAAGAAGTTGATAAGGGTGCAGATTTTGTGGTCGGAAGCCGATATATCAAAGGTGGATCAATTCCATCCAATTGGGGAATTCATCGAAAAATATTTAGCGTTGCTGGTAATGCCATTGTTCGGTTTGGACTTGGATATAGCCATGTTCATGATTGGACAGGTGGATTTCGGGCTTATGCAGTGAAATATTATTACGAATTAAAAGATCAGATGGAAGCGTATGGAGGGTATGTATTTCAAATAGCGTTTTTACATAAAGCAATTTCCCATGGAGCCCATGTCGTTGAAGTTCCCATTCATTTTACGGATCGTAAATTCGGTCATTCAAAAATTGCACCGGCTGAATATATCAAAAACGTTTTGCTGTATGTGGGAACTGCACGGTTACAGGCCATTGTGCGTGGCCCCTTTGGGAAGTTTCTGATTGTCGGTGGATTTGGATTTGTTATTAACGCTGGATTGCTTGTTATTCTTCGTGAATGGATGGGGTTGTCGCCAACAATTGCCAACCTTATCGGAGCAGCTGCAGCTATATTTTCTAATTTTAATTTGAACAATGTATGGACGTTTAAAAAAAAGAAAATTATTTCTTTTGGTACGTATTTGGCAAAATTAGCTCAATTTTATGGAACCTCACTATTTGGAGTTATTGTTATACAAACAGGAACGATCGCTCTTGGAGTGAGACTGTTCGGAGATAGTCAATATTTTATCTATTTCTTGGTTGGAACCGCATCTCTTCTTATTTGGAATTACACCATGTATTCAAAAATTATCTGGAAAAAAAAGTGATTTGTCATATGAAACACTTTCTACGATTATTCGTACCATACGTACCTATTCTAGTGATTCTCATTCTTGCAGCATATCTACGTCTCTATAGAATTGCCGATTATATGACGTTTTTAGGGGACGAAGGACGGGACGTACTCATTGTAAAACGGATGATTGTCGACCAAAAGTTTACTCTCCTTGGTCCGACAGCGTCAGTTGGCGGATTTTTCATGGGTCCTATTTATTACTATTTTATGCTTCCGTTTCTCTGGGCATGGAATTTAAACCCCGTAGGACCCGCGATCATGGTGGCATTATTTGGAATAGCAACAGTGTTTCTGGTTTATTATGTCGGTAAGCAATGGTTTTCAAAACCCGTTGCCTTGATTGCTTCGCTTTTATACGCCATTTCTCCAATTGTTATTGCATATTCCCGTTCATCCTGGAATCCCAATATCGTTCCGTTTTTTGCATTACTGTCAATGTATTTACTAGGAAAAGCAATTTTAAAAACACAGTATAACCTTTTATTTTGGGTTGGGTTATGCGCAGGCATTGGAGTACAGTTGCATTACATTTATTTGTTTCTCATTCTCACGCAAGGAGCACTCCTTGGGATTCATTACCGAAAATTGAATTTTATTCATATTCTTTATCTCATTTTAGGATTTTGTCTGGGATTTTCACCATTTCTCGCGTTTGAACTTCGTCATGGATTTACCAACTCGCGTGCCATTTTGGAGTTTGTATTTGCTGGAAAAGATACCGGTTTTCAGTGGCATCAATTCATCGGAAATATTCAAGATGTGTCCACGAGATTATTCGGTCGATTTATCATTCGGATTCCAGAGGCAGGCGCTCTGGGGAATTTACCATCAGGAGTTCGTGATCCATGGCGGACCTCCCAATCACTTCTAACTATTGGAGGAATGATCGCACTTGTTATTTTATGGATTCGTGCAAGAAGAACGATTATACCTTCTCTTTTCGCTGGTTGGTTATTTATCCCCTTATTATTTTTTGGAATTTACAAAAAAAATATATATGACTATTATTTTGGAATTTTTTTTCCGATTCCATTTTATCTTACGGCTCTTTGTATTATTGACATTGCAAAAATTAAATATATAGGAAAAGTTCTTGCAGTTGGTATCTTTGCTTACCTCGTTGTTTTCAACTGGCAGGGACGACCGTTTCGCTATGAGTCAAATAGACAACTTGCGCAGGTAGAGATGATTTCAAAAGCTATTGTTGAAAAAACAGATAATAAACCGTTTAATTTCGCGCTTATTACGACCGGTAATTCTGATCATGCGTACAGATACTTTTTTGAAATATGGAAAAAGTCGCCGCTTATTATTGAAAATAGCGTTGTGGATCCAGATAGAAAGACTGTAGCGAGTCAACTGTTAATTGTTTGCGAAGATATTTTTTGTCAGCCGCTTGGTAACTCTCTTTGGGAAGTAGCGGGATTTGGAAGAGCGGAGATTGCTGGTGTTTGGGACGTCAGTGTTGTTAAAATATACAAGCTAGTTCATTATAAAGGACAATAGGCGCATGAAACCAATATATTTGAGTGTCATTATTCCGGCATACAACGAAGAAACAAATATCAGGTTGGGAGCTATTGATAAGGTGGCTAGGTACTTAGAAGATCAACCATATTCTTGGGAAGTGATTGTTGTAAACGATGGGTCAAGCGATAGAACTGCAGCACTTATCTCAGAATTCAGTAAAAAGAATTTTCGGTTTCGGCTTATTGATAATCCACATCAGGGAAAAGCTGGTACGGTTATGACCGGAGTTGCGGAAGCAAAAGGAGAGATTGTTCTTTTTAGCGATCTTGATCAAGCAACTCCTATTAAAGAAATAGAAAAATTATTACCATGGTTTGCCCAAGGATATGATGTTGTCATCGGATCAAGGAAAGGACAGCGGGAGGGTGCTCCATTTTCAAGACGCCTTATGGCACGCGGATTTATGCTTCTTCGCACCATCATCTTAGGTCTGAAAGGGATATCTGATACTCAGTGCGGGTTTAAAGCATTTACCCAAAAAGCTTCGAAGATTATTTTTCATCGCCTAGCATTATATGGTCATCATAAAACAGTAACAGGCGCGATGGTGACTGCTGGATTTGATGTAGAACTTCTTTTTTTGGCGAAATCGTTTGGATATAAAATAAAAGAAGTACCTGTCGAATGGCATTATGTTGAAACTCGGCGAGTCAGCCCCATCAAAGATTCTTGGGAAGGATTAATGGATATCATTCGAATTCGTATGAATGCATGGAGAGATTTGTATAAACAATAAAAATTTTATGGGTGTTGTTATCCTATATGGCGTCCTTGCTATTACTCTTCTGTTGTATTCATTCACGCAAGTTGATTTAGGAATGACGTTAACACAAGCCAGTATTTGGCAGGGTATTCAGAAACAATTTCAATATATTGGATTTTTTAATCGACCATTATCAACAGTACTGTTTATTTCACTTCTCAGTGCGTATTTTTTGGCGTACGTTGGAGTTTTGTGGGGGATACAGAAAAAGAAAATTTCTTCAAAAACTATGTGGGTGGCGATTCTCGTTACAGCCGGAATTTTGGTTTTTTCTTACCCCGCTTTTTCCTATGATTTATTCAATCATATGTTTACCGCCAAAACCGTTCTCGTATATCACAAAAATCCTTATCTTGTTACACCGCTTCAATTTGCAGGTGTTGATCCTTGGCTATCGTTTATGCACTGGACACACGTAACGAGTATTTATAGCCCGTTATGGATTATTATGACGTTATTTCCGTATGTGTTTGGATTTGGATATTTTCTTCTCCTTCTATGGAATTTTAAAATACTCATCGTTTCCTTTTATCTTCTCGCTGTATGGTCCATTGGAAAGATATTAGAAAAAGATGGGAAAATTGCACAATTAACCGGTATTGCGGTATTTGCACTTAATCCGCTCGTTATTATTGAGAGCATGGTAAGTGCACATAATGACATTGTTATGATGGGGTTAGCACTTTTTGCAATTGTAATCTATGGAAACAAAAATAAAGTAACATCTTTTTTTCTTCTTGCCTCATCAATAGCAATAAAATTAATGACGATATTTCTCATCCCCGCGTATCTTGTTTGGTGGAATCGAACGATTGCTCTTGTGGCTATGGTGATTGGACTAGTTCTCGTATTGACAGAGCGGGAAATAATGGCATGGTATCTTTTATGGATTTTACCTTTTATTGCACTGTTTCCAACAAAATGGAATCTAATTATCCTAACGAGCGGCTTATCGTTGGGAATACAGCTGCGATATGCACCATTTTTGTACTATGGGAACTGGAATAGTCCGGTTCCTCAGATTAAAATATGGGTAACGGCTATTCCAATTGCAATAACCATCATTGTTGCTATCGTAAGATTTACGCTTTCGAAACGAAATATCCGTTATTTTTTTGACTAGATATTTAACTGTGATAAAAAGAATTTTTCTATTCGTTTTTTTATTCACAATCTTTTTCTCCTTTTTTTCTGGAGATTTGAAAGCTCAAGGGAATTCCACACAACCCGCAATTACAATAATTAACCTTATTCGCGGAAATGGACTTGGACACGAAACAGACGATTTACTTACGAGTCTCAAAGCCCAATGGCAGGTTACAAAGGAGGCGGATGTTCGTGCAACGTGGTTATTCCAATATGGGGCACTTGAGAATGCTGGTATGACTGAATTTGTTAAAAGCGAGATGAAAGATCAGGAATTCGGATTGTTGTTCGAAATTGACAGAAATTATGCCGAGAAGGCTCATGTCCAGTTTCGGGGAAAAGAAGCATGGTATTTTTCTGACGGATTATTATTGAGCTCTTATGATCGGAACGAAAGACGAAAAATGATAGATGCTGCGTTTTCTAAATTTAGGAAAATTTTTGGCTATTATCCCAAAACAGTCGGTGCATGGTGGATCGGCGGAGATTCACTTTTCTATATGCAGAAAAAGTATGGGATTACTGCGGCGCTTCGGGCGGCGGATCAATTTAATTTAGATTTTTATTCGATTTGGGGAACTCCGTGGAATATCCCATACCTTTCTTCTAAAGTTAATGAGGGAATACCGGCAGCTTCATATGAAGAAAGTGCAAAGGTTGTGATTTTGCAATGGGCAATACGGGACCCATTGAAGGGGTATGCAGATGCGACATATAGTTTGCAGGATTATTCGATGAAAGGATATTCAGCAGAGTATGTTGATTATCTCGCTTCAATTTTTTTGCTGAAACCCTTTGGAAATATTGTCATGGGACTCGAGAATGGCGGAACGCTTGAGATGTTTCAACAATCATATAAGGGAATGTTAAATAAAGCCAAGGAGATTCAAGCATCCGGAAAAGCAAATATAGTGCTGGCACGGGACTATGCTCAGAATTTTCTCGCGCAAAAAAAAGTATTTGCAGGAAGAACATATTTTCTTTCTACAGATTACGATTCTAATAATCAATCATTCTGGTATACGTCAGAAAATTATAGGGTAGCAGTGCATAAAATTAACGATGCGGTATATTTAGTTGATTTACGAAATTATGTTACAAAAACAGAAGAAGATTTTAACATCCTTCCGAATAGTCAGGGTCATTTACGAATAAACGGGCCGGAAATAATTGATTCAATGAGATTTCCCGATAATAGAATGTTAATCAAAATCACGAAAGAACCACTTTCTATCAAAGAAAAAGATAAAGAAGTGGCACTGTATGCGGGAAATGATGAAATTGCTTATTTTACTTCAACGGGATGTACGTTGTATCTGGAAAACAATAATGAGAAACATTTTTATTTTAATCAGGAAAAATTAAGAATACTTCCTATACAAATTATAATCTCTCTTTACATTCTATATTTTATTGTTCTTTATGTTTACAAAAAAAATATTCGTAACTTATTTAAAGAGTATGTATTGTTACTTTTTCCGCTTTTTCTTGCGTTTTCGTTATTAGTAAATAGTTCAACCTTTCTTTTTGATAAAAAAGAGACACCATTGCTTCATTTGCTTTTTTCCTTAGACTTTTTGCCTGTTTTAGTTACTGTGTATTTAAGTAAAATCCTTCCGTTTATTATTCTTTTTGTTCTTCATTATCTATGCAGGAAGAAGTTTTTCTGGGGGTATTACTTAGTATTACTGTTGTTGTATATCCATGTGCCGTATTTTCCTCTTGATAAAACAACGTATATGTTTGTAGCAACATTTTTTATTGTTATTGCTATTGCGTTATTTGCTATTGCCTATTTTATATTCTTAAAGAATAAATCGAAGAACATCGGTATGTTATGTATTATTACTCCCTTCATGACGCTCTTATATATTGCTGTAGCAGTTATTTTTTCAAGAAGCAGGTTGGCACTAACGACATACGAAATAAACGCACTGCAATTTATCAAAAATCAAAATAAAAGCGTATTGCATGTCGAACAGCTGAATTATTCCATAAAGCCAATATACAAAGCGGTTAAACCTCTCTTATATAAAAATTATCTTCTCGGACAAATGATAACCGATAAAAAATGGGAAATGGTTATTAGACCTGAAAACAATATTCTTAACATATCCAATTATGACAATAAAATTATTGTTATCCCCAGATACATAGGTTCTGACATATCCGAGTATGAAATTAAGTTGTTAAACCTGAAAAAGATATTTGATAACGCTCAAATAGCACTATTTGAAAAAATATAAAGATTAATTTTCTGGAAGCGTATATTCAAATTCTTTTGCTTTCTTCCACTGATCATTTGATATTGTTGGTATGAGTGATGTCTTCAGATAAAGACAAGATGGTTTTCCATACACAGAAAGTTGAGTGTAAAGATGAATAAAATCAATAGGAATGGATGGTTGATATGGTGCAGATGGCGTACAGAAATCATAATAGAAATCCGGAGGGTTATATAGAAACATCTGTAATCTGGCTCTAAAATATTTGCTGTCTTTTTCAGCTGGATAATAAAATGAATAGGGGTAAGCAGATGATCGTTTTGCCTGCCAATAGAGTAATTCTTCGTTTCCATCAACAAACATGGTTTGATTGGGTTGAGACAGCGCTTTTATAACTTCCCCTATTCCGATGTAGTGTCCGTAATTGGTGATAAATTCAGTGTGACTATCAATTTTTTGATATATAAAAGAATAGGGAGAAAAACAGCTGTAAAATACAAGTGGAATTGTGACGGCGAAAAATATATAGGTTTTGCGCATACCGGAAGTTACATCATAAAAAATATATAGTGTAGAAAAAGTAAATAATCCATACCAAACAAGCATATGAAACGCTTCATAATATAGTAATCCTGGACTTGTCGGTCGAAGATTTGCCAAGATTAAACTAATAGATAAGATGAGGGGAAGAAGAATTTTTTTTGTTCGAACTATTTTTATGATGGACAGGATATAAAGTACACTTAAAATGATTAATAGTACACGAAAATCGTTCCATAAACCAGAAATCAAAATATATAGAGGGTAAAAAGCTGATTTGGCTAGTTCCCCCAGTAAAACATTTTGCGTTGAAAATTGAGGAATCAATGCGCGATAAGTATTAATAAGAATAACGTTAGATATATAATCTTGTATGGGAAATAGAAAAAATAATGATGCGGTAAGCGTGAAAAAAAGTAGCATTGAGATAACGCCTATGGTTGAAGATACTTTTTTACGTAAGATTATATAAAGCAAAAATAACGCTAAGGGGATATACGGTTCACGCATAAATACAACAAACCAAGCGCACAGTGTCGCAAAAATGAATTCAATAGGATAAACACGTCGTTTTTGCACAGTGAGAGTCATAAGACCCAGAAGATATATAAGTGGATAAACAATAAAAGCTTCTGCTAGAAATCTATCTCCAAACACATAAAATTTAGTGAATTCAAATATGAGCATATTGACAAGACCCACAATCCCAAATCGCCAGCAAAGCAGAACTTGAAAAGCCAAACTATAAAGAATAAGGGTTTGCCTATGGGCAAGAAGTAATCCATATATATTGATTGGATTAGTATAATGTTGAACGAAAAAACTAACATACGCCATAAGAGGTTGATGATTAAAATAAATTTCTGAAAATAGCGTCTTTCCTTGCCCCAAAAAATAACCACCTGCAAAATTAAAGCAATCATCAAAACAACCGAAGGCGCTTATTTTTGGAATATATATTTTATAGAGGATGAAATATAGCGGTATAAGTAAAAAAATAAGGCCAACAAGTTTTAGAAAAGTACCGAATCTTCGTGTTTTTAACAGCATAGAGTCTCTATGTATTATATGATATTTATTTAAATGATGATCTGGCCCGATAAATCTCCACATTTGTTTCAGGTGTAGTATTTCGATATAATGAGGGTCATGACAGGTAGAATCTGGAAAAGTCCTATAGTATGGTTTTTCCTTCTCGCGGGTATCTATTTCGCTACGAGGATCGTACAACTGACTAACCTCCCTATATTTACTGATGAGGCTATTTATATCCGGTGGTCACAAATAGGGAGCGCTGATGCAGCATGGAGGTTTATATCGCTTACTGATGGCAAGCAACCATTTTTTACCTGGCTTGTTATGGCGAGCGTGAGGCTATTTCAAGATCCATTATTTGCCGGCCGAATGGTGTCTGTTATTGGAGGATTTATTAGCCTTATTGGACTTGTCCTGTTAAGCCGGGAACTATTCAAAAATGTTTCTATTGGACTTTTTGCCGCAGCTTTGTATGTCATCTCTCCATTTACCTTGATGTATGACAGGCTCGCGTTATATGACACATGGGTTGCTACGTTTTCTATCTGGAATTTATATTTAGCCGTCCTTCTTGTCAAAAGATTGCGTCTAGATATCGCCCTTATTTTTGGAATGATGCTTGGAGTAGGAATGCTCAATAAGACATCAGCATTTTTAAGTCTCTATATGCTTCCAGTTACACTACTATTATTTGATTGGAAGAGGCCACAACTCATAAAACGATTTATTTTATGGTTGGGATATGGTTTAGTAGCGGCGATTCTGTCCCAGATTATTTACAGTGTTTTGCGGTTATCCCCATTTTTCTATATCATTTCTCAAAAAGATGTGTTATTTGTCTATCCATTGAAAGAGTGGCTGATTCATCCCTTCAACTTTTTTCAAGGTAATATTCATGGGTTATTTGATTGGTTAAAGGGGTATATGACATGGCCGCTACTTGCAACAGCATGGGCGGCAATCCTTATTCCCAAAAAATACATGCGCGAGAAATTACTCCTCATTGGTTGGTGGTTAGCACCATTTATTGCTCTTTCTCTGTTCGGAAGAATTTTATATCCGCGATTTATTTTATTTATGACCATGCCGCTTCTCATTCTCTCTGCGTACACCATTGTGTGGCTATTGACATTTATTCGAAAGTCTTCGATATTTTTCCTTCTCATTCTTTGCATTTGCGGAAGTAGTATCTATATCTCAACAAGAATACTTATTGATATTAAATCAGCACCGATTTTAAAAGCCGATCGCGGACAACTTGTTGATGATTGGCCGTCCGGATGGGGAACAAATGAAGTCGTAGCGTTTTTGAAAAACCAACAACAGCCCATTGCTGTGTATACAGAAGGAACATTTGGATTATTTCCGTATGCTCTTGAAATATTTTTACAAAACCATCCGACCATTGAAATTCATGGACTTTGGCCGATTCCGGATACTATTCCAAAAGAAATGCTTGAAAGCGCCTCAACCAAACCTACATATTTTGTTTCGAACTTCACCCAAAAAGAATTTTTGTGGCCTCTGGTGCTTCTTGGAACGTATCAGAAAGGAAATAATCCAAAATCAGCAATGCGGTTATATCAAGTGGTTCCGAAGGTTGAGAAGTAGCTTCTATGAAACGAATACAATTCCACCATATCATATGGATATTTTTTATTATTGGTCTGGCAATTGTTGTTCTCTATCCACTCCTAAAGCCGGGATTTATCGTTACAGATGATGGAGATTGGATGATTATTCGATTTTCAGCGTTTTATCAAAGCCTTCGGGAGGGGCAATTTCCTGTACGTTTTTTAGGACGCTTAAATGATAGTTATGGATATCCGGTGGCAAATTTTCTCTATCCGGGATTTATGTATATAGGAAGTTTTATTAAAGCAGTTGGTTTTTCTTTTCAAACGTCAATTGAAATCATCATTGGTTCATCTATTTTACTTGGTTCTATAGCGATGTATGTCTGGCTCAATTCGTTTTTTACTCCACTTGCGAGTTTTGTCGGATCGATATCATTCTTATTTTCTCCGTATCTTCTTTACGACGCATATAAACGAGGATCAGTTGGAGAACTACTAGCAATAGCATTAGTTGTTAGTATTTGTGCTGCTATTGAAAAAAAGGCTCGTGTATTGATTCCTCCGTTAACTCTGCTTCTTGCAATAAGTCACAATACGCTTGCATTGTTTTTCATACCATTTCTATTTGTCTATATCCTTGTCAAGAAACAATACCGATTGCTGTATCCTTTTGGTATTGGATTAGGGATGTCAGTATTTTTCTGGGGACCGGCCTTATTTGAACAATCACTCATTGCATTTAATCGGATAACCGTATCAGATCCTCAACATTATTTTGCAATGAGTCAAACAATTCTTATCCAAAGTTCACTTTTTATTATTGCCGCTATCATAAGTCTTTTTGGAAAGAAACTTATCTATAAAAAGGAACGATTATTGTTTTTTACAATCATTATTATTGTCTGCGTGTTTACCACTGGTATCAGCTCCTACATATGGAATATCCCTTTGTTTGCAAAAGTAATTCAATTTCCCTATCGGTGGTTTTCTCTTGTTCTTATTATTGGGCCGTGGTTTGTCGCGTATATGACCGACAGGAAAGGGATAGCGCGAATACTCGCGATGATCGGAATTGCATATTTTATGTATGTTGCGTTTCCTTATATAAAAACAGAAAGTGTTGTTCGTCCTGACGGATTTTATTCTACTAATGAGGGAACGACGACTGTCGCAAACGAATATATGCCGAAATGGGTAACAAAGGAATTTGAAACAAGACCTGCTAAAAAAATAGATTTCTATAGTGGTTCAGGAACACTTTATCAAAAAAAGGTAAACAGCCAAGTTATTGATGTAGTTATTGATGCAAAAGAACCGAGTATTCTTCAAATAAACACTCTGTATTACCCCGGATGGGGAGGAATGCTTGATAACAAGAAACTTGATATATCAATTGATAATCCATATGGGGTAATGAGAATAGATATTCCTTCGGGAACGCATCATCTTTATATGGCGTTTCGTGAAACACCAGTTCGTTTTGTTTTCGACATGATAAGTTTTATATTTTTTATAATTTTTATATTCGTTATTTTATGAAAAAAATATTCGGACTTATTATCGTTTGTCTCTTGTCCTTCTGGTCTGTCAAAAGTCTTATGGGGCGAGGATACTTTCCGATGCATGATGATACGCAAATCGCACGCGTTGTTGTCATGGGAAATGCCTTGAGGAACGGACAATTTCCCGTCAGGTGGGTTTCTGATTTAGGATATGGCTATGGATACCCATTATATAATTTTTATGGGCCACTTCCATATTACTTTGGAGGCTCTTTATACGCGCTAGGGATAGATAGTGTGATTGCTACGAAATGGATGTTTGGAATTGGATCTGTACTCGCTGCTGTCTCGATGTATTTCTTTTTATATCCAATAATGGGCTTGTTAAGTTCAATTACCGGCTCGATGATTTTTTTATATGCACCCTATCACGCAGTGCAAATATATATTCGTGGATCAGTTGGAGAGTATTGGGCAATGGCATTTGTTCCGCTTATACTACTTGGCGTTTATAAAAAGAGGCCAATTATTGGCGCTTTGGGACTTGCCGGGACAATTCTTTCTCATACGATACTTGGGTTTATCTCAACCGCTATGTTGGGTTTTTCGATTGTTATTTTTTTGATAAGAAGGCGTGATGGGAACATTTTGAAATTACTATCCTTAGGTCTTGGTATTTCAGCATTTTTTTGGCTTCCGGCACTTATGGAAATGCAATACACAAGTGTCTCTCATATGATTGCCTCATCATCAACATCATTTACAAATCATTTTATCTGTTTATCTCAACTTTGGAATGCACCTTGGGGATATGGAGGATCAGCTCTTGGGTGCGTTGATGGAATGTCTTTCAAAATAGGGAAATTTCATAGTATTGTTTTTGTATTGTCGTTATGTATTCTATTTTTCAATAGATTAGTTATGAGACTGAAAAAAATTAATACCATTGTCATGGTGGTAGCCTTATATATCGTAGTGATTATATTTTTGATGCTTCCGTATTCCTCCTTTATTTGGAATAATTTTGCTTTCACGCGCTTTATTCAATACCCATGGAGGCTGTTGTCATTTGTAATGCTAGGTATAGGAATACTCAGTGCGTATATTGTCGCATCATGGAGAGCTCCAATTGTTAGATTTCTGCTTGCAGCGATTATTGTTATAAGCGCAATTGCGATAAACGCAAAATTGTTTATTCCACAATATCAGTATCTCAGAGATTCGTATCAATTCGAAACAAAAGAAGAGCTGCGGTACCGGATATCTAAAATATCTGATGAATATTTACCAAAAGACCTGCCACGTCCAATGTACAGTACCGATCTTGTTCATGATGTGATTTCACAAAACCCGACGTTTACTGTTAAAGAGATACAAAAATCAGAAACATCTATGATGTATGAAATCAAAAGCACGATTACTCAGACTATCCAATTAAAACTTGCGTATTTTCCAGGTTGGATATTTAAAGTTAACGGAAATGAAATCACACCCACAATTGCCAGCGGTTTACCCTCCGTGATAGTATCTGAAGGGCAATCAATTATTGAGATGAGATTTAGAAATACACCCATTCGAACGCTAGCAAATGCTATAACTGTTATAACGATTATAACAATTATAATTTTTATACTAATTTATGGGAAAAAAACCAACGCTTAATATTGTTATTCCTGTTTATAACGAAGAGGACGAACTTGAAAGTCATACAGAGACCCTTATCGGGTTTCTAAAATCGTATTTAACTGATTTTGACTGGAGTATCACAATTGCCGATAATGCTTCTGTTGATAAGACGCTTGCTATTGCCCGCAGGCTAGCAAAAAAGTATCCGGCAGTGCGTGCGTTTCATTTGGATAAAAAAGGCAGGGGTCGGGCTGTGAAAGAAGCATGGATGAAAATTGAAGCGGACGTTCACTGTTACATGGATGTTGATTTGTCTACTGATCTTAAACATATCCCGCCGCTTGTCCGGTCGATTCTTCGGGGATATGATATCGCAATAGGAACTCGGAATGCCGAGTCTTCGAAGGTATATGGAAGAGGATGGCTACGGACACTAACTTCTAAAACATATATCGCTCTTATCCGATTGTTATTTTTCATCCGTTTTACCGACGCGCAGTGCGGGTTTAAGGCAATCACGGGTCAAGCAGCGAAAAGCTTACTTCCGTATATAGAGGATAACGAATGGTTTTTTGATTCAGAACTTCTCATTGTTGCCGAAAAGCTCGGATATAGAATATATGAAGAAGCAGTGACGTGGATAGATAATCCGGGTTCAACAGTTCGGGTAGTTAAAACAGCTCAAGGAGACTTAGATGGATTATGGAGATTATTCAAAATTCGACCATGGAAGACACTTGCTAAACGATATGGATGAAACAAATATAGAATCTATTAAGAAAAAATCTGTTACCGGTATTTTAGCACTCACTTCAAGGACATTTCTTTTGCAACTCATCGCTTTTGGAGCGACATTTTTGCTGACTATCTATTTGACTCCATCAGTATTTGGTATATTTTTTGTTGTATCAGCTGTTATTTCATTCTTATCTTATTTTTCAGATATTGGGCTTGCAGCGGCCCTCATTCAAAAAAAGGAAGAGATTACAGATGATGATTTAACGACGACATTTACCATACAACAACTTTTGGTGTTACCCATTGTGCTTGTTGCGTATTTTTTATCTTCACGAATCGGATTATTTTATGGGCTAGATAGTGATGGAGTAGTATTATTTCAAGCGCTCGTTATTTCTTTTTTCTTTTCATCACTTAAAACAATCCCCTCAGTGCTTCTTGAACGGTCATTAAAATTTCATATCCTCGTTATTCCTCAAATAGCAGAAACATTAGGGTTTTACATTGTTGCCGTGGTCCTTGCCTCCCGAGGATTAGGGGTTGCAAGTTTTACGTATGCGGTGTTAACACGGGCAATTGTTGGACTTGTCCTCATGTATATCGTTTCTCCGTGGAAAATAAAAATAGGGATTGAGAAAACTGTGGCAAAGCGGTTACTCAAGTTTGGTATACCATTTCAACTCAATTCTTTTTTGGCACTTCTCAAAGATGATTTGATGACTGTATTTTTAGGTAAAATTCTTCCATTTGCCGAGGTCGGGTATATTGGGTGGGCGAAGAAATGGGCAGAAGTGCCACTTCGTTTAATCATGGATGGTGTCATTCGGGTAACATTTCCGGCATTTGCACGGCTGCAGCATTCAAAGGAGATTTTAGGACGTGCAATTGAAAAGACGCTATTTGGTCTCGCTATCACCATTCTTCCGATATCAGTGGGACTTTTGTTTTTTATTGACCCCCTCGTCAAACTTATACCTAAATATGGTAAATGGGAACCTGCTCTATTTTCCTTTTCGTTGTTTGTTCTTGCCTCCATATTAGCTGCATTTTCAACGCCGCTCACAAACGCCTTAAATGCAGTTGGAAAGATAAAAATCACTCTTTTGCTTATGGTTTCATGGACTATTGCTACCTGGGTTCTTACCGTAACTCTTGTTCATTACATTGGATTTAATGGAGTTGCCGTTGCGCTTTTTATTCTTACGTCGTCTCTGCCAATTGTTGTGGCACTGACTAAAAAGGTTGCGGTTTTTTCTTTTGTATCCATGGTAAAATGGCCATTTGTCGCAGCGTGCACCCAATCTTTGTGGTATTACTTATTTCGAGGAAGCGCTCCCTATACACTAATACATCAGGTTATCATTGCTTCCTCCGGTGTTATACTATATATGGCTGTGCTTTGGTTGTTTGAAAGGAAACGAATCATGGAAATGGTTCATTTCATTCGACTAAAATAATATGAAACCGACCCTATCTATTGTTATCTCTGCGTATAATGAAGAAAGATCAATTGAGCGATGTTTGAAGTCAGTCAGCCAACTGGCGGATGAAATAATAGTTGTTGATAACGAGTCACAGGATAAGACAGTGGAAGTGGCTAAGAAGTATACAAAAAAAGTTTTTAGTGCCCCCAATCAACTGATGCTCAATATCAATAAAAATTTTGGTTTTTCAAAGGCAAGTGGAGATTGGATATTGAATCTTGATGATGACGAGGAAGTAACTCCAGTTCTTGCTAAAGAAATACTATCACTCATTCGTTCTAATCCATCTAAAAATGGCTTTTGGTTAAAACGGAAAAATTTTTCCTTTGGTAAATGGATACAACATGGGCTTTGGTGGCCGGATAAACAAATCAGATTATTTCGAAGGGGACGTGGACAATTCCCCTGTGTTCATATCCATGAATATGTCAAAGTGGATGGAGAGGTTGGAGAGCTTACTGAACCATATGTTCACTATAATTATGAAACAGTACATCAGTATCTAACAAAAATTGACCGTGCTTCAACGAGTGAAGCTATTACATTGTCAGAGTTAAATTATCAACTCATGTGGCATGACGCAATCCGTTTTCCGGTATCTGATTTTATAAAAATTTATTTTGCGCAAGGAGGATATAAAGACGGTCTCCATGGATTAGTTCTTTCTTTGTTTCAAGCATTTTACTCTTTTTGTACGTTTGCTAAGTATTGGGAAATGAAAAAATTTGAACAGCGCGACATATCATTGAAAGAGGTGTCATCAGAACTGAATAACAGAAAAGAAGAAATACGATATTGGATACTGACAAGTAAGCTGACTAAGTCATCACCCATAATGAAGGTATTTCTCAGGATGAAACGTAAACTCATTTCGATTCATGCATGAAAATCAAACAATACAACATTACCGCTGTTATAGTCAATTGGAATGGTAAAGATGACACCGTGAGATGTTTGGAATCGCTTCAAAAAATTAATTTATTAGGGAACACGCTTTCAATAATTGTTGTAGATAATGGATCGACGAATGACTCTGTTAGCGTTATCAAGAAGTTTTTTCCGAAAATCTCCGTGATTGTTACAGGAAAGAATTTAGGTTTTACCGGCGGAAATAACGTAGGGATCCAAGAAGCGATGAAGAGAAAAGCTGATCTCATTTGGCTCTTGAATAATGATACGTTGGTAGACCGACAGGTGTTATCTTTTGCAACTGTATTTGACGACCAACACATAGGTGCGTGCGGCAGCAAGATCTATTTTGCTCCCGGTCATGAGTTTCATCATGATAGATATAAGGACAGTGAACGCGGAAGGGTCTTCTGGTATGCCGGAGGTCTTATTGATTGGAATAACCTATATGCATCCCATAGAGGCGTTGATGAAGTAGATCACGGACAATATGACAAAAAAGAAGAAACACCATTTATCACCGGATGTTCGTTCGTGGTGAGACGGGAAGTTATAGAACAGGTTGGGATGCTTGATGACCGCTATTACTTGTATCTTGAAGATCTGGATTGGAATATTCGGATGCAAAAAGCCGGTTTTAAGACGCTCTATGTTCCAGCATCAATTGTGTGGCACGTGAATGCGGGTTCATCGGGAAGACCCGGCAATCCTGTTCATGAATACTATTTTACCCGGAACCGATTGCTTTTGGGAATGCGATACGCATCAATTCGAATTAAGTTTGCTCTTATTCGTGAAGGCTGTCGTTTTTTCATAGGGCAATCAGCTATTCGAAGAAAAGCAGTATTAGATTGGTTGTTTGGTAGATTTGGTAAACAATATGAGCCAAAAAAAATCAATTAGCGCCATAATAATTGCGAAAAACGAAGAAGCCCGGATAGCGGAGTGTATAAAGAGTGTCGGCTGGGTCGATGAAGTCATTGTTGTTGACAACGGTTCAATGGATGCAACAGCGGAAGTTGTAAAGAAACTGAAAGTGGATCTCATTATAGATACGATGCAGGATTTTGCTTCCATCAGGGATAAAGGAGCATCGGTTGCACACGGAACGTGGCTTCTGTATGTTGATGCTGATGAGACGGTGACGGAACAACTGAAAAAAGAAATTTTGAGAATTAGTACATCACCGTCTTCCGATGCGGCATATTTTATTTCCAGGAAAAATTATTATCTGGGTCATGAGTGGCCGACAAAAGACAAAATGATACGGCTTATCAAAAAAGACGCGCTTATTTCCTGGGTAGGGAAGCTGCATGAACACCCCGAAATACGGGGAAACATCGGAGATCTGAAAGAACCGTTACTCCATGACACTCATAGAACGCTTTCTGAAATGGTTACTAAAACAAATGAGTGGTCTGAAGTTGAGGCGGATTTACGGTTATGTGCAAATCACCCTCACATGGTAACATGGAGATTTTTTCGAGTTATGGGATCTGCATTTTGGAAATCCTATATTAGTGAAGGTGGTTGGAAAGCGGGAATTGTTGGATGGATAGAAAGTATCTATCAGGCATTTAGTATGTTTATTACCTATGCAAAGCTATGGGAAAAACAACAAAAAACATAATTCAATGGGTCACACGTTTGTGGCCGGTTATCGTTCTTGTCTGTTTTGTCGGAATATTTTCATTACCGTATATAACAAAAGGGCTCATTCCTTTTCCCTCTAAATACCTCGTCACCTTTTTTGCTCCGTGGAATGCGTCTTACGGGATGCCTGTAAAAAATAACGCCATGCCGGATGTTATAACTCAGATCTATCCATGGAAGGCGCGTACGATCGATTCATGGAAACAAGGTCAATTTCCGCTTTGGAATCCATACGCATTTGCGGGTACTGCTCACGCAGCAAACTATCAGACAGCGGTGTTTAATCCAATAAACCTATTATTTTTTGTTCTGCCTTTTATTGACGCGTGGAGCTTTATGATTCTTCTCCAACCACTTCTTGCAGCCCTGGGAACATATCTATTTCTTCGCGCTCTTGACAGGTCGCAAGTCGCATCACTCATTGGATCTATCGGATTTATGTTTTGCGGTTTTATTACCACATGGATGGCATACGGAACACTGGGGTATGCGGCACTCGCGTTGCCATGGATTTTATGGTCAATTGCAATAAATTTTAGGAAACATTCCGTCTTAGGGAGAATAACACTTCCCATATTTGTTGCGATTTCTTTCCTCTCCGGGCATTTTCAAATTAGCTTGTATGTGGGTATTGCAGCAATACTATTTATTTGTTTTGAAGGATGGCAAAAAAGAAATTGGAAAGAAGTCATTTACTCATTGTTAGGTGTCGTTATCGGAATTGGATTTGCGGCGCCGCAATTGCTTCTTACGTATCATGCATATAGTGCATCAACACGTACAGATAGTTTTATTCGTTCAGAAGTTATCCCATGGAGCTATCTTATTACACTCTTTTCGCCTGATTTCTTCGGAAATCCGGTAACAAGAAACGATTGGTTTGGTCATTACGCAGAATGGGGATCGTATGTAGGTATTGTACCTCTTATACTTTCGATTACCGCTTTGTTTGTATCTTTGAAGGGGTACAAAAAATATTTTCTTTTTCTTATCGGTATAACGATACTATTGGCATTTCCAACTCCTATATCTGATATTCTTTTTCGATTGAGAGTTCCAATTCTTTCAACAAGTGCCGCTTCGCGGATTATTTTTCTTCTCAGTTTTGGGATTATCGGATTAGCGTCTTTTGGCATTGATGAGCTTATTGTTGTGTGGAAGGAAAAGAATAAAAAATTCTTACTGCCGCTTGTTATTGGATGTGCCATTTTCCTTTTCGTTTTTTGGATGATGGTGCTCGGTGTTAAGCCGTTTCCTATTGACAAGCTCATTATCGCAAAGCGAAATATTATATTGCCGACGGCGTTAACTTTCATAACTCTCATTATTGTGATAACTGGATTTATCAGGAAATACAAACTACAGACAATTCTTCTCGCATTTCTATTAGGCATTGGTATGTTTGACATGTATCGTTATGCAACTAAATGGATGCCGTTTGAAGAGAAAAAATATCTGTATCCCGAGTCAACTTCAATAGCATATGTAAGAAAAAACATCGATTTTAACCGTGTATTTGGAAATATCGGTGGAGAAGTAGGGAATATGTATCAACTTCCGCTCATTGAAGGATATGATGCGATGTACCAAGCGAGATACGGGGAATTTATTGGTGCTTCATCCAATGGAATTGTCGCTCCTGCAGGAAGATCGGTAGTATCGTTTGATAAATATGGGAGATTTAACAGTGATGTGCTCCAGTTATTAGCTGTTCGGTATATCTATCAAAGAAAGAGTGATGGAAGAAATGTGTGGGCATTTCCCGTTTGGCAGTATCCAGACGGCGATATGGTGAAACGATTTGAAGATGAACATTATGAAGTATATGAATATACTCGTGCATACCCTCGCGCGTTTTTAACTTCATCTTATGAAGTACGACGCGATCCGCAGGAAATAATTGATACACTTTTTAGAAATGACTTTGATAGAAGAAATACACTTGTTCTTGAAGAAGAACCAAGTATTAAACCGATGCAAGGAGAAGGTGTTGCAAAAATTGCAAAGTATGAAGCAAATAGCGTAGTGATTCAAACAAATAGCACAGTGCCGAAATTATTATTCTTATCCGATGTATATGATGACGGATGGGAAGCAACGATTGACGGAAAGAAGACAAAAATATACCTGGCAGATTATGATTTTCGAGCCGTTAGTGTCCCAGCTGGTATGCATACGATAGAATATAGATACCATCCGATAGAATTTCGCATTGGTCTGTTGGTTGCTTTTATAAGCGTTATTGTATTGGGCATTACACTACTATTATGAAAATCGGATTATATAACCCCTATTTTGATTCATTTGGCGGAGGAGAGCGATATATGCTCACCCTAGGGGAACATTGGTCAAAAACTCATGACGTATCAATTTTTTGGGATGACAATACTATTATTGATACGTCCCAAAAAAGGTTCAAATTAGATTTATCCAGGATAACAGTTGTACCGAATATATTTAAAAACGGATCTCTCATTAAAAAAATGTTGGTATCTGCTACGTATGATTGTATTGTGTTTTTAAGTGACGGAAGTGTTCCAATGTCCTTAGCTAAGCATAATATACTTCATTTTCAAGTTCCTTTTTCAAACGTCTCCATAAACAGCTGGAAAAAAAGTAGATATCAGCGGGTTGTGTGTAACTCAAAGTTTACCCAAAGACATTTGGATGCAACGATAGGAATTCCGACAACGGTTATTTATCCTCCTGTAGCAAATGAGGAATTTCAAGTTGCTATGAAAGAGAATGTCATAGTTTCAGTCGGACGGTTTAACGGTCATTACAACGTCAAGAAGCAGGATGTATTGATAGAAGTATTTATAGATATGGTAAAAGAACGAAAGTTAGCCGGGTGGAAATTGGTTTTAACTGGAGGCATGCTTCCGACCGATAAGGAATATGTAGAGAAATTGAAAAAGTTGAGTAAAAACTATCCCATTGAAATTATTTCCAACGCGTCATTTGAAAAAATCCAATCCTTGTACGGGCTAGCTCGTCTGTATTGGCATGGAGCGGGATTTGAAGAAATGAAACCGGAACATATGGAGCATTTTGGCATATCAACCGTTGAAGCAATGTCTTCCGGATGCGCCCCAATCGTGTTTGCAGGTGGCGGACAGACGGAAATAGTGACGGATGGTGTAAACGGATATACATGGAAAACAAAAAAAGAACTTATGCATAAAACAATGATGGCAATCAAAAATGAAAGCATTATGAGCAGTAAAATTACACAAAGATCGAAAGATTTTTCCAAAAACATTTTTAATCAGGCGTTCGACGATTTACTCAAATTGTTATGAGGAAATACCTGTATGACTTTCTTGGAATTGCAGTAATTGCTTGCATCGTCTTAGTATTTTTTTATAAAACGATTATTTACGGATTATTACCTGTCCCATCAGATACGCTCATTGGTTTATATCATCCATATCGTGATGCATATCTCAATGAATTTACCAGAGGCGTACCATTTAAAAATTTTCTTATTACCGATCCAGTGAGGCAACAAATTCCATGGAGGAAACAAGTAATTGAATATTGGAAAAAAGGTACACTTCCTTCCTGGGATGCATGGAGTTTTTCTGGAACGACACTTGTTGGTAATATTCAAGCCGGATCATTTTACCCATTAAATATTTTATTTTTCTTATTTTCTTTTCCAGTTGCATGGTCGCTTCTTATTATTAGTCAACCACTTCTTGCCGGAATATTTTTGTATGTATTCTTACGAAATAAAAAACTTGATATCATTCCGTCACTTATTGGAAGCATTGCATTCGCCTTTGGAGGCTATTCCATGTCCTGGCTTACATGGGGAACTATTGTCTCGACATTCCTTTGGACTCCGCTCATGTTTTTTGCGGTTGACAAAATTCACTTAGAGAAAAAAAGCTGGAAATGGAAAATAGTATTATTGTTTGCTCTGACATTCTCATTTTTTGCCGGTCATTTGCAGTTTTTTATATACGGTGTTGTGTTTGTGATCTGGTATGCGTTCTGGGAATATTGGAAACCTCGTATATGTAAAATTACATGGTGGCATGGAATAATACCCGTTCTTTTTTTTCTTATCATAGGAGTGCAATGGATTCCTTTACTCCGATTTTTACCGATGACATCAAGAGTAGCAGGAGCTGCGTACCTACATGAGGGGTTTTTTGTTCCAATTGTGCATCTCATTCAATTTATTTCACCTGATTATTTCGGTAACCCAGCGACACTTAATTACTGGGGTGTATGGAATTATGGAGAAATGACAGGATATGTAGGAGTCATCGTATTAACATTGGCTCTTCTTGGAATTGGAAAGAAGACTCTTATTTGGGTTATTCCAATTATTATTTCGTTGATTTTTGCAGTGGACTCGCCGATTAGTAGATTACCTTTTGTTCTTCATATACCGGGCATTTCTCTATTTCAGCCAACACGTCTCATTATTGTTGTGGGTTTGTGTTTATCAATTCTTGCAGCATACGGAGCATCAAAGATATTTTTATTGTCAAAAAAGCAGAGAATTTTGACATTGGCAGTTATTGGTTGTTTGTTTGTTGTAGCATGGTTATTTGGAGAAAATCCCGTGACCCGCCGAAACTTAGTACTTCCGACCGTTTTGTATACGGTTTCTGTGATTGCTGTTGTCATATCGCTGTTTGCAGGAAAATGGAAATGGCTTCAAACAGTTCTTTTGTTATTGTTTTTTACAGTGAATATTTTTGATTTACTCCGCTTCGGATGGAAATTTACGTCATTTACGAGTTCGTCATATTTTTTTCCAGAGACAACAACCATTTCATTTCTAAAACAACAACCACAACCATTCCGCGTTATGGTTTTAGATGACCGCGCATTACCGCCAAATGTTTTGACGTATTATGGAATTGAATCTGTCAGCGGATATGATCCCATTCATAGTTCGCGGTACGAAGAATTTATTGCAGCCATGGAACGGGGAGAACCGAATATCACACCACCATTTGGATTTGAACGAATTATAACGCCAAAAAATTACTCATCTCCGCTATTTAATCTATTAGGAGTCAAATATGTGATCACAATGAAGCAAATAAACAGTCCAAAGTTGAAGTTGATGCTTCAAGAAGGAGAAACCATTGTATACAAGAATAGTGATTTTTCTCCACGAGCCTATTTGGCTGATACCATTTTCGTTAAAAAAATCAAACAGGACATAATTAATGGGTTGTATGATAAAAATTTTATTCCAGGTAAAACAGCAATTATTGAAAAAGAATTGCCTATAATCAGCGCACCTATTTTTATTTCTGAAGGAGTGTCGATTACTTCATATGCTCCAAATAAGATGACGTTGGATGTTACAGTTTTGAATAATCGATTACTCGTAATTGGAAATATGTTTAATCCGGGTTGGAAGGTGATGATTGATGGAAAAAAGACCGAAGTATATAAAACCAACTATTTATTCTTCGGTGTTACTGTTCCCTCCGGAATGCATAAGATTGATATAATGTATACATCTTTATGAAAATACCTACGGTTTCTATAGTTATTCCTAATTGGAATGGTGTGTATCTCATGGAGAAGCATCTCCAGCATGTTATGGATCGAACTCCTGGGGCAGAGATTATCATTGCAGATGATGTATCCTCAGATGGATCAGTTGATTATCTCAAAAAGAATTTCCCGCATGTTATTGTGGTGTCAAGCAAGAAAAGACAAGGATTTGCCGGGAACGTCAATGCAGGAGTGGCGCGATCAACCGGTGAGATTGTGATTCTATTAAATACTGATGTAGAACCTGAAAAAGGATTCTTGCAACCGCTCTTGTCTCATTTTGATGACCCTGGCGTATTTGCTGTTGGATGTTTAGAAAAAAGTTGGGAAAATGGCAAAGCTGTGCTTCGAGGACGTGGTATTGCTTCGTGGGAAAAAGGTTTTTATGTTCATAAGCGGGGAGAGGTGGATAAAAAAGATACTGCGTGGGTTTCCGGAGGAAGCGGAGCGTTTAGAAGAAGTATATGGAATCAACTTGGTGGTATGGATACTATCTACAACCCGTTTTATTGGGAAGATATTGATTTATCCTACCGCGCCAGAAAGGCCGGTTGGAAGATAATATTTGAATCAGAGAGCATGGTTGATCATTATCACGAAGAGGGGAAGATTAAACAGGAATTTAGTCAGGTAGACGTGAAGAGAATTGTGTATAGAAATCAATTTATTTTTATCTGGAAGAATGTGACGGATACAAGAATTCTTTTGTCGCATGTATTCTGGACTCCAATTCGCCTCATGCAGGCTCTCTTAAGCAATAATATGGTAATGATACAAGGATTTCTATGGGCGTTAATGTATATTGGCTCTATTTTTCACAAGCGGTGTAAACAGAAAATATTATATAAACGGACTGATAATGAATAAAAAAACCTTTTTTATTATTCTTTTCTGTATTACGGCCTTGGGTTTTCTTCTTCGTTTCTGGAACTATTCTGGTCGGTATGGACTTGCGTATGACCAGGCGCATGATGCAATTGTCGCTCGCGAAGCCGTAAGAGAAGGGAAAATACCACTTGTCGGACCTTTTTCTTCCGCCGGTCCATTTCAAACAGCAGGAACTTGGTATTGGCTTCTTATGGTGCCAACAGCTCTGTATCCGTATTCTGTGTTATCACCGTGGATATTTTTAACATTTTGCAGTGTGCTTTTTATTATTGGCATGGGGTTGTTTGGTAATTATCTTGAAGATAAATCGTTTGGATTAATTCTTGCAACTCTCACGGCTGTTTCAACGGCTCAAATAGATCAATCTATAAATTTAACGAATCAAACGCCGATTCCATTTTTTTCGTTTCTCACCATTGTATGCGCTGTTTTATATTTGAAACATAAAAAAATGTTCACTGCTTTTTTAATGGGATTTTTCGCAGCTTTTGCTGCATCTATTCATTTACAAGGAGTGTCATTGGGTATTATTGTTTTTATTGCACTGCTTTGTAGTGGGAAATCTGCTTTACAATCTATCATTGCTGCTTTTATAGGTGCTGTAATCCCAATGATCCCACTGTTTTTATGGGATACATCTAATGATTTTGTTAACAGCAAAAATATGTTGTACTACTATCGATATGATCAGTTTAATATATCTCTTGATGTACTTGGACGCCGATGGCTTACCTATATTAATGATTTTTGGCCTCGTGAATGGTCGCATATAGTGGGTGGTGTGCCAAATATTGCCATAGGAATTGCACTAATCGTTATTCTCTTTTTTCTCTATTATGTATGGAAACGAAAATTACCTTTACATTGGATAGTAATATTTATTTCTTTCTTCTGCATGGTTGTTTTGGTTCGCTATACGCGAGTTCCCATTTTTGCGAGTTTCATAACTTTTATGCATCCATTTGTGATTCTGATTACTGGATGGGGAATATATAAATTAATACAGCACTATCGATATATTGGATACCTGTTTTTATTATGTGTTGTTATTGGAAGTTTTTGGAAAACTTCAATTGTAGCGTTTACACCCAAAGTTAACTGGACCGAAAAAGCTGCAAAAGATATACGAAATATGTTGATAACAAAATATCCAAATGAGAAATTTGCTATTTATGATTATAAGTATAATGAAACACGCAGGTCAGTACCATATGTATTATTCTTAGACGAGGTAAATTTACTTTCAGATACGGGAAGAAGAATCGGATTTATCCCCTCGAAAGCCCAGGAAATTCTACAAACAGATATTATTTCAACGGATGGCGGGCTTATTTCAGACCTTACATCGTCCTCAAGTGCAACACTCTTAACTGATGGTTGGGCTTTTGTAAATCCATCAAAAATATATTCATCTACAGAAGAATGGCGTTCAATATCTAAATGAGTATTCGACACAGTTTAATTATAATAATAGTTATTGCGTTTATTACTAGAATTATTGCATCCATATGGTCTTTTGGGTATCGGGATAATACGGACGTACTGCGATACAAGGATTGGGCAAGAATTAGTTATGTATATGGATTAAGTGAAACATATCGGAAAGAACATATTACCTTCGGAACGCTCCCAAATAATCAGCCGCCGGGACTTCTTTATATATTATCTACTTCTTATAGACTTCATATTCAATTATCAAAAGTATTACTTCGATTCATGCCTCATTCAGAAGAGGTGACAGGGTGGTTAAACGGTCCGGTAATGAGTTTTATGCTGCGTTTGCCTTCGATAGTGTCTGATTGTATTATCGGAATATTAATTTTTCTTTTTGTTATGAGATATAACAAAAAACGAGGAGGATTTATTGCATCAGCGCTCTATTTATTTAATCCGGTTGTTATTTATAATAGCGCTGTTTGGGGTCAAGTTGATTCGATTATTAATATGTTTTTTCTTCTTTCTCTTTGGATGTTATATAAAAAACACATGTTTATTAGCATGACCCTATTATGTTTTTCTATTCTGACAAAATTTTCTCTTTTATTTATAGTCCCTTTTTATTTTCTTCTTTGGTATAAAGAAGTGAAAAGCAGATGGGATTATCTGTATGCTGCAGGATTAGCTTGTGTGACCGGTATTCTATTTACTTTTCCAATTTCAACAAAACCTATTCATTGGCTGATAGGTTTTATACAGCAAAACGCTACAGGAGAAATGACGAATATTACGGCATTTGCAATGAATATATGGTGGGTTATATTCCGTCCATTCATTACAATAGGAAACCCGAATAATTTATTTTCATTTAGTGAAGTGCGTCTTATTAATTCACCTGAATCATCTTTACTGTGGTTTGGTATACCGCTTTTTGTATGGGCCGTCGCTCTATTTATCGCCTGTAGTATTCCGTTATATTTTGCTATCTACAAAAACAAAAAGAGCAACACGCAACATATATTTATAGCTCTCGCATGTTATTCGCTTTTAGCTTTTACATTTTTACCTCAAATGCATGAACGCTATATGTATCCAGCTTTTGTCTTACTTGCAATTTCTTTGGGATTTGCAGGAAATCTTGTTATTCCATACGTCATAGTAACCGTATTGAATATGATTAATGTGTATATTGTTTGGCACCCAATGCCAGTGAGTTTTTTCCCATATCAAATCTGGACAGAAGTTTGGTTTCAATGGACAGTCAGTCTCTGCACTGTAATTGTTGCGTGTGTTGTATATATTCAAACGCTCCGATTTTTATATGAAAAAAGATAATCTCATTATTGTAATTATCGCTTGTGTTATCGGTATATCTATATTTTGGAAAAGTAATATATTAGGCCTTGTTCCGTTTCCCGGTGACTATCTCTTAAGCTGGTACGAACCGTGGAAAACATATTTTACTTCTAACGGTGTACCAATACTTATTCATAAAGCGATACTTGATGATGTATTCCGGCAATTATACCAATACAAAATGATTGCAGCAGATGACATTCGTCATGGGTATTTACCGCTTTGGAATTCATATAACGGGTCGGGAATGCCTCTTATGGCAGTTATGCACGCGGGATTTCTTACTCCGCTTATGGTATTGTTCGTAACACTCCCTGGTTGGCTAGCATGGACAATATATATTGCCATTCAACCCATATTGTTATCCATCGGAATACTTTGGTATGTAAGAAAAATTGGTCTCTCATGGATGCCATCGATAGTTGTAGCGATTATTTACGCTACATCCGGTTTTGTTACCGTTCGCTATCTCTATGGAGAGTATCTTTATGTTGCAGCCTGTCTGCCGTTTTTATTAGGGATTATTGAAACGTATCGTGAGAATAAGAAATCGAAAAGTATATGGAGTATCCCGCTTATCATCTTGTTTATGATGATTTCAGGTCAACCACAAATGATTTTGTATGTTCTTTTCATGTTCGTTCTTTACGCACTAATTCGATTAAAGGAGACAAAGAAAGCATATATAACAGTAGGTATTTTATGTTTGACGGGATTATTGTTGTCAGCAATTCAACTTGTTCCGACTATAGAGCTCTACAAACAAGCAAATATGAATCCCCAGGCTTCAACATCTATTATTGAAAAGTTCTTGCTTCCCATTTCTCAATTAATTTCAATTATCATTCCCAACTATTTCGGCAACTCTGCCACCTATAACTATTGGGGGATTGGAGATTATGTTGAAACAGTGGCCAGTGTCGGCAGTGTGGCAATAGTATTATTCGGTTTTAGTTTACTATCAGGTAAAAGAAATGAGATTCGGACTTTTTTTCTTACGATTGTCGGACTGACAGTGTTATTAGTAGTGCGTTCTCCCTTGACAGAATGGCTGTATACACTTCCCATTCCGATTATTTCAACAGGAGTACCAACAAGAATATTTTTCTTAACGACGTTTTCAATCTGTATTCTTTCAGGTTTAGGTTTGGATTATTATCTGCGAAACGTGCATGTACGCAGGGAACGAATTTGGATGGGAGCAGTGTGTATCATAGTTTTGCTATCTGCTTTAATTGGCCGCTTTATTGTTGAAACAAAAGGGCAAATGACTGCGTTTCGAAATTCTTTATTCGAAATAGCGATCTTACTTGTCGCTATATTTGTATTATTATTTATTCGAAAAATTAAGTCATTAAAACGTATACAAGTTTTGATATATGTTGTAATTCTTTTGCAGTTTGCTGTGGGATTATATAACAGTAACAAATTCTTACCTTTCTCCTCTCGTAATACCATATTTCCATATTCACAAGTCATTGATAAGCTACGAACAATAGCTTCTTTTGATAGGGTGACGGGACTTGGTTCTGCGGTAGTTCAACCAAATATTGCTACAGCACTTCATCTCTATGATCCGAATTATTATGATCCGTTATATATTAAAAGGTACGGTGAACTAGTGGCATACGCGAATTCAGGGAGCGTACCGGATATTCTTCCGAGAAGTGATGTGATGATAAATAGTGAAGTAACACCGAAACAGGAAGTAAATCAAAGAAGAGAGAGATTGTTTCAATTGCTAAGTGTTCGGTACCTATTGCTTCATGCTAAAGAAAATAATTTTACCATTCAGGAAAACTCTCAAGCGCTTCCTAGAGCATATATAGTAAAGAATTATGAAAATATTAGTAATACTAATCAATTATTAAATCGATTGTTCGACCCGCTATTCGATCCAACAAATTCTGTCATAGTAGAAAAGGATATTCCTTTCGCAAAGACAATAAATACCCAGAGGAATGATAGCAGTAAAATCATTTCTTATCAGTCGAATCATGTCGAAATTCAGGTTTCTGCATCAACTCCCGCCATTCTTGTTCTTACAGACACCTATTATCGAGGATGGAAAGCATACGTAGATAATGTTGAAACTCCGATATATCGAGCGAACTATTCACTTCGAGCTATTATTATTCCCCAGGGGAATCATGTGGTTCAATTTATTTATAGACCGTTATCAGTTACGATCGGATTATATATTACTTTAGGGAGTGGAATACTGTATATTAGTATTTTGATATATATGTTTCGCAAAAAACCTGCTCATTAATTGTATCTATTGCCAACTGAGCAGTGGTAAGCTTATTTGGGTATTGTTTTAAATTATACTTCTGACAAATAACATCATTTTTTATGTTGTAAACTTGCCCTCCGTCTTTGAGTCGGGAAATACTAAGATATAAATTCATATCTGACGGGGTGCATACGGCATCCATAATTATTGTTTGATTATTATCGGCTTTATATATTAATTCGCATCCTCGGAAACTGACCCCATCCAAATCAAAGGAGGCATTGATATTTGATTGGGACAATGAGCGAATGGTCTTTTTTGAAAGACTATTGGTATAGAAAAGATATTTACTTAAATAATCACGGTTTGATGGAGAGTAGAGTGTGATTGGTATATCTTTTTGTTTGGCGAGGATTATATACCGTGAAAGTACGCGCATATGAAAGCTTCCGAATTCCTGCAGCGGGTGTTCATAAAAGTATATATATCCAAATTGAAACACACTGTATAAATACAGCATCGTAATTATTCCGCCGATAATATAAGACCATCGTTTTTTGAAACTAGAAATGGATTCCTTAATACCAATGCCGACAAATAGAATAAGAAACGGGAACATAAACGCAAGGTGTCCGGAGAAATCTCCTGATAATTTAAAAAATAACTGTGGAAATGTTCCAATAAGGACAAACAGACTCAAATAAAGAAAATAGATTTTTCTTTTTGCAAATAGAAATAGTCCTCCGAGAATAATACTTATGCAGTCGATCATATAGAAGAAACCATGAGTACGAATAGGGAAAAATAGATCTCCTTCAATAAACAAATAAGGAAGAGAAAAAATTCGAATAAGTTTTTCTGCTAATAATTTTATATATATGGTGTATTTGTTAACAAGTTGGTTTGTAAATGGAAATACAAGGGAATCTTTTCTAATCTCATTTACTTGACTTACGACTTTGGGATCATTCGGAAGGAAAATGTCAGTCACCCGTAATCTCGTTGCAGAAGTTTTAATCAGAAATGCGTATATAGCAATAATGACAATGCATATACCCAAAAGAACAAAATACGCTTTTAAGGACTTTGGTTTGTTTTTAATATATGCAAACGCTATAGCAATAAGTACAAATGGAAGCAGTATTATTTTTGTTCCTATGTATGAATAAAAGGCAAGAAGTAGAGGAATGACTGCCCATAATATTTTCCAACCTCGTTTTTTTAATATAACGACAAATGCAAGAAGGTAAAAAAACGTTGCCGGTGTTGATTCATACCCGGTACGTCCCATAACAACAAGCCAGGGGTTAATAGCAGCGACAAGACCGGTTGCAATTGCTATTGGCGTTCCGAAAAGATGTTGTGCTATGAAGTAAAGAATAATTACGATGCCGACTGAAAGAATTGCAAATGGTAGATGTGCCATAAATAGTGAAAAAGGGAAAATACCACTAAACGGAAGGTGGAGAAAATACGGCAGTTCTGCTTGTTGCTGATTCGGAGGATATCGGAAAATAAGAGCGTTGAATATGTTCCAGGTTCCTGTCATATCATGACCTGTGAGTGTAACTGATTTTGCAGTGAGCGGGTAGATAAGTTCATCGCCGCTGATTGCATTTGGAATACGATCAAGATACAAAAAACGAAATAACGCTGCCAAAACAATAATGATCGCCAGCGGTATAAATGTAAGAAGTTTTTTATTTTTTTTCATATCTATAAAGAATCAATAAACAAACAGCTCCGATTAAACTTATATATACCCCAATGTTAAACGATTTCGGGAAATAGGTGAATGTCACTGTATGTTTCCCTTCGGGAACAACTATCGCGCGAAATGCCCAGTTGGCTTTATAAATATTCGTTGTATTCTCATCGACTGTTGCCTTCCATCCCTCATTATACGTATCGCTCATAAATAGCATCTGTTGTCCATCTGTATGTGTAGAAAAAGTAATTTCAGTTGGAGTATATGATTTCAGGGACACGGTATGATTTTCTCCAAATAACTTTGGAAGACGTGCTATGTCATTATCATGAAGATAAACTGTGTTATTGGTATTAGTTATGTTATAAAATTGCCGTTCAAAATCGTTTGTGTCAATATAACCCTTGACATCTGTTGTGAGGAAAAATCTCGGAGCAGCCTTCATGTTTTCGAATATCGTCCATGTATCTTTTTGCCATACCGGTTTGAACCTGTCTGTTGGAAAAGTGTTGTCGGACATTGGATTTTCGGAGCGATTTAAAATGTATTTCACTCCCAGAAGATCCATTATGCGAAGTCTATACGTATTTGACGGAAGATCATCAGCTCCATAACCAGGAGCAAGTTGTGCGTCGGAGCGGGTTGTTCTATTAAATATGTTTGCGATATTTCCATCACGACTGCTTTGAATAAATTCGTTATACCATTTGAGATTTAACGGATCTGTTCCGTCTGGAGAATAGGTGCGTGTTTGCGTAGCAAAGTTTGCCTCAATTGCCGCAGTGCCATATCCCCAATACCGATATATTCCGGAATTCGTTTTCATAAATTGCATGATTGCATTTTCCGGAAATGCGAACGAAGACGGTACAAAAGGATTAAACTTAATAAACGAATAAAATAGTTCGATTACGGAAAGGGCGATAAGTGCATAGAGAGCAAGTGATGAATATTTTTTTGCAATAAGAAGCGCTATGATTGCACCAAGAATGACAGAGGAAAATATCATCGCCCGTTTCATTACAGCAAACGATTGAGCTGTATAGGTAAGTCCGGGAATTGAAGGATGAATAAGAGCAAAAAGCCAAAGTAAAACAAAGATACCAATAAGTAGTGATATAAACGGAATAATTGATTTTTTTTGATTTTTTAATGCATCTATTCCAAAACCCGCAAGGATAGATAACGCAAACAGAAGAATAAAAAGAATTCTAGTTGGTGTTCCTGTTGACATGATGGGCATTGGATATCGGTATAAAAGTTGTGTTATTGGGGTATTGACGGTAATCAAAAGAATAGCTACAGCTGTCCAAAGAAAGAATACTTTATGAAAAGATTTTTTTGGGTCAATGAGTGTTGCGATGACCAGGGAAAAACCAACCACTCCGATGGACAACGTTTTCCCGACATAATCTCCGGTAAAATTAGTTTTTGTTGCAGGATTTCCAAAAAAGTCCTGAATAACAAGAAGTGGTAATTGCCACCACTGAATAAGCATGTTTGAAACAATTTGTTGGTAATCATGAGCCACACGTGCGGAATTTTTGAATAATTCTATTGTCGGGAGGAGTTGGGGAGCGGCAAGAAGAAAGGGAATAACAATGATAAATGCTAATCCGCCAGCTGGCGGATAAATAATAAATTCTATTTTTTCTTTGTTTGTCCACGATCGGAGTATTAATAAACGAATAGTTATATAAATAACTAAAAATAAGAAGCAGTTTAGAAAATCTTGTGGATGTCCCGCAGTAATTGCTGAGAAAAAAGCAAAAATAAATAGAATTTTTTGAGCGAGAGTAAGTAATCTTTGTTTAATTCCGCGTTCAATAATAAAAAGTAGGAGAGGAAGCCAAAGGATGGTATACAAAATAGTAATAAATTCCATCCAAATAGAAGCAAAACTGGAAAAATTAAATAGAATTGCTGATGCAACAGCTGCAGTTGCGCTCAGTCCAATTTCTGTAGCAAATAGATAAGTAAATACAGAGCCAAGAAGCGGTTGTAAAATAATAAGAATTGTCCAAGCGATAATTTGAGGGAATATGTAATAGAAAATTGTTAACGGATAAAATACTTGTGATTGATAATTAGCAAGTAGTGGACTACCGGAAAAATTATACGGGTTCCATAAAGGCATTTTTCCTTTCTTTATTTCTTGTATAACGAGTGTTTTCCAGGGGTATAATTCCCTAATGACGTCAAAATATTGATCTTTCGATGGAATAGCACCTGCCACATACCCGTTATATGATTGGTGTCGCCAGGGGCCGTATCCTGATAAAAGTAAATCCCCCGGAAAAGGGATAAGTCCCCGAAACAGTGTTTTATAGAAGAAAAGACAGACAACCAGAAGAATAATTGCTATAGGTATAACGCGTTTAGGCATCAAGAGTATTTTTTTCATACGGATGCTATTCGTATTATATCAATATTCTGATATACTTTTGTTAAAGCAAAGTGATATGAAAAAAATAGTTTTAGCTGCATTGATTTTTTTTGCGTTTTTACTTCGAACATATAACATATCGCATGTTCCGCCGGCTCTTTCCTGGGACGAGGTATCTATCGGATATAACGCATATAGTATTTTAAAAACTGGGAAAGATGAGCACGGGAAGTTTTTCCCCTTAGATGCATTTGTCGCCTACGGTGATTATAAACCACCGCTTGCAATATATCTCACAGTTCCAAGTGTTGCTATTTTTGGATTAAACGAATTTTCCGTACGCTTACCTTCAGCGTTATTTGGAACACTGACTATAGTATTGACCTATTTTTTGGTCAAGGAATTATTCAAGAAAAATCAATCATTGGCGCTATTATCCTCCGCGTTATTGGCAGTTTCACCGTGGCATATCAATTTGTCACGGGCTGGATTTGAGGCAACTATTGCATTATTTTTTGTTGTTTTTGGAACATGGTTGATATTGAAAGCTCAAAATCAACCTCGTCTGTGGCCTTTTGCATTTATTCCGTATGTATTATCCATGTATACATTTAATAGTTCCAGGTATTTTGTTTTGATATTTATCGTTGGTTTAAGTATTTATTGCTGGGAACATATACGAAAGTCTTGGAAACAAGTTATTTTAGGTGTTTGCATTGCAGGTATTATTCTATTGCCATTACTTCCGCATCTCGTATCAAAAGAAGCAAGACTGCGATTTGTTGAAGTAAATATTTTTTCCGATCCCCAGACAGTGATAATAGCAAATGAGAGAATTAATCGGGAAGGTAATTCCATTATCGGAAAGATAGTAAACAATCGAAGAGTCGGGTATGCAAGAAGTTATCTCATTCATTTTTTTGATAATTTGCAACCTGATTTTCTGTTTATCAAAGGAGATGGAAACCCAAAATTCTCTATTCAGGATATTGGACAGCTGTATTGGGTAGAAGCACCACTTTTAATTATTGGTATATTTGCACTTCTTATAGTAAATGCCCCGATCGCACTTCTTCTTATATTTTGGATTATTGCGGCCATTATGCCGGCTGCTGTTGCTCGGGAGACACCGCACGCGCTTCGTATATTAAATTCTCTTCCCACCTGGCACATTTTTATTGCTTTTGGGATGCTTTCATCAATACAATACGCTAAAAAAATACACGTCTTATTATCTACTGTTATTATATTATTACTTTCCGTGATATATGCACTTAATGGTATGTATTACCTTCATAAATATTATCGTCATTATCCGATAGAATTTTCTGGTGAATGGCAGTACGGATATAAAGACGCGCTATCAAGTATTATTCCTATTGAGTCAAAGTACGCTTCCGTTGCATTGACGGGACTTATTGGTCGGCCGTATATGTATACGTTATTTTATAAGCAAATTGATCCAACAGAGTTACAAAGAACAAAAGACGTCCGATTTGATGCAGCGGGGTTTTATCACGTGTATGGATTTGGGAAGTATCGGTTTATAGATGAATTACCAGCACAACTGAATCCTCAAACACTCTATATATGGGATGCTACAACGGTTCCAAAGGGAGTACGTATTATTAGTACAATTAGACTATTAAATGGAATTCCAGTACTGGTGATATTTGATTTGGGAGCAGTCGAGTTATGAAACAGATACTATTAGTTATCGGAGTAGTTATTATTGCAGGAGTACTTCGATTGTATCAATTAGGGCAGGTACCAGTAAGTCCTGATTGGGATGAAGTGGCGCTTGGGTATAACGCGTATTCAATTTTAAAAACCGGACGTGATGAATATGGTACATTCCTCCCTTTAACGTTTCGTTCATTTGATGATTATAAACCGCCACTTTATACTTATTTAACAGTGCCGTCTGTTGCGTTATTTGATCTGACGGTTTGGGCAGTTCGATTGCCCTCTGCGATCATGGGAATTTTAGCAGTATTAGGGACATATTTTCTTGTTAAAGAACTATTCAAAAAGAATCTAAACTTGCCAATAATAGCTTCGCTATTGTTGGCTATCTCTCCCTGGCATATTCAATTCTCACGTATTGCATTTGAAGCTAATACAGGAATAACGATAAATATCTGGGCAGTGGCAACGTTTTTTATGGGTTTGCGGAAGAAAGTATTTTTTTCAATATCAGCTCTCTTATTTGGACTTGGTATGTATGCATACCATAGTGAACGAATATTTCTTCCGCTTCTGGTTTTACTTTTAGGAGTGATCTATAGGAAAGAAATTTTTCAAAAGGACAAAATCCGCAGTATCGCTTCAGCGATTATTGTCGGCCTACTCGTGGTTGCCCCACTCATAACTGTGTTTGCGAATAAGTCTTCGATGTCTCGGGTGTATGGCACGAGTATTTTTTCTAATCCTACCAATTTACTCGCCAGGTCAATTGCCAGCATTGAATACGATCAGAAATTAGGTGACAATATCGGAAAACTGTTTGATAACCGACGCTTTGTTTGGGTGCAAACATTATTGTTCGGATACTTGTCTCATTTTTCATTTAAATGGTTGTTTTTAACCGGAGATAACCCAAGACATCACGCTCCCGATATGGGGCTATTATATTTATGGGAATTGCCATTTATTCTGTATGGTTTATATTCCATTATTAAAAGCAAAGAACAAAAAACAAAATACCTAATTATTGGTTGGTTATTACTGTCCCCCATAGCAGCATCTCCTACAACAGGACTTCCACATGCGATACGAACGTTAGTATTTTTACCCATGTATCAAATCATTTGCGCAATTGGAATCAGTTCATTGTGGCAGGCATCAAACCGATGGAACATGTATAAAGTTTTTAAGAGAGTTTTATATAGTGTGGTTGTTTTATTTGCTTTAGGAAATTTTATTTACTATCTCGATATGTATTTCGTTCAACAAAATCCTGAATTTTCTGAATATTGGCAATATGGGTATAAACAAGCCGTTGAATACACGGAAAAGGTGAAACAAAAATATAAAAAAGTAGTTGTTTCAACCAATCTTGAGCAGTCCTATATGTTTTTCTTGTTTTATACGAAATATGATCCCAATAAATATTTAGCGTTAGGAGGAACAAAATCAGGAGGTTTTAGAGAGGATAGAAATGCGTTCGATGGTTATGAATTCCGGACAATTAAATGGCCCAGTGAGCAAAGAAACGGATCGATTCTTTATGTTGGGACGCTATTGGATATGCCGCACGGGAATGTTGCAAATATAACATTTTTAAATGGAAAACCGGCAATAGAAATGGCTGATATGCCAAGTGGAGCACCATGAAAAAGATTCCAACTTATTTTATTGTATGCGTATTTATTATTATCCTCGCATGCATCCCAAGAGCGATAGAGCTTGTGTGTGGTAATTACGTCTTTGGGTTTGACCAAGGGAAACATTGGCTTGGGGCAAAAGCTCTTGTTATTGATCATAGAATTTCACTTATTGGCGATGAGGTGGGTGGTGCACGTGGATTTTTTCAAGGTCCGGGATGGATTTATACGTTAAGTATTTTTTATTTGCTATTTCAGGGAAATCCATATGGGGGGATTGTACTCATGTTCATAAGTGGAATTGCAACAGTGGCGTTAGCATTATGGTTATTTGGAAAAACACTTGGAAAACTAGAAGCCGGATGCATTGGACTTCTTCTTGCGATATCGCCAATTCTGATTGAATCTTCAAGAATGACTTGGCCGCCGCACATGATTCCTCCCCTTACTGTTATTAGTCTATACGCACTATGGAAAATGATTACTGGAACTTATGTATATATGCCTATGCTATTTTTTGTTGTTGGTTCTATGGCGCATTTTGAAATAGCGACAGCTGGAACAATGGCCATAGTACTAACGTTGTATACAATTCCATTTATTATTGTAAAAAGAATTTCATGGAAGATAATTGTTCTATCAGTCCTTGCTTGGATTCTTCCATTTCTTCCTCTTATAGTTTTTGATATACGCCACCAGTTTTTAAATGTAAAAGGTATTATTGAAACATTCGGTGGAGACAGACAAATTCAATCATCACTGCCTCTTTTAATTGCAAATCATCGAATGATTTTTAATACAAATATATTTCATGCGTTTCAAACGATGTTTACCTCAAATATTGCTGTTATTGCACTTCTTATTATTGGGATGTTTCAATTTGTTGATAAAACGGTTGCTCGGACAAGACGACAATTTCTTTTTTTCTTGTACGGATTTCCTCTAGTTCTGTTTGGAGTTCTTTTATTTTACAAAAATGATTTATGGCCCTGGTGGCTGTATGAATTGTCAGTTATCATGGTGGTTCTGATTGGAATGACTGTCTCTTGGATGATAAGAAGAAAAGGAATTTTGAGAATTACTGCAATTGCTATCCTTATTTTTATGTTTGCCGGATACGCAAAAGAAAGTATTCGTTTTTGGAAAAACGACTATCCTAATTACGGGGGAACGGCAAAAATCCGTGGTAAAACGGATGCCATTGATTTTATTTTTCAGGAAGCAAAAACTAAAGATTTTGGTTTATTTTTCTTTACACCTCCTATTTATACATATTCCTATGACTTTTTAAATTGGTGGTATGGAAAGAAAAAGTATGGATATATCCCCCCACAAGAAATGAAGGCTACATTTTATCTTCTTGCCGAGCCTGATGCGGAAAAGCCATGGACGTACAAAGGTTGGATGGAGACGGCTATTGTAGGGGGTGTTGTGGTTAATACATGGACATTGCCATCCGGATTTATTGTGCAAAAAAGAGTGATGATGAAATAATATGCGTTGGCGCACATGTATCGCCGTAGTATTTTTAGTTTTTATTTTTTTTCGCTTCTTTCAGCTTGAAGAGCGGCTTGTTTTAGGTTGGGATCAGACAATGAATGCATGGGTAGTGAAAGATCTTTTGATTGATCATAAATTTCCACTTCTTGGAATGGCAGCAAAAGGAAACAGCGGAGTATTCATCGGTCCGGCATTTTACTATATTTTAGCTGCGTTTTATGCAGTTACGAAGTTACACCCAATCGCAGCCGGATATTACGCAGGAGTTATGAGTGTTGTTGCCGGAATAGTACTTTTTTTTGTTGTTCGTCGTATATTTTCAGAGCGGGTAGCACTTATCGCTCTTGCTGTTGCGGCTATATCTTTTAAAGTAGTTTTTTCTGACCGCCTTGCTGGACCAATTCATTTACTTCCGTTTGTATCTATTGCAATTTTTTATCTCTGGTACACAGTGCTTATGGGAAATTCGAAAGCGCTTCCATTATTAGCTACTGTTATCGGATTTTCTTTCCACCTGCACATGACAGCTATATATTATGTATTTATTTCTCTTTTGTGTTTCCCTTTTATTCTTCGTCAAAAAATACCGGTAAAGATATATATAGTATCCATCCTGGCGTTATTTGTTTGGTTTATACCAAACATCGTAGTGAATATTCAACAGAATTACACCCTGACAACAACAACGGGTAACTTTTTTACTACCTTTTATCATGGTCTACATCTGCGGCGGGTTTTGCAGCTGTTACCCGATGCGTTTATAGAATTTGAGAAAATTATATTGTTGGGGCCGTTTTCTTTTATCCGCTATATCATGGTGCCGATATTTATTGTTCTTATCTGGTTACGGGAAAAAAGAAAAAAAGCACTGGTCATCATCTATCTGACGTTGCTGTGGTATATCGTTCCCTGGATTGTGCTGTCAACGTTTCGGGGAGAGATAAGTGATTATTATTTTGTTATTACACGTTTTCCATCTCTTTTTATTATTGGGTACTGCATAAATAGCGTTCTATCAACACGTAGATGGTATCTTATTGGAGGTGTAAGCATATTGTTTTTATGGTTTTCTTACAATAACATTGCTTTATTTAGTAGATCAAATGATCGAAACTTCATCAAACAACAAGACCGCGCAATGTCATTTATTCAATCCGGCAAGAGAATGGATTTTCAGGAAGGCATTGCTGAATCGTATCTTTATTTTTACTATCGCAACTTCGATATGCGGTAAATAATCTCGGTATTCGATATAATACGATTATGCGTAGGTTACTGGTAATTGTGCTGTTTGGAGCATGTTTTATGCCTTTAGTGGCATTGGTTGTACCGGGATTACCCATAACTAATGACGGGCAAGATCATGTTGCAAGAATTGCAAATTTTTATCAATCTCTTTTAGATGGAAATAGTGTTCCCCGATGGGCTGGAAATTTAAATTGGGGGTATGGACACCCGATATTAATGTTTTTGTATCCGCTGTCTTCGTATATCGGATCCTTCTTTCACGCTGTTGGTTTGTCCTATGTAGATGCAATCAAAACGGTATTTGCACTCGCATTTATTGCAAGTGTATTGGCAATGTATCTATGGATAAAAACTGCATTCGGAAAACGAGCGGGTATCATTGCGGCACTCTTATATGGATTTGCGCCATACCGGTTTGTAGACCTATATATTCGAGGTGCAATAGGGGAACACGTCGCTTTTGTTTTCCCGCCTCTTATTCTTTTCTTTTTATATGTACTTGCCACACAAAAGAAATATGTCGTTCATGGTATTGGACTTAGTATTTCTATTGCCTGTCTAATACTGTCTCATAACGCATTTTCTTTAATGTTCCTCCCGATTATTGCTCTCTATGCACTGTATCTATTTTTTACAGAAACAAAACGATCCCCATACTTTATACTTTATACTTTATACTTTATACTTCTCGGTTTTGGTCTTGCAGCATTTTTTTGGGTGCCGGCATTTCTTGAAGGAAAATATACCTTACGTGATATCGTGACAAAAGGGGAGGCATTACAACGATTTGTTCCACTCTCTATGTTTTTATATTCACCTTGGGTAATTGGCGGAGGAGACGTTACGACAAAGTTTTTGGGACTCCCTCAATGGTTGGGAGTTCTTGGGTCGATTATGATACTTGTTAAAACAAAAGAGAAAAAATTGCGATGGTTTATTGGAGGAACACTTTTGCTTCTTATCGGAAGTCTTTTTATTATGACTCAGTGGTCTCGATGTATATGGGAAAAAATTATGGTTATTCAAAATTTTCAGTTCCCATGGCGATTTCAGATGATTTCTGTATTTTTGACCGCGCTTTTATCCGGAATTAGCATTCCGTATAGTATTAAAATTCTTAAGATAAAACAAAATGTAAAAAAATATTTATTTATCGTATTTTGTGTCGCTTCAATATTTGTTACTGTCCACATGTGGAAGCCAAAAGGATATACACTTAAACATGAATCCTTCTATACAGGGATATATAATAGTACAACGGACACAGGAGAAAGCAGTCCTGTATGGTCTGTACGGTTTATGGAATACGCTCCATCGAAACGAATGGATGTGATAGGTGGCATTGCAACTGTCACCCAGCGGAGTCGTACAACAACTGAACATGTGTACACAATACATGCGATGACGCCAAGTCAATTATTGGAAAATACACTCTATTTCCCGGGATGGAATGTGTATGTTGATGGGAAGAAAACTGATATTGAATTTCAAGATCCTCATCATCGGGGCATCATGACATTTCGGATTGATGAGGGGATTCATGAAGTGCGTGTAGTATTTCAAAATACGAAAATTCGCATTTACGCTGAATATATTTCGCTCATAAGTTTCGGTATCTGTATAATGCTTATTATACGAGGATGTATATGGAGAAAAAAATAATCCTGTCTGTCGCAATCGTAACTTTTAACGAAGAACAGAACATTGATGCTTGCTTATTATCAATCAGCCAACTGGCTGATGAAATAATCGTCGTTGATGGCGGATCGAGTGATACAACGTGTGAAATAGCAAAGAAATATAACGCAACAATTATCCACACAGATAATCCACAAATATTTCATATTAATAAACAGAAGGCACTTGATGCGTGTCATGGGGAGTGGATTTTGCAGCTTGATGCAGATGAGGTGGTGACAGAAGAATTGAAGAAAGAGATCCTGAATCCGCCAACTGGCGGACAGGATGACAAACATTATAACGGATACTATATTCCGCGGAAAAATTATTTTTGGGGTCATGTTATGAAGAAGGGCGGCCAATATCCCGATTATGTCATACGACTTATTCGTAACGGCAAAGCCCATTTCCCCTGTAAAAGTGTTCATGAACAAATTGAAGTTGATGGGACTGTTGGATATTTGAAAGAACCAATGCTTCACTATTCATACAGAACAAAAGAAGACTATTGGAAAAAAGCAGATACCTATACGACGCTGAGGGCTCTATCTATGCAGGAAAATAACATCAAAAAAACGCTTGGTACATGGGTACGTTATAACATTATTCTTCCCATAAAAACTTTTTTTCTTTTATTTATCAGACATAAGGGGTTTATTGATGGATGGTATGGACTGGTCTTTGCCTATTGGTCTGCGCTCCACTTCCCAATATCATATAAAAAATATCGTAAAATGCTATGAAAAAAATAACTTCGGTTGTGATTTTATACATAATACTTTATACGTTATACCTTATACTTCCGCTTGCTGTACAAGCGGAATATGTTCTTCCCTATCCATCATCTATGCCGGGGAATAAAATATATAAAATAACAAGATTAGTCGATTGGCTTAAGAATTATTGGTATTGGGGAGATATTGCGCAGGCGAAGTACCATCTCATGTTGTCGGATAAATATCTTGTTGAAGCGAAAATACTTTTTGAATATAAACAATATTTATTGGGAGACGAAGCGCTTGTACGGTCTTCAAATGAGTGGCAGCAGATACAGCCGCATCTCAATTTTGCAAAAAATCATAATAAAGATATTACGAAATTATTTATCCTCTATAAAGAAGCTGCACAGGTTCATGAAATAGTGTTGCGTTCATTTATTGTTCCCGAATCAATACTGTGGAATCCTGAGAAAGGAACATCTACAAATTTATATTTAAAAGAAGATATCACGAAAGCGATTGAAATTCGTAAACAATAATATGAGGAGAATTGCATATCTGTATTACATTTTTATACTCGTATGTATCGTTGTTTTTTCTTATGGGTTTAAAGATCCGAATTTAACGTTAACAACCTCACCGTTTCTTATTTCCATCACTCACCAACTCACGTACGTTGTGTATGTACTTCGCCCGTTAGCAACGCTCATTTTTTTAGGTATTCTTTTGAGTCTTTGGAGTTTTTATGCCATTGTATGTAGGTATGGAGAGAAATTATTTTCTAATTTAAAACATCTTGCGTTTATTATTATCGCATCAGCATTCATTCTTTCATTTTCTTATCCCGCGTTGACACATGATCTATTTAACTATATGACCACAGCCAAGGTAGCATTCACCCATGGAGAAAATCCATATGTTGTCATGCCGATTGAAATTCCAAATGAACCTTACCTAGCATTTACCAGGGCAGCTAATAAATATGCATTGTACGGGCCAATATAGATTGCCATAACTGCACTACCACACTACCTTGGTAATAATAATATTTGGCAAACAATTATCATGTTTAAGTTATTAAATACATTTTTTTATCTTGTGTTTGTATATATGGTGTATCAGATAACAAAATCCTTGAAAAATACACTATTTTTCGCATTCAATCCGCTTATTCTTATCGAAACACTCGTTTCAGGTCATAACGATATTGTCATGATGGTATTAGCAGTGGCTGGACTTTATCTGTTTGAGCAAAAGAAAATATCGGAAAAAATAATTAGCATAATATTGTTATTTGCTAGTGTTTTGATAAAAGGAGCAACAATTGTCCTTTTACCGCTTCTGTTTGTAAGAAAATTTGACCGTGATCGCTTACTGCTTACTGCTTACTGCTTACTGTCCATCGTCTTTTTCATCGCAGCCCCCATTCGGGAAGAACTCTATCCTTGGTATGCAGTATGGCTTGTATGTATTGTGTCGTTTCTTCCAATCAAAAAGCATATGTGGCTGTACGGTTTTACAACAGTTCTAACTTTTGCATTAGAGCTGCGGCATTTGCCATATATGTGGATGGGGTATTATGAAGGGCCGGGACCAGTACTTCGCACCATACTTACCGTTGTACCAGTTGGTATATATATTGTTTATACCGGAATGCAATACCTATCAAAAAGACAAAATGAAAAAATTTAAGACGCTGTTTATATTACTTGGATTATTTTGTATTGCAGTTGCACTCCGCTGGTATTTGTTGCCAAGTCATCTTTTTTTTGGACCGGAACAGGGAAGAGATTTCCTTGTAGTACGAGATATTGTAGTTAATCACAAATTGACCCTCATCGGGTCAAAAACAGACATTTCCGGAATATTCCACGGACCAATATTCTATTATCTTGCAGCAATCCCGTTTGCTGTAACAAAGGGAAATCCTCTTGGTGTATCGCTGTTCATGATCATCATTCAGGCCATTGGTGTTTTCTTTATTTATCTTCTTGGTAAAGATATAACAAAAAGTAAGCGGGTAGGACTGATGACAGCTGGTTTGTATGCAATATCATTTCTTGGAATTGTATATGGACGGTGGTTATCAAATCCACCGCTTTCTATTCCATTTTCAATTATTTTTATATGGAGTTTCGTTCGTATGTTGCAGGGAGATAGACGGTATCTTTTTCTTACGGCAATATCATTTGCATGTTTAGGTCAGGCAGAATTTATTAACTTTTTACTTTTCGCTGGTATTGTATTTGTGCTGATTGTACGATTTTGGAAGAAAGTTTTGGCTATACCCATGTCATACATAGGAATGGCATTGATTGTAGCTTTTGCATTGTCTTTTGGAAGCTATCTGTTGTTTGATCTGCGTCATGAGTTTTTGATTTCAAAAAGCGTCATGGGGCTTGTAACTGGTACCTCTGGGTATGGGGTTTCATTTCTTGAGTCAATGAAAAATGCATCACTCATGTTCGTCTCACAGTTTGGAATGATATTTGGAATTCATATGTGGCAAATAGGTGCTATTTGTTTCGCGATCACACTTTTTGTATTAGGAGTTGAACGGAAACGACATGAATATATTGATTTAGTTATCATTTGGCTGTTAGTACCGATTCTTATCCTTATGGGACTGCGACATAGCGTACTGGAACAACTGTATGTTGGACTTGTTCCAGGTATGATTCTTGCAATTGCCATCTTTATTGAGTGGTTAATTCGAAAAATATCAATACTTGGGATTGTCGTGGGATTAAGTGTGATCGCGATGAGTATATACGCATGCGTGAGTTATCTTCCAAGTAATTCCTTCGTGTTTTTCCAAAGCCCGCAACCGAACGTCAGATATCGCGACCAACAAAAGGTCGTGACGAGGATTTATCAATTGGCAAACGGCGACAATTTCTATTTTCAGTCATATACAATTCCATATTTTTGGCAGGATGCATGGACGTATCTATTTTGGTATCAGGGGATAGAAAAGTATGGATATATTCCGAAGGAAGAGGATAAATCCGTAGTCTATGTTATTGTTCAAAAAGATCGATCTAATCCAACATTTCAAGCAAATTGGTATGAAAAAACTGTTTCAGCGTGGGGGAAAAGAACAGAAGGGTTTACAATTGGAGAATATACTGTTGAAATACGAGAGCGAGAACAGTAACTATGAAAAAGTCGATTATCATGTTCGTTATACTGGCGATGATCATCGGTTTTGCAGCTCTACCTCTATTTAATTCATCATACCTACCAACTCATGACGGAGAATACCATATTATCCGGATTGTAGAATTTTCAAAAATGCTTGCCTCTGGTTATGTATTTCCCCGTTGGGCGCCAACGTTAAATAGCGGATATGGAATACCGATTTTTGAGTTTCATTATCCGCTCCCTAACTATATCGGTTCATTTGTTCGACTATTCACGCATGACGCAGTCTATGCGTATCAAATATCCATGGGACTTGGGTATATCATTGCAGCTCTTGGGTCATTTTTATGGCTTACAAGCCTGTATGGACCGTTTGCAGCAGCTCTTGGAACTGTCGTGGGAGCATATGTACCCTATTGGTTTGTAGATATATACGTTAGAGGATCTATAGGAGAAGTGTGGGCGATAGCAATACTTTTTTTCATTCTTTGGGCAATTGAAAAGAAGCAACATATTTACACTGCAATTATGTATGGATTATTGCTTCTTAGCCACAACATTCTTGGAATGGTGTTTACTCCATTTTTATTCATATATATGATAATTCGAAATAAAAAAGCTATTGGAAGTCTTGTTTGGGGAATTGGCTTATCGGCCTATTTTTGGCTCCCAGCGCTACTAGAAGGGAAATATGTTGTTGGGCTAAACACTGTTAATTTTAGAGAGCATTTTGTTGCCTTGTACGAATTATTGATTCCGTCCTGGGGGACGGAATTCTCAGGGAGGGGTTTTTCAGGCAGTAAAATATCATTCCAATTAGGCGTTATTCCAATACTGATTATTATTGCATCACTTATAACGATAATTTTGGAGAAACAGAAAACCAAAAATATATTAGTGAAATGGTTCTTGGTATTAGTTGGATTACTTCTCGTTTTTGTGCTGCCTTGGTCAAAGGGGATTTGGGAGGTAACGAGACCACTACAGTTTGTTCAATATCCTTGGAGATTATTGTCGTTTATGATTCCAATAACAGCGGTACTGACTGCCTATTTGGCCAAAAAATCAAAAAAACCTTACGTTATGGTTATGCTGGCTATTTTGGCTGTCATTGCCACGTTTCCCTATACCAGAAAAGTTCACTATGCACCACGAAATGAAGCATATTATATGACTCGAAGTAATTTTACAGATGGAACATCATCTATGGGAAATAGCTTTTCAACGATTTGGACAGGTTGGAAAAAGGAGCGGCCGGAATCAGAATTAGTTCTTCAAAATGGGAAAATGACAAAAAAGGGAACATGGCAATATTTGAAAAAAGAATTCAACGTTCGTATGGATGCTGAGGGAATAGTGACACTCAATACGCTCTATTTTCCCGGTTGGATCGTCGTTGTTGATGGGAAAAAAGTGCCAATACTCTACCAATCTGACGGGATTATTCGTGCCTCAATTCCAGCTGGCATTCATGCTATCAAAATTCAATTTACTGATACAGCTCCAAGAACTATTGGAAATATCATATCAATAGCCAGTTTGGTTGGGATCATTGGATGGGGTATACTGACTGTATATGAGAGTCGCAATCGACACAACACCACTTAGTTCAGGACATAGTAATCGAGGGATTGGTGTATACACAAAAGAGCTTATTAGAGCGCTCCAAACATATGAAAAAGGCCATGAATATGTCGTTATTAATGGAATAACGAAACAGACCGCTCTTGTAGATGTGGTTCATTATCCTTTTTTTGATCCTTTCTTTCTCACTCTTCCACTTTCTAAACCACATCCGACAGTCGTAACGGTCCATGACCTCATTCCTCTCGTATTTCCGGAACATTTTCCTATAGGACTTCGTGGAAATATTAAATGGCAAATACAGAAACAATCGTTAAAAGGAGCAAAGCACATTATTACTGACTCAATTGCGTCTAAGTATGATATTCATCGGATTCTCGGACGGTCTGAAGAGAATATCCATTCAATTCATCTTGCCCCATCTTCGTTATATGACCGGATCCCGACAAAAGAAGTTATTGTTGCGGTTCGGAAAAAATACAACCTGCCCGAAGATTTTCTTTTATATGTTGGCGATGTAAATTGGAACAAAAATGTTCCCGGACTTATCAAAGCTACTGCTTCCATCTCTACTCCACTCGTATTGGTAGGGCGTGCATTTCTTGACACATCACTTGCAGAAACAAGAGAAATTAACGGCCTTATTTCGAGTCTGGGAAGAGAAAAGTTTATTATCCGTCCGGGGTTTGTGACAGATAGCGATCTCGTATGCCTGTATGAGATGGCGACGTGTCTTATTCAGCCTTCACTTTACGAAGGATTTGGTTTACCTGTTTTGGAGGCATTTATGAGTGGCTGTCCAGTTGTCGTAGCAGATAACTCTTCACTATCCGAAATTGCCGGTCCCGGCATCCGAGTGGATGCGCAGTCCTGTGAGTCGATGAGCAAAGGAATACAAACAGTGTTAGAATTCTCAAAAGAAAAGCGCGCGCAACTTATAGAATGTGGACACGCGTGGGTGAAACAATTTTCATGGAAGAAAGTTGCTCATGAAACAGTCGCTGTATATGAAAAGGCTTTGGGATAAATATCGTTTTGTTATTGTCGCGTTTATTATTTGGAGAACTGTACTTTATTTTGGAGAACTGATATCAATAACTGTTCCCATATATTCAAAAACATATATGGGACTTATTCCATGGGCGAATACGGACGGACTAAATTACATAAGAATTGCCCAGTGGGGATACGGACACTTAAACGAAGCATTTTTTCCCTTGTACCCACTCATCCTTCGGGGTATTCACTCTATTATTCCGTTGTCGTTTGAAACTATCGGTGTCGTTGTTTCTACTGCCTGTTTTTTCATTGGGCTTACTGTGTTGTATGGGATAGTAGCACAATTGTCAATTAAGAAAGCAAGATGGGTAGTTGTATGTATTCTTTCTTTTCCTACCGCATTTTTCTTCACCGCTGTGTATACGGAGGCACTATTTTTTTTGTTAACAGTGCTGGTACTCTATTTTTCACACAAAAAGAACTGGTTATTGGCAGGCGTGTGCGTGAGTCTGGCAAGTGCCACTCGTATGATTGGCATATGCACCGCAATATTTGTTCTTTATGAACTATGGAAGGCGAAATACAAGCTCAAACTTTTTGATATTGTCGGACTCCTCGTTATGCCTATGGGGCTTCTTTCCTATATGTATTATTTATTTATTCAGTATGGAGATCCACTACGGTTTGTCCATATTCAGGCATTGTATGAGATAAATAGAAGCGTAGGACGCTTCATCTTTCTTCCACAAGTAGTATGGAGATATTTAAAAATTCTGGTTCTCGCTGTCGGAAAACCGACCATTGTGGCATATGGCGTTTCGATTGTTGAATTTGTGTTGACAATGGGCGCTTTTTTTCTGCTTTATTACGGGTGGAAAAAGAAGGTGAAATTAAGTTATGTGCTTTATAGCTTAGTTGTGTTAATTATTCCAACGCTCACAGGTACGTTTGCGTCAATGCCCCGATATATTCTTACGATTATTCCGTTATCTATCATTCTTACGCATATTCCAAGGAATTCTATTAAATACGTTCTTATTAGTATATTTTCTATTCTCCAACTAGTATCGGTAATGTTATACTTGCGAGGTTGGTTTATTGCATGAAAACAGTATCTATTATCATACCGGTATACAACGAAGAACAAACGATTCAAGAAATACTTATGCGCGTTGAATCGGTTGATCTTCCAAATTGGAAAAAGGAAATCATCGTTATTGACGATGGTTCTACTGATAAAACAAAAACTATACTGCGAAAATGGGAAAAGAAAGTTGAAGTGATATACAAAGCGAAAAATGAAGGAAAGGGAAGTGCGGTGAGTATCGGATTATCAAGGGTAACAGGAGATATTATTCTCATTCAGGATGCTGATTTGGAATATAGTCCAAAGGACTACCTAACACTTTTTGCGCCATTTGATAATCCTCAGGTACATGTTGTCTATGGTTCTCGTTTCTTAGGATCGCATTTATCTACCATGTATCTGTATGCGCAAGGAAATAAGTTTGTTACATTTATAACAAATATCCTTTTTAACACCAATATTACGGATATGGAAACAGGGTATAAAGCGGTAAAAAGAGAGGTGATTGATGGATTAACGTTGAAATCGAAACGCTTTGATATGGAACCGGAACTAACCGCGAAAATATTAAAAAAAGGATATCAAATATATGAAGTGCCAATATCCTATTTTGGTCGTAAATTTTCCGAAGGGAAAAAACTAACGTGGCGGGATGGAATCGTTGCATTTTGGACTCTTATTAAATACAGGTTTACAGATTGATATGAACATCAGGAACGTACTGAAACGAATTAGCTCTCACTCGCTTGCAAAAGACAGTGTCATTGTTTTGGCTGGATCTATGGGGGCAAACGTTGGCTCCTACCTTTACCATCTGGTGATGGGGCGATTGCTTGGACCAATTGGATATGGTGAATTGTCATCACTTTTATCCATTTTTTACATTTTTACTGTTCCTCTTAATGTTGGCGCAATAGTACTCGTTAAATTTATTTCTTCAATGAAAGCGCGAAGCCAACTCGGACAAGTGCAGACGCTTTTCGTTAAAGTGACAAAAGCTTGTCTTATCGGATGCATGGTTGTTTTTCCTATTATTATTTTAACGTCACCGTTTATTAGTACGTTTTTGCACATAGATTCAACCATATTATTTATCCTTGTCTATATTATCTTTGTTTTTTCATTATTAACAGTCATTGCAGGAAGCGCGCTTCAAGGATACCAGAAATTTTTATGGGTAAGTATTTTAGGAGCCGGATCGATACTCGTGAAGCTTGTTTTGAGTATTCCCGTGGTTACGTGGGGGGTATACGGAGTGCTTCTTGCGACGGTCGGATCAACAATGGTCATGTATCTTCTCTATTTCCTTCCTCTGCGGTTTATTTTTCAAATAAAAGCATCACCGCTTACCCTCACTGTTCGAGAGGCAATGCGTTATGCGGTACCAACGCTTCTAATTATTCTTGGTATGACCTCATTATATTCAACAGATATGATATTAGTTCGTCACTTTCTCCCCGCTCATGAAGCGGGGTTATATGCATCCTTAACGGTTCTTGGAAAGATTATTTTTTATGCCTCTTCAGCAATATCGATTGTTATATTCCCGGTGTTATCTGAACGTACGACAAAAGGGGAAAAAGGAACAAAGCTTATATTTATTGGCTTGGGGACTGTTACAGCCGTATCAGCAGGGATTACACTTCTCTATTTTGCATTTCCTGAGTTTATTATCCGTACGTTTTTTGGAAGTTCCTATATTCAGGGAGCACCGCTTTTGGGTTTGTTTGGAGTATTTTTAGTGTTGTATTCGATTGGAAACATGTTTACGACCATATGTATGGCCTTAAGCAAACTGACTATGTGGTTTGTTCCGGTTGTTTGTGCCGTTATTCAAATTATTGGCATAACCCTCTATCATAATTCCGTAACAAGCGTCATTTGGGTGAATATCGTTTCCTGTCTTCTATTAGTTGTAAGCCTTTTAGGGTATTATAGGAAACAAATCTATGAAAAAGTTTAGTTTGATTGTTCCGGTTTATAAACAGGAAAAGACAATTAAGGAAAATATCCTTTCCATTCTTGATACGCTGTCAAAAGTTGCGATTCCGTTTGAAATCATTCCGGTTATTGATGGGAAACTAGATAACAGTGAACGGGAAATAAGAAAGATTAAAGATTTACGTGTTCAGGTTGTTGGGTATAAGAATAATCATGGAAAGGGATATGCGGTCAGATACGGGTTTGCCCATGCCGATGGAGATGTTGTCGGGTTTATGGACGCAGGCGGAGACTTAAAACCGGAAGCGCTTCCAGTCATGCTTGCTCAGTTTGAGTTTCAAGATGCGGATGTAGTACTGGGCAGTAAACGGCACCCTGATTCAAAAGTCGACTACCCAACGTATAGGATAATTCTTTCCTGGGTCTACCAAAAGTTTGTGAAACTGTTGTTTGGTCTTGAGGTTCGCGATACGCAAGTTGGTATGAAATTATACAAACGAAAGTTACTTGAAGATGTGCTTCCGCGACTTCTGGTAAAACAGTTTGCGTTTGATATTGAGATTCTTGCTGTGGCGTACCATTTGGGGTACAGAAAAATATATGAATCACCTGTAGAGATAAACTTTTTCTTTTCAAAAACAAGTATTGTTTGGTCAAAATTGTCTCGAGTTATCTATAATGTGATAGCTGATACGTTGGCCGTGTTTTATAGGTTGAAGATTAGGCGATATTACGATAATGCTTCAAAACGGAAATGGCGGTTTGATCCGGAATTGAACTTTCGAATTAATATAGGTTAGGGATATGGACAATAAGCATAAAGTAATATCATGAGAATTTTAATATTAAATTGGCGAGATTTAACTCATCCGCGAGCGGGTGGAGCGGAGCTTGTGACCATGGAACATGCAAAAGGATGGGTAAAGGCTGGCCACAGCGTTACATGGCTGACCGGTTGGTACGGAGGAAAAAAAGAAGAACTTGTTGATGGTGTTCATATGGTCCGGAGAGCCGGATCGCTTACCATTTATTTGTACGCAATGGTATACCTTCTTATCAACAGTAGATTAATTGATGTTATTGTTGACGAAGCGCATGGATTTCCATTTTTTTCTCCTTTATTTACGAAAAAACCGGTTGTATTGTTTATTCATGAAATAGCTGGAGAAATATGGGACTATATGTTCCCATTTCCCAAAAATATCATCGGAAAATTTTTGGAATCGACATATTTCAGGTTGTATAAAAAGTGTTATGTTTGGACAGATGCACCGTCAACAGTTGATGAACTCGTTGGGCGGGGAATCCCACGGAATCGCTGCTTTGCAATACCGTGCCCAATTGTGTATGTAAATCCAACAAGAACAGTATTTCACAAAGAAATGAACCCAACGTTTATTTTTGTTTCGCGGGTGGTACGCATGAAAGGTATTGAAGAGGTGATTAAAGCATTTTCTTTTATCTGTCGCGAGAAACCTAAATCAAAACTATGGATTGTCGGAGGGGGAGAAGATGCGTATGTGCAGGAGCTTAAAGAAATGATATCTGAATATGGTATTGAAAAAAATCTGATGTGGTATGGCATACTAACAGAGGCGAAAAAATATGAACTGATGTCGCGAGCCCATTTGCTTCTTCACGCATCCGTGAAAGAAGGATGGGGGCTCGTCGTACTTGAAGCTGCTTCTGTGGGTACGCCAGCTGTTGTTTATAATGTGGGAGGATTGAAAGATGTGGTAAAGAATGGGACAACAGGTATTGTCATATCCGATAATTCACCTTTGACCATGGCTTCGAATGCGCTTACATTAATGAGCGACAAAAAACGATACGAATTATATCAAGAAAATGGAAAAAAATGGGTTATGTCTCTTTCCTGGAAGCAAAGTATTGATCAAAGTGAGGAATTGTTAAGGAAAGCGGTTGAGAGTATACTTTGATGTATTGCTATGACTATTCCATTTGTCGACTTGAAAATTCAGTATCAAAGTATAAAAAAGCAAATAGATGCCGCAATTTCCGAAGTGATCACCAACACCCGATTTATCCAGGGAAAGGAAGTGGCTCTTTTTGAACAGGAATTTGCTACGTTTCTTGGAGCTACGTATTGTATTGGAGTCAATTCAGGAACTGATGCACTCATATTGGGAATTCGTGCTTTAGAATTACATCCGGGAGATGAAGTTATTGTTCCAGTGAATACGTTTATCGCAACGGCTCTTGGTGTATCTGAAAATAAATTAAAACCAGTATTTGTTGATATGGATCCGGAAGACTACGGTATGGATCTAAGGGATCTGGAAAAGAAAATGACATCCAAAACCGGGGCTATTCTTCCTGTTCATTTATTCGGCCAGCCGGAAAAAGTTGATGAGATCAAAGAAATCATAAAAAAATCTGGTAATAAGATGTATCTTATTGAAGATGCGTGTCAGGCACACGGAGCAATATATAAAGGGAAAAAGGTCGGTACGATGGGAGTATTCAGCGCCTTTTCGTTTTATCCGGGAAAGAATCTAGGTGCATATGGAGACGGTGGAGCAATTGTAACAAATGATGCGAAACTTGCACAAATGTATCATATGCTTCGGGAGTATGGTTCCAAAGTTAAGTATATTCACGAAACAGTTGGAACAAATACGCGTCTTGACACGATTCAAGCAGCTGTTCTTCGGGTAAAACTCCAGCATCTTGAGAAGTGGAACAAACAAAGGCAGCAAAACGCAAGATTTTATACAACGTTACTGCATAAAGAACTGCCGAATATTAAAACTCCACTAAGTATTTCCAGTCGGGAGTCTGTGTTTCATTTATATGTTATAGAAGTGGATAAACGTGATGAACTACTTGCATATCTTAATGACCACGGTGTACAAGCACTCATTCATTATCCTATTCCACTCCATATGCAAAAAGCATTTAAAGAGCTAGGGTACAAAAAAGGAGATTTTCCAAACGCAGAAAAGAGCGCCAAACGCATGGTGTCGCTTCCGATGTTTCCTGAACTCACCAAACAACAGATGGAATATGTAGTTGGTACAATAAAAGATTTTTATGAATGATAATTTATATCAATCCATTGTAAACGTAAAAATTGGCAAGCGCACAAAACTGTGGAGATACGTCAATCTTTATGGGTGCACCATTGGTGATGACTCAATGATCGGCACGTATGTTGAGATTCAAAGCGGGGTGACGGTTGGAAATAAGGTTCGTATTCAATCACATACGTTTATTTGTGAGGGAGTTACCATCGAAGATAATGTTTTTATCGGACACGGTGTGATGTTTATCAACGATAAATATCCGCGCGCAGAAGGAGATTGGAAGCTTCTTAAAACAGTTATCAAAAAAGGAGCATCTATCGGTTCAAACGCGACAATTCTTGGAGGAGTTACAATTGGAGAGGGTGCGCTTGTGGGTGCAGGGAGTGTTGTCACAAAAGATGTTTCTGCGTATACGGTCGTTGTGGGTAATCCAGCAAAATTTCTTAAAACAATAAATATATGAAAAAAATTGCACTGATTGGTTGGGGGTATTGGGGTAGAAATTACGCAAAGTATTTCGATGTTAAATTGGATGCAGAGCTTTCCTATGTGTGTGATTTGCGGGAGGACATGTTGATGGATGCAAAGCGTCTGTATCCGCATATTACTGTTACAAAAAATATTCAAGATTGTATTACAAATAAAGTTGACGGTGTTATTCTCGCATCTCCCGCCAGTATCCACTTCAAACTTGCGTCGATCCTTCTAAACGCACGCATTCCAGTTCTTATTGAAAAGCCATTAACAGATTCTTTAAAAACTTCACAAGAATTAGCAGTACTTGCAAAAAAAACGAATACAAAGATACTTGTTGGACACACGTTCTTATATAATCAGTCGGTTCGATACCTGAAATCAGAAATAGATAAAGGAAATTTCGGAAAGCTCTATTATCTCGAGTTTAAACGGCAGAGTTATGGTCCCATACGGGATGACGTGAACATTGCGTGGGATTTCGCTCCGCATGATGTCGCAATTTCACGATATCTTCTTGGCAACATTGACCCAATATCCATTTACGCGACCGCTGGGAAATTTTCAAAAAATGATAAAGAGGATATCGCTATCATAGTCATGAAATTTCCGGGTAATGTGATGGTGAACATCAATGTTGCGTGGTTGTATCCGATCAAGATTAGAAATCTTACCGTGCTGGGAAATAAAAAAATGGCGATGTTTGAGGATATTAATAGTTCTGAGCCGGTTAAAATATTTGATACGACACTCCATTATCCAAAAGAAAACGATCCAGCGGGTGCATCATTTCGATTAGGAGATATTCATATCCCGCGAATTCCAGCAATTGACCCCTTAGCGACGCAACTTCGGCATTTCGTCTCCTATCTCAAAGGAGAAGAGCAGCCGCTGACGCCAATTGAAGATGGAGTATCGGTAGTTGCGATCCTTGAAGCAATCAACCAGTCAATTCAAACAGGAAAAGAAATTATATTTCGTACTTGGCTGACCTCACATGAAAAATGAAACACCCAACTCTTTCAATAGTTGTTCCTGTATATAACGTAGAAGCGCTACTGGATCGTTTTTTAACGTCACTTGCTAAGCAAACGATGTCAAAAGATCAGATAGAGGTTCTTATTCTTGACGGTGGATCTACAGATCGGACTCTGGAAATAGCAAAATCATACAACGTAACAGTTATTCATAATCCCCAAAAGTTAGCTGAGCCGGGAGTGGTATTGGGATTTCAGAAAGCAAATGGAGAGCTGGTGATGGTGCTTGCGGTAGACAATATTTTCCCTAAAACAACTGCTATTCAGGATTTGATTGATGTATTTAAGGATAAAAAGATCGCGGGAGCGTTTCCCAAACACGATACTGCGAAAGACGATTCAATCTATTCTTTATATATAAATACCTTTACGGATCCATTTACGCATTTTGTCTATGGAAATGCCGCAAATGCCCGTACGTTCAATCGAGTGTACAAAACCATACAACATACGGATTCGTATGATATATATAATTTTCAGTCTGCTTCAGGTTATCCGCTTATCGCTCTTGCACAAGGCTTTACTGTAAGAAAAAAATATATTCGGGATAGAATTCACGATGCGTTTGATGACGTGCTTGTTATCTATGACCTTATCAAGAAAAACAAATCGATTGCATACGTCCATAGCGTATCGCTCTACCATTATACAATTCAGAATTTTCAAGATTTTGTACGAAAACAGCGTCGTGCAGTAGAAAACGCGTTTGTTCGAAATAATGCAGGTATTACAAAGCGGACACAGTTCTTAACGCAAGGTCAAAAATTACGAAGATATCTTTTTTTTCCGTATAGCTTTACAATAATTTCGCCTCTGATACAATCCGTGATACAGACAGTTGAAACAGGAAATAGCATATGGCTGCTGCATCCGTATATGGTATTTCTATCGGCGGCAACATTGTTAACAGAAACTGTGATATTAAAATTTAAAAAGTTAAAATTATTCAAATGATTAAACTCATCAAATCGACATTTTTAAAAGAAAAAGAAACAAAAACGAAACTTTGTGCGTTTATCAAAAAAGCAGAAATGCTCAGTATTGGTTCTGAGTGTCGAAAATTTGAACATAATTTTTCTGCATATCAGGGGCGAAAGCATTGTGTGTTTGTGAATAGTGGTAGTAGCGCTAATCTTGCCGTCATTCAGGTACTTCTAAATCTCGGAAAAATCAAAAAAGGCGATGAGGTAGGATTTTCAGCGTTGACCTGGTCGACCAATGTCATGCCGCTTATTCAGTTGGGTCTTAAACCTATTCCTATCGATTGCGAACTTGATACGCTCAATGTTTCATCAAGAACATTACAAGATGTCTTAAAGAAACATCATATTAAAATGTTATTCCTTACAAATCTTCTTGGATTTTGTGATGATATAGATAAAATTACACAAATATGTAAGAAAAATCACATTTTATTAATTGAGGATAATTGTGAATCTTTGGGAACGGTGTACAAAGGAAAAAAATTAGGAAATTTTGGTTTGGCAAGTACATTTTCTTTTTATGTCGGTCACCATATGTCGACGATTGAAGGTGGAGCAGTGTTGACAAATGATACGGAGTTTGAAACCATGCTTCAGTTTGTACGTGCGCACGGGTGGGATAGAAATCTTACTGAGGATAAACAATTAAAAATTCGCATAAAACACAATGTCAACGAAACTTTTTATAACCGGTATACCTTTTATGATTTGGGATATAACCTTCGTACTACGGAAATTCAAGGATTCATTGGAAATACGCAGATACCGTATTTACCTGAAATAATCAGAAAAAGGGAGAAAAATTTTAAGCGGCTTGCAAAATCTATTTATGTCAATACGAACAAATATTACCCGATCCGATACGACCATATTGATATCGTGTCAAATTTTGCAGTTCCTATTATTTGTCGTAGGCAAACAATTCGTGATGAACTTGTAAAAAAATGTGACGGAATTGTTGAAATCCGACCAATTGTTGGCGGTGATATGACCAAACAGCCGTTTTATGCAAAATATGTCAATGGAACTCACGAGCACAGCGTGACCAACGCAAGTATAGCTCACGATCAGGGTCTATATTTCGGCAATAATCCAGAACTCACAGAAAAAGAAATCCAGAAATTAATTTCAATATTTTCATGAAGCTTATTTCGATTATAATTGTTAATTGGAACGGTCTAAAATGGCTTTCTGATTGTTTTAGAACTATCTACGAGCAGGATCACGGCAGGTTTGAAATCATTTTTGTTGATAATGCCTCTAAAGATAAATCTGTAGCGTGGGTGAAAGAACATTATCCAAAAACGAAAATATTAGTGAACAAGAAAAATCTTGGATTTGCTGATGCGAATAACGTTGGATATAGAAAAGCAAAGGGGAAGTATGTGCTGTTTCTAAATAACGATACAAGAGTAACGAAAACATTTCTGTCCGAGTTAGTTGATGTTTTAGAACGTGATAAAACAATTGGAGGAGTTCAGAGTAAAATGTTGCTTATGGATCATCCGGATACGCACGATAGCGTCGGCGCGTTTCTTACGCCAACCGGATTTTTGTATCATTATGGGTTTGGTAGAAAAGATATTTCAAAATACAACAAAGAAATTGAACTATTCACAGCAAAAGGCGCGTGTATGATGTTTCGAAAAGATGTATTAGATGCGGTTGCAATATGTGGTGATATTTTCGATCCTGATTATTTTGCCTATTTTGAGGAATCTGATTTATGTCATCGGGTATGGCTTACAGGATACAGAATTGTATATGCCTATAGGTCGGTTATATATCACAAAATGGGTGCCACAAGCAGCAGCATGAATAATGCTTTTATTCAGTATCATTCATTCAAAAATAGAATTCGGACATATATAAAGAATTTTGGAATTGTCCATCTCATGTTGATTTTGCCCGTTCATTTGTTGCTCTGTGAAGGCTTTTCAGCGTACTCTTTAATAAAAGGTCAATTTCAATTATTCTTTGCTATACAAAAGGCATTTTGGTGGAATATAGTGCATTTGGGAAAAACGATACAATTAAGACATATTGTTCAAACGAAAATACGGAAAACGAGCGATAACGATTTGGCAAGAAAAATTGTATATAAGCCGTCACTATCGTATTATGTAGGTTTAGTGCGAGGTCGGATATATGAATAAAACTAATAAATCAAATGACCTATCAATTCTTTTTCTTTCCTGCGACAAATATCAGGATTTATGGAAACCACTTTTTTATTGTGTCAATAAATATTTTAATCAGAAAAAATATCCAATGTATCTCGGAAGCAATACAAAATCATATAAAGATAAAAACGTGACAACTTTACTTTCAGGACCGGATAAAGATTGGTCAACGAGTCTTCTTAATATTTTAGATCAAATACATACCCCATATATTTTTTTATGGCTTGACGATATGTTTCCGATAAAAAAGATCAACGTAAGTCGTTTTACGGACACGCTTGAATTTATGAAAAGTAAAAGGGCGGTGCATATTCATGCAGAGGCAACACCTGCACCGGATAAGATTCTTTCAAACGGTACATTCGGAGAATACAAAAAGGGCGCTCCATATCGAGCAACAGCGATGGGTTTTTGGAATGTACCAGCATTAAAAAAACTTCTTATTCCCGGCGAAAACCCGTGGAATTTTGAAATTATGGGATCATACAGAACTTCATATATGGACGGATTTTATTGTGCTATGAAGCCTGTTTTTTTGAAGATGAATGTCGTTGAGAAAGGAAAAATATTTAACGATGCCTATAGATATTGCAAAAAGCATAACATACCGCTTAATACGTCAAAACGTGAAGTCATTAGAAATACGCATTTTGTCAAAAGTGAACTGCAAAAATTGATGTTTAACACAGTGAAAAAAATTCCTTGGAAATTCAGAGTGTCAGTTATGAATGTGTTGCGAAAGATCGTGATAAGTTATTAGATACGATATACTATATGAATATGAATTCATTTTGGAAAAATAAAAAAGTGCTTGTCACCGGCGGATCCGGATTTATCGGAAGCCATGTTGTAGAAAAGCTTGTAAGAATGGGAGCCAAGGTTAAGATATTGGATAGAATTTCAAATGGAAAATTGAAATATATTGAATATTTGAAAAGGGATATTGAAATAATCCATGGGGAATGCGTGGATCCGGATGCTTCTGTAAAAGCCTGTAATTCAATGGATGTCGTTATGAATTTGGCTGCTCATGTCGGAGGGATTGAATACAACAGGACACACCAGGCAACCATGCTGCATGACAATATAGTGATAGCAACATCGATGATAGAAGCTGCAAGAAAAGCAAAAGTCGAGCGATTTTTGGTTGTTTCATCAGCGTGTGTGTATCCGCATGATGCAATTGTGCCAACACCTGAATCGGAAGGAGTACGCGGTGAACCAGAACCAACAAACAGCGGGTATGGTTGGGCAAAACGGTATGCGGAACTCCTCGGTAAATTATATTCGGAAGAGTATGGTATGAAAGTTGGAATTGTGAGACCGTATAACGCCTACGGACCACGTGATCATTTTTCTCCAGAATCATCCCATGTTATACCGGCCCTCATTAAGCGGGTGATGGACGGAGAAAATCCGATTACAGTTTGGGGAAGCGGGAAACAAACGCGTGCGTTTCTTTATGTGGAAGATTTTACTGATGGTTTGATACAGGCTATCGAAGAATATCCTGTCCCGGATCCGATAAATATCGGAACCGATGAGGAGATATCAATTGGTGATTTAATAAAAATGATTATTAAAATCAGTGGAAAAAATTCTGATATACAATTCGATATAACCAAGCCTGATGGAAGTCCCAGACGAAATAGTGATAACACAAAGGCAAAAGAAAAAACCGGATTTACTGCAAAGACGTCTCTTGCTGAAGGGTTACATAAAACAATCGAGTGGTATGCAAAAGAATATTTAGCTAATAGAAACACTACTTAATCTTTTTGTGAAGTAGATATGGGCCAAGGGCTAAATATTGTAACCCTGAATGTTCAAAAGCATAGAGAGCTTCTTTCGGGCCGAGGACTACCGGATATCCATGTAGATTAAAAGATGTATTTAATACACCTCCTATACCTGTAATATTTTCAAATTCTTTAATAATTTTATAGTAAGTAGGATTCCATGATTTTTCAATAAATTGTGGTCGCAACGTAAAGTCATATGGGTGCATAGCTGCGCGTAATTCTTTTATTGCCAGCTCAGTCGGGTCAAAACAGATGATCATATATGGAGCTTCAATATGTTTTGGAATAATACAATAATCACGTGCTCTTTCACGTAATATCGAAGGTGCAAAAGGCATCCAGAAGTCCCTTTGCTTCATTTGATCATTAATGATTTTAACAATATCTGTGTTTTGAGGATTGGCCAGGATGGATCTATTACCTAATGCTCTTGCCCCCCACTCCATTCGTCCAGAACATCTTGCTACAACTTGACCTTTTGCCAGAAGTTTGGCGATTTGTTTTTCGATATTATTCGATTTTGTTATGGTGTATTTTTTCTTAATTTGTGCATCCGAAAGGTTATTAAATATTTCTTTATCTGAATATGCTGGGCCTAAATAAAGATTTTGTAGAGGTTTTACATATGGATAACCATATTTTGACTTAGTTACTTGTAAGTATGTAAGATAACACGATCCTATAACTAATGATTCATCTCCTGCACTAGGCATAAAAAATGCTTTTGATACACTCTTTAAATGCAAAATTTTATAATTGGCTTTCACGTTCATGAAAACTCCACCAGAGAAAATGAGTGTATGTAATCGTGTCTGTTTAGTGACATATGATACCCACTCGAGAATTCTTTCCTCAACTAATTTTTGAAAAGCTCCTGCCAATATATCAAATCGTACAAACGTCATTGATCGTTTTAAAAAGTAGAGAGTGTCTTGAGTATTGAATTTTGCATAAAAACGGTATTTATTTTTTGGATCTAACGTAAGGATATCTTTTATTTTGTCATATAGTTTATCTACATCCTTCTCTTTAGCATACGGAGCAAGTCCCATAACCTTATATTCATGCTCACCCGGTTTCATACCTAAAAATCTTGTGACATCATGATATATCCATCCAAGTGAGTTTTCTCTTGAAGTGGAAGCTATTCTCTGAAAGTGGTCTTTGTGAAATATGCTTACCGTGGAACATACGTTATCACCTTCTGCATCGAGCGTTAGCACAACTGACTTTTCTTGATTAAAAGGTGAACTATAATAAGAGGCGGCAGCGTGAGATAGATGGTGTCCCGTGGTTACAATTTTATTAATTGGAACATGAAGATAGGAAGCGATATATTGTCTCTCTTTTTTTAGAAGATATGCTCCGTACGTTTTGGTGGCAAGGTAGTAAAAAAAGGTACCTACCGGTCTTATTTTGGGAAATTTGTAGACCAGTCGACCCCACGAAGTTCTTATACTGCTAACAAAGTTATAAAAGATATTCAGAATATGTACAGTAATTTCTTTTTTTGTTCCCTCAGAAAGACCTATAGGTGAACCAAATGATGAGGGTAGAGTGATAAAGTCCAAATCCTCAGTTGTAATTTTTGCATATTCAAGACACCACGCAATACTTTTTTGTGGTAGTCCCATATGGTTCTTTATTCCTGAGAAGCGTTCCTCACTAACACATGCAATTATCTCACCATTTTTAAGAATACAGGCCGTGGCATTATGACCGGTATGAATTCCTAAAATATGTATGTTTTTTGTTGTCAACATAGTGCGCATTATCCCGAAAGTTAAAGGGTTTGTCAATTTTTTATCAAATTGTGATAAGATAAAATTTACTGTGTTTACAAAAGAAACAAAAGTAATTCGAATAGGCTCATCAAGCCTGTGTTATGCGATAATACCGTGGGATAGCGAATATTTACATAACACAACAATTGAAATTGAAAATTTTTCTGTCTCTTCTTTGGCAACTCTCAAAAAACTTGTTATTCAACTCAAACATTCACACAAACTAAAAAAAGGCGATCTATTGGTTAGTAAAATTCCACTTGCAGATTATGAGAAAATTAACACGCTTGATAATGTTGGGTTTTATTACATAGAACAAACAACTACTCTAGATATAGATTTATCAGCATGGAATGCAAGTTCGTTTATTTTTTCAAACAGTGACGAATACAAATTAATTCCAGCGGACCTATCTGATAAAAAGGAGATACGAGATATTGCAAAATCTATATTTACTGCTGACCGTTTTCATTTAGATGCACATATTCCAAAAGCAAGAGCGGATTATCGGTTTGAGATGTGGATAGAGAACTCTTTTCATAATTCAGACATTGTATATAAGTTTATTGATAAAAGAGGAATTATTATTGGATTTTTTATTGTCAATGAACAGAAGGAGTACGCTGAATTCCGTTTGGCCGGGTTACATTCTTTATACAAAGGTAAAGGCTTAGGGAAAATACTATATCATCATATGTATCAAATACTGAAAGTAAAAAAATTTAAATCGATAACTTCTGTTATTTCACTAAATAATATTCAAGTGCTTAATGTATATATGTATTTAACTCACGCAAAATTTACACAGCCTTTAATTGTTATGCATAATGTGCTGTTATAACCAGTGTTATTTTTGAGCCTGAACATATACCCATTCCGTAGTAAATGAGGTGTTATCTGCAAGCGGATTTTTTTCTTTTAACTCATCAAAAAGCATATGTGAGGCCTGTATAATTATTTTATCTCTATCGCGTTCTTCTTCTGTAGTTGGATCTTTTCCCCCAATTTCCGGTAATATACCTGCCTGCAAACGTCTGACTCTTAAAAAGGATAGCCAATCTATATATAAAACTTTTATTTGTTTATAACTACTCTGTATATTTCTAAAACCGTTATCTTTTAGCGCATCTAGATAGTATCCGATTGGTCTTGGATCAGGAAAGACAAATTTTCTTTGTGAAAGTCCTTCCTGTAATCTTATAGTAATCCCTTTTTTATATTGTCTGTATTTTTTATCTGTTTTGATTATGGATATGCCAAAATCATGTACCCGATGGACCGAATCATCAATCATTAAGAGATCTTTCTTTCTGTCTTTTCGTTTAATATTTCCGCTTTGAAATGTAAATATCCCTTCAGGTTTGAGTGCGCGATAGATGCCCGCGAATGTCTCTGATATATTTGGAATGAGGTGTACTGTATTGGCGGCAATAACATGATGTGCTGTTTGTTCCCCAATGATTTCATCAAGTGTTTTATATCGTCCCTGATTTTTTTCTAATAACAAACAGGTAACTTGAGGATTTGTATGAAACAAGCCGTAAGCGTTACCTAGCCAAGATGGAGAATTATCAACAAGAAATAGCGAAAATTTTTGAGTCATGTGCTGAAGAAGATATTCTGCTGAACTTCCTGTTCCTGCACCAAAATCAACAACGACATCATCAACCTTGACCATTTTTTTAATCAGTCGGATTATTTCATAAATATTATCTATGTGCCAAGACGCTTTGATAACTGCGGCGTGGTACGCTAACGCACCTGAAGACGTTGGTTTACTTGGCTTCCAAGATGTGTATAAATGCGGTGATTGCTTTCTCATGGTATCTATACTATATTTTACACAATGAAAGACCCCGTGTACATCATTGATGCAAAACGAACTCCGATAGGAAAATATGGTGGTAGCCTTATTGATGTGTCTGCAACAGAATTGGCGTCGATTATTATTAAAGCATTATTAACAACAAATCCATCTGTAACCAATTATGTAAATGAGGTGATTTTGGGAAATGTGCTTTCAGCGGGACTTGGACAAAACCCAGCCAGAATAGCTGCGTATACAAGCGGAATTGACAAGAAAGTCCCTTCGTGTACGGTTAATAAAATTTGCGGTTCTTCACTAAAAAGTATCATTATGGGTTTGCAATCCATATTAATAGATGATTCGCAAGTAATTATTGCAGGTGGTATGGAAAATATGAGTCGTTGTCCGTATCTATTAGATAATTACCGTTTCGGAGCAAAAATTGGGCATCAAACAGTGCGGGATGCGATGATCTATGATGGATTATTTTGCAGTCTTATCGGAGAACCTATGGGATTAACTGCTGAACATATTGCTAAAAAATATAAAATTACTAGAAAAGAACAAGATACGTATGCAGTGAATAGTCATTCAAAAGCACTAAAGGCCATTACTGATAATTCATTTTCAAAACAAATTATTCCGGTTCCCATAACAAAAGGAAAAACCACCTTGATGTTTTCTGTCGATGAACAACCGAGGAAAGAGACAAGCTTGGAAAAACTTTCTCAACTCCGACCAGGATTCCTTGTTAAAGGTACCATCACCGCAGGAAATGCGTGTTCACTGAATGATGGCGCAGCAGCAGTTGTTTTAACCTCTGCAGATTTTGCACACAAACATCGTATTAAACCAATGGCAAAAATAGTTCAATATGCCTCTATTGGGCTTGATCCCAAATTTATGGGACTTGGGGGATATTATGCGGCAAAACTGTGCTTGGCTAAAGCAAAATTGACAACAAAAAATATAGATCTTTGGGAAATAAATGAGGCGTTTGCATGTCAAAGCATTGCAGTTCAACAATTGCTTGATATTGATGAACGGATCATTAATGTTAATGGCGGAGCAATTGCATTAGGTCATCCAATTGGAGCAAGTGGAGCACGAATTTTAACAACGCTTCTTTATGAATTAAAAAAACAATCGAAACAATTTGGTATGGCAAGTTTGTGTATTGGTGGTGGCCAAGGAATTGCAATGTTGGTTGAGAACCTATGAAACGCTTTGAGGGTAAGATAGCATTGGTAACTGGCTCATCCCGAGGGCTTGGTAAAGCGATAGCCTTTGAGCTTGCGTCGTCAGGCGCAACGCTTATTCTTCATGCTACAAAAAAATCTTCAGTCGCGATAAGCACGTTTCATGAAATACGGAAAATTTCCCCAAAAAGCAAATTATATTATGCAAATTTCATGCACCCTAAAAAAATTGTTGATATGGCTCGTAGTGTTCAAAAAGATTTTACACATATCGATATGTTAATAAATAACGCCGGTGTAATAAAAAGAAGCACGTTTCTCAATCTAACTGATAAAGATTGGGAGACTGTTATGAAAGTAAATATTTATGGAATGTATCATATAACAAAGCAATTGTTACCAGCCATCATCCAACGTGGCAAAGGAAGAATAATAAATATGTCTTCCATATGCGGTCTGGTGGGTGAATATGGATTGACGAGTTATTGTGCGTCAAAAGCAGCAATCATTGGTTTTACAAAGTCTCTTTCTAAAGAAGTAGCAAAATACGCCATAACAGTTAATGCGATATGTCCGGGATTTACCGATGAAGGGATGTCAAATACTATGTCTAATAAAATATTAGAGCAAAGTATTCAATCCATACCTCTTCGTAGGATCGGAACAAAGGAAGAAGTCGCAAAACTTGTTGCTTTCCTATGTTCTGAAGATGCTGGATATATCACGGGTCAAGCGATTAATATAAATGGAGGTTTAATATGAAAATTCGTAATAGTTTTCCTCATCACTTACGATACGACTTTGATCGCACCGCTGAAGAAATTTGGGATATTTTTACTTTAACGAAACGTTTAAAAAAGAAACTTCAAGAAGGTAAACCACATGAATTGTTAAAAGGAAAATCACTCGCCATGATTTTTGCAAAACCATCAACTCGAACGCGTGTGAGTTTTGAGGTTGGAATGACGCAGTTAGGTGGTCACGCGCTATTTCTTGGCCCCAATGATCTCCAACTATCTCGAGGTGAAACCATCGGTGACACTGCTCGAGTACTCTCCCGATATGTTGACGGTATTATGGCGCGTGTATTTGCTCAAAAGGAAATTGAAGAATTAGCAGCAAATGCAATAGTGCCAATAATAAACGGTTTATCCGATATGTATCACCCATGCCAAGCATTGACGGATATTTTTACTGTTTTTGAAAAACGAGAAATATTAAAAAAACTTACCATGTGTTTTATTGGAGATGGAGATAATAATGTCACAAATTCTCTCATGCTCCTTTCCGCAAGACTTGGTATACATTTAACTGTGGCTGCTCCGAAACAATATACACCATCAAAATTTATTCTAGACATGGCGTATACAGAGGCAAAAAAAACAGGAGCACGTATAAGCGTAACGAATGATCCAGTAGCAGCGGTCAAGTACGCTGATATCATTCATACTGATGTTTGGGTAAGTATGGGAAGAACAGATGGCGAGATGCGCAAAAAAATACTTTTTCCCTATCAGATAAATAGATCTTTGTTAAAAAAGGCACCAGCACACGCATTGGTGATGCATTGTTTACCGGCTCATCGGGGTGAGGAAATAACTGACGATGTTATTGATGGACCACAGTCAATTGTTTTTGATCAAGCTGAAAATCGGCTTCATGTACAAAAGGCCATAATGGCTTTATGTATGAAATGAATGGATTACCAATGAAATTATGCAAAAAAGACGAGTGTTTATTTTTATCGGTACCACTGCTGAACTAATTAAATTGGCACCGGTTATTCAGCAGTTAAATAAACGGAAAGTCAAATTTACGGTAATTGCTTCGCGACAAAACGATATTCGTTTTGATGAATTCCTTTCTACCATCGGTAAGTTAGATATTATCTATGCAGTTACTCCAAAAAGCGCAGATTCTTCTATATTGCAATTTATTTCATGGGGAATACGAACATTCTTTTCGTTGTTGATAGGGTTGAAGCATCAGTTTAAAGGTTTGAATAAATTGAATTCATATTTCATTGTTCACGGAGATACTGTTTCCTCGCTTATGGGGTCTTTAGTTGCCAAAACATACGGATTGACTCTTGTTCACATTGAATCTGGTTTACGATCGTTTAATTTTTGGGAACCGTTTCCTGAAGAGATATGCAGATATATAGTGTCAAAACTTGCTGATATTCATTTTTGCCCTAATGAATGGTGTGTAAATAATTTGAAACATGTAAACGGAGAAAAAATAGATACAAAACAAAATACCCTAATAGAAACATTTTTGAGTGCTGTCAAAAACGAAAGTCATAATCCGGTGGTAGATAATATACAGAAACAACATAAAAAATATTATGTGCTTGTTGTACATAGACAAGAACATATTTTTTTTGTAATTAAACAGATGCAACAAATTCTCTCATATATTTTTCGCTCTATCCCAAAAAATCTACAATGCATTTTTTTAGTTCATGATCAATCAACGCAATTTATTACAGCATTAGATTTGATTATCCCTAAAGAAACTAAAGACAATATGATAAAAATTGGACGTTTACCGTATGGAGATTTTATTAAATTATTGCAAGGATCAGAGTTTGTCATTACAGATGGAGGAAGCAATCAAGAAGAATTATATTATATGGGAAAACCGTGCCTCATTCTTCGGAATTACACAGAACGTATCGAAGGATTACAACGAAATGTTGTTTTAAGCAAATTACATATGCCTGTAATAAGACATTTTTTACATAATTATGTACAATATAAGAAACCTCCCATCAAGTTCACAAAGAAACCATCATCGATAATAGTAGATTATCTATATAAACAAATATGAACATTCCTTTTAATAAACCACATCTTGCTGGAAAAGAAATGTCGTATATTCGAGATGCTCATAGGCGCAGACAACTAGCTGGGGATGGATTTTATACAAAAAAATGTCAACGATGGATGCAAGATAAGTTTGGATGTAAACAGAGCCTATTAACACATTCTGCAACAGCAGCTTTGGAGATGATAGCTATACTTTCTCAAATAAAACCCGGAGATGAAGTAATTATGCCTTCATATACATTCGTGAGCACCGCGAACGCATTCGTTCTTCGCGGTGGTGTTCCAGTATTTGTTGATATTCGCTATGACACAATAAATATTAATGAACAGATTATTGAACAAGCAATTACAAAAAAGACTAAAGCTATAGTTGTTGTTCATTATGCAGGAGTTGGTTGTGAAATGGATAGCATACGATCGATTGCTAAAAAACATAATTTACTTGTACTTGAAGACGCAGCTCATGCGTTTTTAGCCAAATACAAGAATGAATTTTTGGGCACAGTAAGTGATTTGGCTGCTTTTAGTTTTCATGAGACAAAGAACATTATATCGGGTGAAGGCGGGACTATATTTATTAATAATCCAAAATTTATTGAACGAGCAACAATAATTAGAGAAAAAGGTACAAATAGAAGTAAATTTTTTTTAGGTCTTGTAGATAAATATACGTGGGTAGATATCGGCTCTTCTTATTTACCGGGTGAAATAATTGCTTCATTTTTGATGGCTCAGCTGGAAAAAGCAACAAGCATTACAAAAAAAAGAGTTTTATTATGGAATAGGTATCATAAAGAATTGAAAGATTTAGAAGATCGCGAATTAATCCGCAGACCCATCATGCCGAAATATATCGATCACAATGCTCATTTGTATTATATTTTGACAAAAAACAAAATACAGAGAATAGAACTTGCTCAACATCTTAAAGATAATGGTATTCTTGCGGTAACGCATTATGTTCCATTACATTCTTCTCCAGCTGGAAAAAAATTTGGCAGATATGTTGGAAGCATGAATGTTACTGATTTAGTTGCCGATACTTTGCTCCGACTACCTCTTTTTTACGACTTGCGCAGCGATGAGCAGGCAAAGGTACTTCATTGTATTCATGATTATTATAAACATATATAATGCATAACAATGGCTTTAGTCAGCATTATTATCGCAACGTTCAATTCCGCCCGTACTCTTCCTAAAGTGCTAGAGGCAATTAACAAGCAAACATACCCGAAAAAAAATATCGAAATATTAATTATTGATGGAGGATCTACAGATAGCACTGTATCTATTGCAAAACGATATGATTGTAAAATAATTATGAATCCCAAAGTCGAGCCTAATTATGCTAAATATTTAGGACTTCAAAATGCAAAAGGGCTATATGTTCTTTATATTGATCATGATGAAGTTTTTACAAATATCGATAGTATCAAAACAAGAGTTGATATTTTTAAAAAGCATCACAACGTTAAAGCAATAACAGGAAATGGATATAGTAATCCGCCCGGACTCCACATCATTAATCGTTATATTAACGAATTTGGAGATCCTTTTTCTTTCTTTATCTATCGATTATCAAAGAATTCAAATTTTTTCCTACCAACTATGTACAAACGGTTTAAAGTAACATTTGATACAGAATTATATTCTATTTTTGATCTTTCCACTTCTTCCGAAATAGCACTTATAGAATTGGGTGCCGGAGGAGGGATGATTGATAGATCATATGTAAAAAAGAGTTTTGACAACACTGTTACTCAATATCAATTAGTTCCTCATTTGTTACATCTTTTATGTCCTAAATATCCGTTTCTTGGGATTGTTAAAAACGATTCGTTATATCATTATTCATCTGACAATTTTGGAGGTTACATGCAAAAGATTATTTGGCGAATAAAAAATAATATTTTTCATACCGATACCCTAGGTGCATCTGGATTTACCGGAAGAGAAGAATTCCAGACGCCAATTTCTCGTTTAAAAAAACTTTTATTTCTTCCCTATGCATTTTCTATTTTATTTCCTTGTATAGATGCTGCATATCTCATGGTTACTCGAAAGGATGCATCATATTGCATTCACGTTCCATTGACTGTCATAACCGCAAGTATTATCGTATATTATTATTTTTTGAAAACATTGGGAATTAAGTCGACAATGATGAGTTACGATGGATCTACAAAAGCATATGAAAAGTAATAAAACAATCAATTTTTCTATCTTGATTGCTTTAGGTATCGCATTAGTATTATTTGTTATACCATTTTTTTGGTTAAAGCCGGGATTTGTTGATATAGGAGGAGATAGCGGAAGGCTATACTTTATCGATCCGCTTTCATTGGTGCAAAACTTGTTTCAAAGAAGAAATTTTGATGGAGCGACAGCATATGCTATTCTTCCGTACTACATATTCTGCTATTTGATATTACGAGTAACAGGCTTTTCAACTCTAACCATTGGAGTGGACAGAGGTATATTGCTATCTCTTGCTTTTGTATCAATATATTTGATAGTTAAACAATTATTGACAGTGAACGAAAAAAATAAAATTCGCATTGTACTTGCTGCTATTACCAGCGGAATAGTTTATATAACATTGATAACAAAATTGGGATGGTTAGCTCAACTAGACACACATAATCAGATATTTCTCAATCCGTTGATTTTTTATCTATTATTACGATTTTGTACAACATCAAACCCATTATATGGATTGGGTATCATTATAATTTCTTTTATATATTCAGTGAACTTTAGTTTTACCGGAATGCCACAGGTTGCATCGTTTTACCCGCTTGCTATACTTTTTCTATTTATTATTCTTCGAATTATCTATAAAGTAGCCATACCGTGGAAGAAATTATTTATTTTACTAATAGTACTTATTGGTGTCCATTCGTATCATCTTATACCTATTGCCGCGTCCATTTTTGATAAAAGTAGTGTTACACATTCATATATATTTAATGAAGAAACGATTCTAGCTTCCGGTGTAAAATATTTTGAAGCAAACCATAAAGATCTTGGAAAAATAAGTTTAGAACTATTTCAACCATCAGAATGGTCTAGGAAAACTATATTTATTTTAATAATTCCAATAATTGTTCTACTCGGGTTTTTGAGAAAGCCTTCACGATTGTTAGCTATTTTAAGCGTTTTTTTTGCAATTACCTTTTATTTAGTATCCGCAAATATCACTCACATTGGAATTTATATATATAAACACCTTTTTTATATTCCCGGGTTTATGATGTTTCGATCGTTTCAGGAGAAATGGTATTACGTCTATTCCTTCTTTTTTGCATTATTATTTGCATGTTCCTTCTATTTATTAATAAAACCCTTGAAGCGATTCGTTGCCATCGGTATTACTATTTTTGTTATTTGTCTATCGTTGTATCGGATATATCCATTTCTGCGGGGAGATGCTATTAAAGCTCCTTTATATCAATCAAATAATGTAACTTCAGTACTAAAGTTAGATCCGGACTTAATTTCAACACTTTCATTTATTAAAACCTTACCTCAAGATGGCAAAGTAACTATATTTCCTTTGACGTTTCCGTATTTTCAGTTGTTTTATGGTAAAGAGGGTGGTGCATATATGGGAATACCAACAGTATTTCCTATAACCGGCAGAACTGATTATGCTGGTTTTTGGACGTTTGGTCCATATAAAAAGCAAATCACCGATGCATTTATTAATAGAGATATTGATCGTTTGATTCAATATTTTTCGCGACTTAACATCCGATATATTTTTTATAACTCAGATGACCGTATTTATACAAACTTTCCGTCTTTTCCCTATGAATATCCCAAAGAAGGGATTCCATCAATTAAAGACAAAGCATCGTACGATGCTCTTCTTGAATCCCTTCCTATTCATAAAATTTACGAAAAAGGATTTTATTCCCTGTATGAAATCGATAAAGACCTCATTCAACCGCTCATATATATCGAGGGTGATGAAACCGGATCATTAACATACAAAAAAATATCACCCGTTATTTATGATATATGGGTTCAAATGAATGAGCGAAAAACGCCATTTGTTATTGTATTTTCTGAGCCGTATCAGAAAAGTTGGACAATAGATTTCCAAAACAACAAGGAGATAATAAAAGAGCATATCATGATAAATAATTACGCTAACGGATGGGTTATCGATCCCACAAAAGCAAAAAGTTCTGTAATCCAAGGACGTATATATTTAAAGTTTCAAAACTATTTTTATATTGGAAGTTTGATTTCAGGGGTAGCGTTTATTGTTATTGCTGTTCTTTTTATTTTATATCTAATTAAAAAACGATATGCAAAGACCTAAATTATTAATAATCGGTTCCTTGTGTCTGATTTTTATCATGGCAGGAATTGTGCTGCTTGATCTTGCGGGTACATTTTCTTATTCTGATATCTCCTTTGGTTTAGCATTTTTGATATTTTTTGTATTTATGATTATACAAAAAGGAACGAGTAAGGTTTCTTTTGTTATAGCGTTATATTTTCTTATAACCATGGGCTTATCATACATACAGACTGGAACGAGTGTAATAACTGAAAGGTTAGGAGAATGGTTTTATTTATTTTTTCTTGTTGGAATACTCGAGTACCTAAAAGAAGCATGGAGCATCAATGATTCTAAAAAACAAGATAGTCGTACTGATTGGAATTTTTATTATACAAATAGAATAGGAAGCAATAAGAAGATATCGTTACACACGCAACTTGATTTACATGCTAGGTGGTACAGTAATTGGCTTGCATATATACAAAAACACATTGATATTTATAGCAATTCACTTCATATGTTTGAAATAGGAAGCGGGATGGGAGGAGTGCTTACACAACTATCAACACGCGGAGTACCTATTACCGGAAGTGATATATCAAAGAAAGCAATTGAAACATATGTAGAAAAACATCCCCATGCGCCATATATATTCTATGACATTGAAAAAAAACAAATTCTCAAGAAACAATATGATAGAGTAGTATCCTTTGAGGTATTAGAACATGTTCACACTCCGTCTTTTGCAATTCGTAACATAAAAAAACTATTAAAAAAGGGAGGATATTTTGTCGGCACGACACAATATCCGTATGAACATATATGTAGCATGCCAACTCATATTCATGTTCATGAACCAGAATATTGGAAGAATGCATTTTTAAAACAAGGATTTGTTACCGTAGAAACATATCCCATGTCTCTTCCTCCATACCTTTGGAGAATTCATCCAAAATTAAATATTGTACTGCCTTGCTATATTCCTTTTTGGGGTTGGATATCGACGACCCTTATTATTGCACGCGTATGAAATGTCCGGTTTGTTTTAGTACTACATGGGAAAATCTTTTTCCATCAAAGGATAGGTTATACTATTTCCCAGGTTTATTTCATACTATTTGTTGCAACAGATGTGGTATATGGAGTCTTGACCCATTTTTAGACGAACGTGAAGTACGTAAATACTATCCAAAAACGTATTATTCGTACCAAAAAAATACAAAGCCCGGTATTTTTTGGCGCTTACGCTCCTATATGATAAAAACAAGTATTTCTATGAAACTCGTTCATCGCTGTTTGAGGTCAATTATTAAAATTCCGGCGATCCCTTCATATGTAGAATACGGTAAAATTCTTGATATCGGATGTGGTTCAGGTGATACATTATTCCAACTAAAGAATATTGGCTGGGATGTATACGGATTAGATATCGATAAGTCTGCTATACAAGTAGCTCGTAAACGGGGATTAAAAAAGGTAACGTTTGGATCATATAAAACAATGGGTTTGTATCAGGATAACTATTTTGATGTTATTCGACTGTATCACGTGATAGAACATTTAGATAATCCGGACGCGTTACTTGTACTTGCGTATCAAAAACTCAAAAAGGGAGGAGAATTAATTATCGGCACTCCGAATGCAAAGAGCTTCGCAGCAAAGATTTTTAAACAATATTGGTATAATCTTGATTGCCCGAGACACCTGTATGTCTTTAATCCTAAACAACTGATATCGCTTCTTAAAAGAACAGGGTTTACAAATATAAAAATATCGTTTTTTTCTGCAGGAGGGATATTGGGGTCAATTCAGTATTTTTTACATGACACGTTACGAATCAATATTGATTTAATAAATCGACCAATGCTGCTATTTCTACTCTATCCTCTTGAGAGGATTTTAGATATATTTGGAATGGGGGATGTATTTGTAATTAGTGCAAAAAAAAGCATATGAAATGGAGACATGCATTACTGCTGTTTGTCCTGACAGCTTTATTTTTATTGCCTCAACTTTTCTGGGGGAAACTGTATATGGTTGGTGGAGATGACTCCAGGCTCTATTATTTATTCCCAAAACAATATCTGGAAAATTTCTCTTTAAAGGTTATTGCAAATAATACGCTTGGCGGAAATATGGGATATTTCCCCGTCAGCTATTCAGCACCAATACTAGCGATAGCGACGGTATTTCAGTATATATTTCCATGGTTAAATATACAGTTTTTTATGTACGGAATAATTCTCATGTTTGGTTTTTTATTCATGCATCTTCTCTTGCAAGAGCTCATACCAAGTTTTTCAGTCATTGGGTATGTCTCTTCTATCATTGCAGCTTTATATTACGTCTTTTCCCCCTTTATCCTTAAAACGTTTATGCAACATCAATTGATAGCTATCTTTATGCTCATGGTGTTGCCTGGATGCTTATATCTTTTTGTGAAAGGAATGAAAAAAAGAAGCTATAAATATATTCTCTTGTCCTCTTTGTTGTATTCAGTATTTAGCGCAACGTTATTAAGTGCACCTTGGTTTCTTGCAACGGTATTTATTCTTTTTCCATTACTGCTTTTTATCGTTTTTCAGTATAGAGATTTCTTCTGGAAAGCAAGTATTGTTCTTTTCATATCGTTTTTTTTTCTTAATTTTTATTGGATCATTCATCAAGTAATCCCAATTGTATATCCAACAGGAGAGGTGAGTGTGACGTCAACGAATTCGACTCTTCAGGTAAAAGCGGCGAATAACTACCTCATTGAAGCATTGACTCATTTGAATAGTCCTGTTTATCAAATGATAGGAACTGTAAGAACGTCGTGGTCTGATCGGGAAGGTCCGACGCTTGCTCAGTCAATAGGGGTTATTTATCTGTTTGTCATTCTACTGGCTGGAACCAGAATACATTTGGTAAGTAGAAGTCTTTATAAATATTATTGTGTCGGTTTGTCCGGATTATTATTCGCGATGCTATTTTTTACTCCGAATTTTGGGGAATGGAATTTACGTCTTTTTCAATTCTTAAATAATTATGTACCGTTGTTCGGAATGTTTCGCAATACGTACGATAAATTCGCTTTAGCAATGTCATTTCATTATTCGTTTGTTCTTTATGTCTCATTATGCGTATTAGAAAGAACGAAAACGAAAGTACTGTTTAAATATATCGGTCTTGTCATTATTGTTGGCGCCATGTTTTTTACTGCTTACCCGTACCTATTTCCAAAATTTAATGATAAAGAGTATTCGAATAGAATAACCGGTTCTTTGAATAAAGAGTTTTTTCAGCTAATTGGGTATTTAAAAAGTAATCCCACTTCCTCTCGTTATGTTTGGTTGCCTATGACGTACCCTGGATATGTATTTATTAAAGAAGAAGGCGAAGGCAATCATTACTATGCAGGATTATCGCCCTTACAGGTTTTAGCGCAATCTAGCGATATTGCAGGTTATTATGGAATTCAAACGTCAACAAACCCAGATCTTAATTCTAAAGTTAGGATGCTGCTTCGAATAAAGGATTATGATGCTATCGGGCGAATATTTCAAAAACAGAATATAGGTTATGTTATCGTAAATAATGAAAAGCTGCCAAAAAAGGCATTAGAATTCTTAGATTCATATCCGTTTATGAGTGATCAGAACGACGAATATAAAAATGTTATTTTAGGTGACAAGCTCCAAGATTTTGGTACTCGTTATGTTTTATATCGAATCAATCAAAAATATTATACAAACACGGTTTTTTTTACAAAAGACATCGGAGACTATCCAATAGCAGATGAAACTATTTCTTATACATACAAAAAAGTACGTTCTGGTTTATATAAAGTGACAATTGTGGGAATAACAAAACCCTTAAAGTTAGTTTTAGCGGAGCCATATAACCGTCTTTGGAAACTACAGCTTGCTAATTCCAACAATTTGGTTAAGCTACCAATAGAAAATGTTAAAGCTTATGATTTTGGTAACGGCTGGGAAATCGATCCTTATACATTAAAGACCAAATATCCAGAATATGTTATCGGGGAAGCTGATGGTTCAATTAGCTTAAAACTACACATACAATTTTTACCGGATTTGGTTACAAAACCAGCGCTTATTATAAGCCTTGGTTGTCTTATTTTTATATTAGTTTTATTATTTTTACCATGATGAAATCTTTGAAGAAAATAGTGACAATAATGGTACTATTTATTTCCAGTATATTGCTTTCTCTGTTTTGGTATCGAGACGTTTATATTACGGCTATTCAAGAATTACATAAAGAAACACTTACGACTGAATTTACAGAAAAGCCACTTCTAAAAGAAGATACACTTCACTTTGAAATTACGGCAAAACATGATAACTTTGGCATTCTAAAATTACGACCAAAAACATTTAATCGATTTAATTACGACATAATTCATTTTCGATTACGTGAAAAGGAAACCGAAACCTGGAGCGTTAACAACGCATACGTTGTTGACGTATTTAAAGATAAATTATTCTATCCCTTGGGTTTTCCGGTCATTCCAAATTCGAAGGGAAAAACATATGAAATCGAGATAACTTCTGAAAAAGGGAGCATTATAGATTCAATCGGTTTTTATGGTGGGCATAATTCGATAGCTACGCAATATGTTTATTTAAGGGAAAATATTATTTTTAATAACTCATTGCTAACTTCATTTGTAATAGCAAAGAGTATTAGTTTAATGAAAGACCCATATTTTGTTTTGTTCTATTTATTATTCCTGCTACCCATTTTGTATTTTTTTACAAAAAGCCCTAGAACGAGAAAGCATAGATATTTTATTATTGAAATATGTATTATTTTATATTTGTATTTTGTATATATTTTTCTTCCCGTGGATTTTGATTCAAACGTTATTATTTATGTTGTTTCTGTTACATTTCTAATTGCTATCAATTATTATTATCCAGTTTTAAAAAATTTATTTGTGGGACATAAGTTCTATCCAGTTTCAAAAAATTTATTTGTTGGACATAAGTTCTATCCAGTTTCAAAAAATTTATTTGTTGGACATAAGTTCTCTTCATCATATGTTTATCTATTCGCAATCATATTATTATTATATCTTTTAATAAATATCGCCTTAAACAGAGTACTTGAATCAACTAGGCTAGCCTTAGCGGTATTCTATACAATTGTATTAGCCTTGGGTGTTTCCTATGTAGAATTTAAAAATAAATAAGTATATGAATTGGTATTTATCATCAGGAGATTTAGATTTTTTTTGGAAAGAACAAATTCAGCATCTCTCGTGGATTCCGAACGTCTTTAGAACAGATGTCGGATTCGGATGGTCAGGTATTATGAGTTTGTGGCTCGATTATCCGTTCCGTCTCGTTTTGAAACTGCTGTCAGCAATAGGATTATCATGGTTCTTTATCGAAAAACTTTTGTGGATGGCGGTATTTATTATCGCTGCATATTCGTCTTATTGTTTAGCTAAATATATATTGAAATCACGTCTATCTTCTTGGCTAGCAAGTTTCATCTATATAGCAAATACGTATTTTTTACTTCTGTTTAGCGGGGGGCAACTCGGGGTCGCGCTTGCGTACGCATTTGCACCGTTTGTGTTATTTCGCTTTATCGAATCTCTCGATACAAAAAAGCCAACAATAAAAAAAGCGATTACCAATGGATTATGGTTGACTCTTCTTATTATTTTTGATCTGCGCCTTGCGTATTTGGCGTTTGGAGTAATTTTCCTTTATCAAATAATTTCAAGAAGGTTTCATATACGCTCAACGAGCATTTCCGTACTTGTGGCGATGGCAGTTCATGCATTTTGGATATTGCCGACTATTATGACGCAGACCGGTCCTTCAGTTATGGGAGAGGATTTTACAAATCCCGGTATGCTTCGGTTTTTAAGTTTTGCGGACTTTTCCCATACTATTTCACTTCTTCACCCCAATTGGCCGGAGAATCTTTTTGGAAAGGTATATTTTTTGCAGCCGGAATTTCTTCTTATTCCGCTCGTAGCATTTTGTTCTCTACTATTTATTACACAAGCAAAAAATAAAAAGCACATACTATTTTTGGGACTATTAGTTCTTATCGGAGCGTTTTTTGCAAAAGGAACGCAGCCTCCGTTTGGAGGAATATTTACTTGGTGTTTTCAACATATTCCCGGGTTTATAATGTTCCGCGATCCAACAAAATTCTACATGTTGACTGCTATTGGATATTCTGTTCTTATTCCATTTACTCTTTCGAAGATAAATAAATATTTTGTATATGCGTTATTTGGGGTATTTTGGCTTATTTTACTTCGAGCAGTTGCTACTGGCGAGGTTAAAGGAAATTTTCAACCAATACAACTTCCGCAGGAATATGTTCAGTTAAAAGATCAATTAGTTCAAGATACAAAATCATCCCGAACGCTCTGGATACCGAACAAAGAAAATTTCGCATATTATTCCGATATTCATCCAGTGTTGCAAATGAATCAGTTGTTTAAAGATATGTCACTGTCAGAACTGGCGACTGTCGCAACAAGTTCTGCATTTCTTGAAACGCTAAATAACGCCGGAGTGAAATATGTGATTGTTCCGATGAATATCGAAGGAAAAATATTCATGCGGGATTACAAATATAATAACGATTTACGAATGTCAATTGTTAATGCATTAAAAAGTACTCCATTAAAACAAAACGCTAATTATGTAGATATCGCTGTTTTTGAAAATCCGCAATTTCAGGATATGAAAATTACGGTTCCTGACATAGTCCAAACGCAACAGTATTATGCAAATGTTGGCGTACTTATCAGTGTTGTTGTTTTTATTGTGATAGTTATTTTTATTGTATGGTTTTGATACTTATTATTTTTATTCTTCTTTCGTGGTACGCCGGGTACATTGTATTAGAACGAATTGTTCCAAAATTTCCAAAACTTTTTCTGTTGGCAGGCGCTTTCCTTGTCGGAACCGCAATTATTGTGCCCATCACGTATATCTTCTCTTGTGCATTGGCAACAACTCATCAACCATTGTTGTGGGGGACTATAGCAACAACTGCGCTTCTTGCCATTGTGAGCATTCGGTATAGACGACGCATCAAGTTATCGTTTTCGTTTTCTGAGGTAGCTTTCTTGCTCTTTGCATTTGGTTTCAGTTATTGGCTCATGTTTAAGACATTTCATGGCAGCACATCGGGACTGCTATTTGTCGGAAGCAATAACATTTTTGATTTTGGGTTGTCGATTGGACTTATCCGATCCATTTCACACGGAGCAAATATACCCTTCGGTTCTCCATTTTTTGCCGGGTTTCCAATGTTTTACCATTTTTTCTTTCCGTTTTACTGTGCATTGTGGGAATATTTTGGCGTTCCGATTATATGGGCAGTGAATGGCCCAAGCATCCTTTCTTTTGCAGCACTTCTTATTGTTATTTTCTCTCTCCCTTCGATATTTGGAGTAAAAGGGAAACTTGTTGGTTGGATTGGAGTACTTTTGACAATAACACACCCGACCTTAACGTTTTGGAAATACATTGCAGACAAGGGGATATCGATAGAGACGCTTAAATATTTGTGGCAAATTCCTACGTATCCGTTTGCAGGTCCATTTGACGGTTCAATCATAAGTATCTTTATGACCCTCAATAACTACATAAACCAACGACATTTGGCATTTGCTGTTGTACTTGGATTAGTACTTTATGCCGTTGTTTGGAAAATAATCGCACAAACAAAAAAGACACGATGGTATATGTCTGTCATCATCGGATGTTTCGTCGGCGGAATGTTTTACTGGAATGTAGTGATATGTGGTGCTATCATACTCTCTATTATTTTTTTATTTGCTGTATATAAACAACTTAAGGCAGGAATTGTATTTGCATGTTCTGTTGGTATAGTTGTTATTCTTTCACTTATTCTGTATATACCAACATTGATTGAATTATTCCGCTTTGCACAATATATGACTTCTGATTCTTTCGCATCTTCTCAACGCACATGGTCGCTCTGGACATATCTTTGGGAAAATCTTGGAGTATTGCCGTTTGTGGCTGCCATTGGGTACGTGGTTCTCGGAAAAAGGGTAAAGCCATTTCTTCCAATGGTCGTGATGTTTATTCTTTTAAGTTTATTCGCTGGGTATCACAACCGGGGATTTGATCAGAAGTTATTGTCTATTTTTATTATTCCCATAAATCTTCTTGCAGCCACAGGGTTAATATGGTTATGGAATAAAAAATTACTGATTGTAAGGGTTCTGTCATGTTTTCTTTTTTTTGCACTCACAATTTCTGGAGTAATTGATTTATTGGTTGTGAAAAATGAATTCGCATTTCCGATAATTGGCAGTGAGTCATTGCCGGTTATTTCCTGGATACGCCGGAATACTCCCAAGGATGCTGTTTTTGTATCGTATAAAGACATGATCGATCCGGTCGTCCTTGCCGGGAGGAAAAATTATTACGGTTTTTACGGCAATATCGGAGAATTTACACGATCATCTGAAACAGTTTCGAAAATATATGCGGGTGATATAAAAACTGCAAATAAATTGGGTATCTCCTATATACTTATGCCTAAATGGAATAAAAGTGATTTTACATATGTTGTTGATGAGATAAAATTACGACAACTCTACCCAGTTGCCTATCAAGATGAACGGTTCCTTATCTTCGGCACGCGTTTGTCTGTGATACAATAACTAATATGGATACATCCAAACTCGTGAGTGTTGTTACGGGTGGTGCTGGGTTTATTGGTTCTAACCTCTGTGAAGCGCTCCTTGGAAAAGGCCATAAAGTTTATTGTATAGACAACCTTCTTACAGGAACTGAAAAGAATATAGATCCTTTAAAAACCAATCCTGATTTTACCTTCATTAAATGGGATGTAACAAATGATATGCCAGTACTTCCTAATGTTGACTATGTGTTTCATCTCGCATCTCCAGCTTCCGTTCCTGACTATCAAAAATATGATGAAGAAACAGCACTGGTTAATTCAATTGGGACCAGAAATTTACTGAAATTTGCAAAAGCATATAACGCAAAGTTTTTATTTACTTCAACAAGTGAAGTATACGGAGACCCGAAAGAACATCCGCAAAAAGAAACATACTGGGGCAATGTGAATCCGAATGGAGTACGTGCGTGTTACGACGAATCCAAACGTTTTGGTGAAATGATAACAATGTTATATATCCGAAATAAAGGTGTTGACGGTCGGATTGCGAGAATTTTTAACACCTATGGACCAAAGATGAGAAAAGATGACGGGAGAGTCATATCAAATTTTATTAATCAGGCATTAGAGGGTAAACCAATCACCATATATGGTGAGGGGAAACAGACACGATCGTTTTGTTATATTTTTGATCAAGTGGCAGGACTTATGGCGATGATGTTTGGGGATAATACAAAAGGAGAAGTAGTAAATATCGGTAATCCTGAAGAATATACCGTGTTAGATTTGGCAAACAAAATTAAAGCAATGACCGGATCAAAATCAGAAATCGTGTATGCAGAGCTTCCAAAGGATGATCCAACACAAAGAAAACCAGATATTTCAAAAGCGCAAACACTTCTTGGCTGGAAACCAATTGTGTCAGTTGACGAAGGTTTGAAAAAAACGATCGAATATTACAAATCGTTGTAAGAAAAACTTTATGATTCGTATTATTACATCCTCAATATCACTGAAAGAATTGAAAGAATCGGCTAAAAATGGTTTAGGAACACTCGTTAAAGCGGTAGTAGATATCGAACGAAAACTCATGGCAATAGAAGGAGCCATGCATGCTGATGAAGAACAAATACTTCTTACTGATGGATCGAAACAACAGAATCTTTGGGGTATAAATATTTATCCTGATCTTCCGATTGCTGATCGTATTGAATTTGATTCAATGATAAATATTCGTCCTTCACAAGGGAATCCAAGCAGATCAGTAGAAAATCCTAACATTCAAAAGGAAATTCAAAGAATTGTAAACAGCATAATTACTGAATAAGTATGTATCATCCGTCACTTACACAAGAGAAATGGAATTCCCTCTCAACCTTTGAACAGCTTGGAAATATTGGAAGTGAAGTGTCACGCGCCATCATTTGGCGTTCAAAAAATGCTGAGTATATGAAACTTGCAGTTTTTCGGGCTTTAGAATTATTGGATTTGTCTGTTGGTGACAAGAAAAATATTCTTAATTTAAAAGAAATTCTTCGTGTCAGGGAGTGCATCGCTGATTATTTTTTAGGAGATAACGTATATAAGTTTACCGATGAGTGGTGGAATAAGTACTTTATGGAGTATGCAATGGCCGCAAGGAGACATACGTGAAACTTCAGGATGTCGGATTTTTTATTGTGTTAGCTATACTTCTTATTGTTCGTAAGCCAATCTGGTTTGTGTACACGGGGCTTTTATGTTTTGCACTCGCAATTCCATTATTTGCCCAGTGGGTATTTTTCACCGGAGAGCGGCTTGTTTGGTATGGAGCAGGATTTATATTTGTGAGTATAATACTATATATAGTCAAAAAGGAATAAATATATGAAATTCTTAATTACCGGTGGTGTTGGATATATCGGGTCACTAACAAATGCATTCATTCAATCTCAAGGACACGAGACAGTTGTTTTTGACAGCCTAGTCAATGGTCATCGGGAATCTGTTGGAAAAACACCGCTTATTGTTGGAGATTTATGTAATAAAGATGAAATAGATGCAGTGTTTCAGGATGAACGATTTGATGCGGTGATCCACTTTGCTGCGTTTGCTCTTGCCGGCGAATCCATGGAACGGCCATATGACTATTTAAGAAATAATATCAATGGAACGTTAAATCTTCTGGATTCAATGCATAAATATGATTGCAAAACACTCATATTTTCCTCAACATGTGCAATTTATGGATTCCCAAAATCACTTCCTGTGACCGAAGAGTCACCTATCAGTCCAATGTCTATTTATGCTCAGTCCAAACGGTCGTGTGAAGAAATAATAGATTGGTATGAGGAGTTATATGGTATTAAGAACGCAAAACTTCGGTATTTTAATGCTTGTGGAGACATGCCGGATGGATCTTTGGGTGAAGATCATGCACCGGAAACACACATTATTCCTGTTGCGCTTCAAGCAGCGATTACTGGAAAGCCGTTTTTTGTGTTTGGAAAAGACTACAAAACATCGGATGGAACATGTATTCGAGATTATATTCACGTACTTGATCTTGCTGATGCGCATTTAAAAGCAGTGTCTTCAATACTTAAAACTAAAGAATCATTGACAGTTAATTTAGGGGTAGGGAAAGGGTATTCAAATTTGGAAGTACTAAAAGCTGTTGAGAAGGTCACAGGAAAAACGCTTGATATTCAATATAAAGAGAGACGTGCTGGTGATCCGGATGCCATATATGCAGATAACGCGAAGGCAAAGACAATACTCGGATGGGAACCACAGTATACAACCATTGAATCGATCATCGAAACCGCGTGGGCGTGGCACTCAAAGCACCCAAACGGGTATAAATAGTATCAAGTATAAAGTATTAAGTATTACGTATAAAAAACGAATTCAACCGTGGGATGCTGCACTTTTAATTAATCCGTTGATAAGTTTATGAACCTGAACGGTTTGTTGAGCAATAGATTGAAAAAGTTCACTTTTGAGATATCCCAAGTCTCTTGCTATAACAAGTTGATTTTGTATTTCTGTTGTTGATCCAAGCGCCATGTAATAAAATTGAACCTTATCTTTTCTTGTTCTTCTGGAAAATCCTTCTGCAATATTACTCGTTATTGATACCGAAGCACGCTGCATTTGGTTAGTAAGAGAATATGTTTGATGATGAGGAAATTCAAAAGTTATTTTATAAATGTTAAGAACAAGTGCGTGCCCTTCTTTCCATGCGGTAAGATCTGTAAACGATTGAATTTTTGTTACATTACTCATTGTAGCCAGGATAGATAACAATACATTTATCTTTTGAAATGTGAAGTTTTTCAACAACGTCCTTTTTTGTTGCTTCGGAATCGCACAAAAATAAAGAACACTCCTTTTTTGCGTAATTCAGTCGTCTTTCTTGAACTGATTTTATGATTTCAGGAAAACTATCTGGATGGATAAGAAAGCTGACGTCGTGAATAGTTGTCATTCCAATGGTTTTTTTTGGGATAGGCGGTTGTGTCCAGTCGCTTGACCAAAAAATATCAAGCGGACCAGTAAACCAAGTAATTGGAATAATGTGGAGTGTATTCCAAAGAATATCTAAGATCGTTGGTGGAATTGGTGTGTAGACCAATCGCACATTTTTACTTATTTTTTTGAGTTTTTCGCTAAATTCTTGTAATTTTTTCTGTTGTCGTAGAGTTGCGCCAAAAAGAACATACGTGTTGCCCGGGGCAAATTTGATCATTGCTTCTGTCATCTGTTCGACATACCGGGAAACACCGGTTCCGGTGAAAACTATTTGGCTGATGTCAATGCCGATGGTCATATCTGTAGTATATCTCATCCATACTTTATACTTAATACCTAATACATTATACTCAAGCTATGGTTATTGCTATTGATGGCTATGAAGCAAATGTTGAAAATCGAGTAGGTATCGGCCGGTATGCGTATGAAATACTAAAGCATATATACAAAATACGATATACAAAATACGATATACAAAATACCAATTTCCGTATTTACCTCCCGGAGAAGCCACTGCCGGATATGCCCAAAGAAACAGCGTGGTGGACATACCATATTGTGAAACCAAAGAAATTATGGACCTTTATTGGATTTCCATTAGCTCTTTTCAGGGATACGCCCAAAGCTGACGTAGTGTTTTCTCCCACGCACTATATTCCTCGGTTTGTCACTACTCCTCGTGTTATGTCCATCATGGATTTGTCGTATTTATCGTTTCCAGAGTTATTTAAAGCGAAAGATCTTCACCAATTAGTTCATTGGACACGATATGCAGCTAGTCATGCAAAACTTATCTTCACAATCAGCGAATTTAGTAGAAATGCTATAATTAAGGCATACCGGGTGAACCCGAAACATGTCGTTGTGACCTACCCGGGACTGACGGAAAAAGTATCAAGTATCAAGTATCCCCGCCTGCCGGACGGGCAGGAAGTATCAAGTATGGAAATTACAAAAAAATACGCAATTGCAAAGCATTATATCCTCTCAGTAGGCACAATTCAGCCACGAAAAAATTATGAACGCTTAATTGAAGCATTTGCACTGTTTTTGCAAAAAAACAAGCAGAAATTTGGAACGATTGACCTCGTGATTGTAGGCAAAAAAGGGTGGCTGTATGATGAAATTCTTCATGCTCCAAAGCGATATGGCGTGGAAAAGCTGGTAAAATTCTTGGATTTTGTGCCTGATAATGATTTACCGGCTCTTTACAAGAATGCATTGTGTTTTGCACTTCCCAGCCTCTATGAAGGGTTCGGATTACCGGTTCTTGAGGCTATGGCACAAGGATGTCCTGTCGTTGTCAGCAATAGCTCTAGTCTTCCTGAGATAGCAGGCGACGCTGGAGTTTATGTAAATCCAGCTAGTGTTGAAAGTATTGCGAGCGGGCTTTTAACAGCAGTTCGACAAAGAAACCTGATGCAAGGGAAAATTCGTGTAAAAAAAGGACTTGAGCAAGTTTCGAAATTCTCATGGGATAAAGCAGCGAAAGAGACAATAGATCTTCTCGAACGTGTAGGGAAAGGAACATTGATATGAGAATACTTATTGATTTTTGGGTGTATCTAGCAACCCTGACGGGATATATACCAAGTCATACAATACGACTATTTTTGTATAGACATCTGTTTCGGATGCATATAGGAAAAGATTCATCAATTCATTGGAGAGCCGAGTTTAATCAGCCGTCGGGAATTGAAATTGGTCACAACACTATTATCGGCAACGACGCTTTTCTAGATGGACGATATGTTCGTGACTGGAAAGGAAAGAAAAAATCAATCCTATCCTATAGCCGTGAATTTATTAGTCCTATAACACGACCACTTCGAATTGGAAATAATGTTTCAATTGCCGGAGAAGTGCGTATTTATACGATGGAACACGATATTGATACACCTGATTTTAAGGAAATTGGTGCTCCCGTTGTCATTGAAGATTACGTTGTTATTGGATCACGAGTAACGATCCTTCCAGGAGTCACCATTGGAAAAGGAGCAGTTATCGCCTCGGGGGCAGTCGTCATCAAAGATGTGGAGCCGTACGCGGTTGTAGGAGGAGTCCCTGCTAAATTTATTAAAGAGCGATCCAAAAATCTTACTTATACCTTAAAATTTGCCCGTTTGTTTCAATAAAATCATTCTATGAATCTTTCTATAGTCATCGTTAGTTTTAATACAGTGAAATTGACCGATGATTGTTTGTCATCGGTTATCAAAAGTTTAAAGGGGTCAGATATTTCCTATGAAATTATTGTTGTTGATAATGTCTCTACAGATGGGACGAGAGAGATGCTCGCAAAAAAATATCCAAAAGTCATAACAATACTAAATAGTGATAACGTTGGTTTTGGACGAGCAAATAATCAAGGAATACGAAAGGCCAAAGGGGAATATATCTTGCTTCTTAACTCTGATACCTTAATTCCAAATCACGCAATTAATAAATTGTATGAATTTACAAGAAAACACCCAAGATCGTTTGTCGGACCAAAGCTACTTAATATGAATAGGACTCCTCAAACATCTTGTGGACCATTCTTTAGTTTGCCAGTTGTAATAGCATCACTTTTTTTAAGAGGGGATGTCATTGGACTTACACGCTGGTCACCGAGAATTTCGAAACGTGTTGATTGGGTATCAGGAGCGTGTATCATGGCAGCAAAGAAACTTTTTATGGATAACCTTCTCTTCGATGAGAAGATTTTTATGTATATGGAAGAGATAGATCTACTTATGAGAGCAAAGATGAAAGGGTATGGAACGTACTTCTATGCAGGAAGCCCCATTATCCATCTGGGTGGAGGAAGTTCAGTAAATAAGCGGACAGGACCAGTGCTAAATATATATAAAGGTCTTATGTATGTGTATAACAAGCACAATTCTAAACGGGCGTTGTCTATGTTGAAGTTTCTCCTTCGACTAAAAGCACTAGTATTAATTGGACTTGGGATTGTTATCGGAAGCAGGTATTTAAAAACAACATATGCAGAAGCTCTTAAACTGGTGTAAGGATAATCTATTGTACGTAATGACGCTCTTTCTACTCGCGTTTATTCCCTTGTACCCAAAATTACCGCTTATTAATATTATTCGAACGTGGGTATATATCAGATTAGAAGATTTTTTGATTGCTATTGCAGCCATTATTTTAGGAATAATTTTTTTCCGTGAGAAACGGATATCTAAATCACCACTTACGATTCCCATTGTTGTATATTGGATCGTCGGAGGAATATCTCTTGTCAATGCGCTTATTTTTATATTTCCCCATGTAACTAGTTTATTCCCACACTTAGGGATTCTTCATTTTGCCAGGCGTATTGAATATATGATTGTTTGTTTTTTGGCCTATGAAGCATTTCGGAAAAAACCAGCATTACTTCCGCTTTTATACACCCTTGTAGGTTCTTTTATCCTTGTAGTTTTGTACGGATTTGGACAGAAGTTTTTGGGGTTCCCGGCGTTTCTTACCATGAATGAAGAGTTTGCAAAAGGAGTGCCATTGAGGCTTCCTTCAACAGCGCGGTTTCCTTCGACATTCGGAGGACATTATGATTTGGCAGCGTACCTCGTTCTTACTATTCCTATCATGGGAAGCATGATTGTCGGGTTTGGAAAATATTGGCAGAAAATACTTTTTGGTATTGTTACATTTTTAGGCCTCGTCATGCTTCTATTTACCTCCTCACGCATTTCATTTGGAGTCTACTTGCTCGTCATGACTGTTATGCTTTGGTGGCAGAATAAAAAGATATGGATTATCCCGATGATTATAGCGAGTTTTGTGGCGATGAGTTTGGTAAGCGGCGCATCCGAACGGTTTTATAAAACATTCAGGACCAGTGACGTTGTTGTTGATTTATCTACTGGCCGCCCCATTGGAACACTGGATAAACTTGAGGGATATCAAGCAACACTTGCTCAAAGCGAGTCACCGGCAGAGGAAAATTTGCCGACAGGAAGTGAATATATAAATCTTGGATCAGTGAGCACTGATCAAATTAAAACAGTTTCTCTCTACCAAGCAAGAAATGTTTCTGGAGCGTCTGGAGAGATTGCAACGATTTCCGGCAGCTTCCTCATTCAAAAAGCTCTTGTCTATGATATTTCCATTACTACCAGATTTCAGGGTCAATGGCCGCGGGCAATAGAAGCATTTAAACGAAATATTTTTCTTGGAAGCGGATATTCATCTCTTTCTGTTGCAGTGGACGGGGATTATCATCGCATGTTTGGGGAAACCGGAATTATTGGTGCCATCGCTTTTTTGGGAATATTTGCTGCATCTTTTTTTATTTTTGCCAAGCGTATTGGAACACTTTCAACACTTGACCGGTCGTTTGTCATAGGTGTGTACGCGGGTATGGTAGGACTTATTATTAACGCGGTTCTTATTGACGTATTTGAAGCGTCAAAAGTTGCCTATACCCTTTGGATTTTGCAAGGAGTCGTGTTGGCCATTCTTGTATCAAGGAAGCCATTTACGCTCCATTATGCTCACTATCTATGGAAATTGGCGACAAATAAGTGGGCGTACGTATGTTATTTGTTTTTAGCAGTAACACTTATTTGGGGAAAAGCATACCAACTTTATTTTTTAGGAGATGATTTTACATGGCTTAAATGGGCTGCTCAAAGTAGTGTTTCAGACATCGGAACGTTTTTTACCAACTCACAGGGATTTTTCTATCGTCCCATTCCAAAGTTATGGTATTTTCTTTTATTTTCTATTTTTTGGCTTAAACCTTTTGCATATCATCTTATGTCGATAGGGTTATTACTTGGAACCACATGGCTTATATATATTGTATTTCATCAGGTATCTGTCAGAAAACCAATAGCATGGATTGGTGCGTTAGCATTTGCATCTTTATCAGTTCACCATGAAAATATTTATTGGATATCCGGTCAAAGCAGTATGTTATCCGGATTTTTTCTCCTTGCTTCAGTTGTCACTCTGGGTCAACCGTTATCATATGTGTTAGTCGCCCTTTCCATGTTATCTTATGACGGCATGGTGATAGCTCCGCTTGTACTTTTTGTTATTTCCTTGGTATATGCAAAAAATAAGAAATTAAGTGTTGTATATTTACTATTTATTCCACTCTATTGGCTTCTTCGAAATTACGCGGGAGCGCTCGCATCAAGCGGGGATTATGGATATAAACTTTCAACGTTTGTCGTCAACACAATTGGCAACGTTACTGGATACACAGTATCAATATTTTTAGGTCCAGCGGTTGTTGAAAAATGGAACGCATTTCGAGTACTGCTGAGGCCCCATCTGTGGGAAGTTACTATTGCAGGTATTCTTGCGATGGTCGGGTTATTCTTTTTATATCGCGGGTTTCGAAAAAATATTCCTATTGGAAATAAACTGCTTGTTTGGTTTTTGTGCTATCTCATTACTCTTGCTGCATACGCACCGCTTGGAGGAATGGCGGAACGGTATCTGTATATTCCTTCAATATTTTTTATCATCGGATTTGTTCTACTTATCGATCGTTTGTGGAAAATCATTTCAATTATTGGAAAGTGCGTTGTCATTATCCTGACAGCTGGATTATTGTATATAAACATTGTTGATACCCAGCGAGTGGGGAACGATTGGATAAAAGCAAGCAGTGTTGTTGAACAAACGCTTCGTATTATTAAAAAGGAAGCATTTCCAGCGCTTTCTATAAAACAATTCTTTATCGCGGATATTCCAATTCGATATGGACGCGCATGGATATTTCCAACCGGTATGACAGATGCTTTATGGCATATCTATAGGCAAAGCCCTTATTCGGTAACTCCGGTATCTTCCATTGAAGAAGGATATTCGATGCAAGTTAAAACTGGTGATAGAGAGATATTTATATTTGATAATTTAGTTCTTAAACGAGGAATTAAGATTGATAAACCAGTTGAAAAATAATTTTATGAGAAAGAAATATTTTTTAGTTATCATATTTTTTATTATCGCGATTGTGAGTATCATTCTTCGCATGTACAAGATAACAGCGCCCGTTGCCGACTGGCACAGTTGGAGGCAAGCAGATACAGCGGCTGTTGCAAGAAACTATATGAGATTTGGTATCGATCCATTACGGCCTCGCTATGATGATTTGTCTAATATCCAATCAGGGCATGATAATCCCCAAGGGTATCGAATGGTTGAGTTTCCGTTGTATCAAGTCGTCGGAGCATATATTGGAAATATGTTTTCAACAATTCCAATCGAAGTTATTTTACGGGTTCTTACGGCTATTGCATCAACAATTACCGGACTTGCGCTTGGAATAGTAATCCTTCGGAGAATCGGAACGGTGGCTGGAATTGCAACCTTTTTTGTGTATGCAATTCTTCCGTACAGCATGTATTACGGAAGAACAATATTGCCTGATCCGCACGCTGTCATGTTGGCAGTTGGGAGCGTACTGTGTGTTGATATCGGAATGACAGCGCAAAAAAGAAAGTGGGTGTACATCATACTGGGAACTGTCATGGCGGCATTAGCAATGCTGGTCAAACCCGTTGCAGGATTTTTACTTCTTCCAATAATTGGCATAGTTCTACCCAATAGAAAAAACATTCTATCATCGCTTGGAATATTATTTTTTTATGGAGCTATCGCAATTGTTCCTTTTCTTTTATGGAGACAATGGATTTTGAAGTACCCGGAAGGAATTGCCGTATACACGTGGTTATTTAACGCAAATAATATCCGTTTTAAAGGCGCGTGGTTTAACTGGCTTTTCGCTGAAAGGATCGCTAAACTCATACTTGGTTATTGGGGAATGATTCTATTGGGATTCGGACTTGTCGCACCAGTGAAAAAAGAACATAAAGGAATACTTTTTTGGTTTGTTATCGGATCTCTCGCGTACATGACTATTTTAGCAGCGGGTAACGTTCAGCATGACTATTATCAGATTTTGATTCTCCCAACAATAACTGCAGTTGTAGGAACCGGTATTGGGTGGATGATGACGCAAAAAGGAAACAGAATTGCATTATATCTGACAACTATTGTCAGCGTCATATTTATGTGCATGTTTTCCTGGTATACAATTCGCACGTATTATTGGATTAACCGTCCGGAGATTGTTGAAGCAGGGAACATGGCAAATACACTTCTTCCAAAAGATGCAAAAGTGATAGTTCCGTATAACGGGGACACAACATTTTTATATCAAACAGGCCGTCAGGGATGGCCATTGGGATTTGATATTGATAAAAAAATCAAAATGGGGGCAACACACTATGTAACTGTATCTCCAACAGATGCAGATCTTGAAACCAGAGACTTAGCGAAAATGTATACAGTACTAGTTCGCAATGACAAGTATGCAATTATTGATTTAACGAAAAAACAATGAACATTCTTTTTATAAGCGCAGTACTTCCATATCCACTCCATTCCGGAGGGCAAATCCGGATGTATCAACTGCTGAAACGATTATCCAAAAAACATTCAATCACCCTTCTTTCGTTTATTCGAAATGAAAAGGAGAAAGAATATCTGAAAGACCTATCATTTTTAACTCGTGTGGAAACGGTTTATCGCGGGAAAGCTCTTCAATTAAAATACCTTCTCGGCGCTTTAGGAAATTATTCCTGGTTATTGTCTTCATACAACAATAAGGAAATGAGAGAACGTATCAAGTATCACATATCCCCGCCTGCCGGACGGGCAGGAAGTATCAAGTATGATTTGATTCATATCGAACCGTTTTATGTCTATCCATCACTTCCAAAACTTCCTATTCCACTGGTGATTGGTGAGCACAATGTTGAATATTCTATTTATGAACAATATGTACGAAAATTTCCTTTATCGTTTCTTCGACCATTTTTGTTTTTTGATGTTGTGAAAACACGAATTTGGGAAGAAACTGTTTGGAAAAAAACACAAACATTGCTTTCTGTTTCAGAAGCTGATCGTGAGGTCATGGCTAAGATTCGAACAAAACCAATTACCGTTATTCCCAATGGTGTTGATTGCGATTTTTATAGATATTCAAAAAAAACAATTACCGCGAGCTCACTTCGATGTTTATTTATCGGAGATTTTGCATGGATGCCGAATAGGGAAGCTGTGTCAACACTCCTTAAATCTATATGGCCAACTATTCTGGCAGTTTATCCTAAGGCAACGCTTACAGTTGTTGGAAAACAATTTCCGAAAGCGCTTGCACAGTATGTAAATACATCTGTAACGCTGGTAGAGCATGTTCCTGACATACGAACGATGTATGGCGCACATTCGATTCTTCTTGCTCCTATGGGAATCGGAGGTGGGACAAAATTTAAACTTTTAGAAGCAATGGCTTCTGGACTTGTTGTTATAACAACAAAAGAGGGGAGAATGGGGCTTTCAATGAAGCCTGAACAAGATTTATTCGAAGCTCGAACAAATGAAGCGTATCTTGAGAAAATACAAGAATTATGTGCTCATTCAGAAAAAGTATCTTCTATGACTAGGCATGCTCGGAATATCATCGAAGAACAATACAATTGGGATACAATAGCCCAGTTGCAAGATACAGTATGGAGGTCAACCGTATGAAGTCGATTGATATATCTGTTGTTATTTTAAATTTTAATACTCTCGAGCTTACAAAACGTTGCTTAGAAAGTTTGAAGCGGTCAAAGTTAGGATCATGCACCATGGAGATTATTGTCTGCGACAACGCTTCAACGGATGGAACTATGGAGATGATCAAAAAAGAATTTCCGGATGTAGTACGTATTCAAAACAACGGGAATATCGGATTTGCAGCTGGAAACAATTCAGGAATAAAACAAGCGAAAGGAAGATATGTTCTCCTTCTTAACTCTGATACGGAAGTTGAACCAAATGTTTTGAAATCCATGATTGCTTTCATGGACGTTCATCCAAAAACAGGTGCAGCTACATGTAAACTTCAGCTATTAGATGGAACTATGGATCCGGCGTGCCATCGTGGTCTTCCAACACCATGGAATGCATTTACGTATTATGCAAGATTAGAAAAACTATTTCCAAAAGTAAAACTCCTTAGCGGTTATCATCAGTTATATAAAGATCTATCTACTATTCATGAAGTTGAAAGCATTAGCGGCGCGTTTTTTCTGGTACGGCGCGAAGTGATTGAATCTGTTGGCGTGCTTGATGAAGACTACTTTATGTACGGAGAGGATATTGATTGGGCATATAGAATAAAAGTTGCAGGTTGGCAGATATGGTTTAATCCAAACGTTACTACGTTACATAAAAAGAAACAAAGTGGACGGTCTCATAGCAATCGCGAGCGCAGGATTAAAACTCAAACGCTATTTATCACCTATAATAAATTGTTTTATACAAAACATTATGAAAAGAAATATCCATGGTTTATTACGTGGATTGTATATCGAGCGTTTGATCTGCAACTAGTTCTGTTAAAACTTTTTGGAATATAACACATATGCGAATTGGCATTGATGCACGGCTTATCAATGAAACGGGAGTTGGACGGTATATCCGTAATTTACTTGCGGAATTAGCCCTTCTTGATACACCTCACACGTTTGTTGTGTTTTTGCTCCCTGATGCCTATGATACGTTTCATCTGCCAGCTGGCAGATGGGAGAAGCGAATTGCTAATGTCCATTGGCATACGCTTAAAGAACAACTGGTTATGCCGAAGTTATTTAACAAAGCACAAGTAGATCTTGTTCATATTCCATATTTCAATGTTCCTCTATTTATTCCAAAGCCATATATTGTGACAATTCACGATTTAACAGTACTACACTACCAGACGGGAAAAGCTACCACACTGCCATATATATTATATGTTCTAAAATGGATTGGATATTATTTGGTTCTTCGTATTGGACTTGCAAGAGCAAAACACATCATTGCCGTGTCAAAGACAGTTCGTGATGATTTACAACAAAGTCTTGGAGTGCCGAAAGACAAGATAACCGTTACGTACGAAGGAGTAGATAAAAGTATCAAGTATGAAAATACGAAATTAAAAATTCATCAACCGTATTTATTATATGTCGGGAATGCATACCCACATAAAAATGTTGAAATGCTCATTCGAGCTTTTGATACGTTTAAAAAAATACCAGAAGGAAAAGATTTCCACTTAGTACTTATCGGATCAGATACCATGTTTTATAAAAGGCTCCATAGGCTTGTTGAAACGCTACCATCAAAAGTCGCAATTCAGTTTATGGGGACAATTTCGGATGAAGATCTTGTCCATGCATATACGTATGCGCACGCGCTTGTCTTTCCTTCACTTTCTGAAGGATTTGGACTGCCGGCTCTTGAAGCTCTGTCTCTCGGATGCCCTGTTATTTGTTCTGATATTCCAATATTTCATGAGATATTAGGAAGCTCTGCGACCTATTTTAATCCGAAGTCCGTAGACTCACTTGTATCTGTTTTACGCAGCGTGTCGAAAAAAATGGAAATGCCAGATGTAAACGTATTAAAACGATATTCATGGAATAAAATGGCAGCGCAAACACTCGCGATATATGAACGTAGCACTGGTGTATGATCGGGTAAATAAGATTGGTGGAGCAGAACGAGTACTTCTCGCACTTCACGAACTATTTCCTGATGCGCCTCTTTATACAGCCGTGTATGATCCCAAAAGAGCTTCATGGGCAGAGGTTTTTCAAGTCAAGCCAACATGGATGAACTCGATACCACTTGCCAAATCTAATCATGAATTTTTTCCCTGGTTAACTCCGTTTGCGTTTGAATCCATTGATTTTGATGATTTTGATCTGGTGATATCAATAACTAGCGCGGAGGCCAAATCCATCATCACAAAACCAAAAACAAAACACATCTGTTATTGTCTGACACCCACGAGGTATTTATGGAGCGGTTTTAACTTTTATACAAACAAAACAGATCTTTCCTCATTTTTTTTGAAGCTTTTCGCGCCAATGCTTCGGAAATGGGATCTTGTTGCATCGACACGCCCTGATTATATGATTGCCATTTCCCAGCGTGTTGCAAAACGGGTGAAGCAATATTACAAACGATCTGTTGATTCGGTTATTTATCCGCCGGTTCAAACTGATTTTTTTATTCCCGCTCTTAAATCACGAAATGATTATTATCTCTATGTATCACGTCTCGTTTCATATAAAAGGCCTGATATTGTTATTGACGCATTTAATAAAAACGGACATCCACTTGTTGTCGTTGGCACCGGGAGTCAAAAACAACGTCTTATGGAACAAGCAAAGGGAAATATTACGTTTACTGGACCCATTGTTACTGATATTGAACTGCGTACGTATTATCAGCACTGCCGCGCATTAGTATTTGCTGGTGACGAAGATTTCGGTATTGTTGCTGCTGAGGCGCAAAGTTGTGGAAAACCAGTGATAGCATATAAACAGAGTGGAATTTCTGAAATTGTTATAGACGGCAAAACAGGAATATTGTTTGATAAGCAAACTGCTTCGTCATTGCAGTCGGTTGTTGAAAAAGAACGGACAATGACATTTGATAGCAGCGTGTGTCGAACGCAAGGAGTCCGTTTTGATGAGCATCGTTTTAAAGAAGAATTTCGAACATTTATAAAAACCGTGTATAATACTTCTTTATGAAGGTAATCATATTTGCTGGAGGTGTTGGATCACGACTTTGGCCACTTTCTCGAAAAAAATCTCCGAAGCAATTCGAAAAGATCATCGGAGACAAATCAACGCTTCAACTAGCTGCTTTCAGACTTCAACCTGATTTTAAATGGCAGGATATCTATGTAGCCACGAATTCAAGCTACGCAGATATTGTGCATGAGCAACTTCCTCAATTACATCCAAATCACGTCATAGGAGAACCAGTTATGCGGGATGTCGGTCCTGCAGTTGGATTGGCAGCAGCCATTTTAGCTCGTGAAAATCCACTTGAGCCAATGGTTATTCTCTGGAGCGATCATCTGGTTAAAAAAGACGCACTGTTTAGAAAAATTCTTCTTTCAGCGGGATCACTGGTTGAAAAAGAACAAGATAGGATAGTCTTTGTTGCTCAAAAAGCCCGTTTCGCGAGTGAAAATTTAGGGTGGATAAACTTCGGAAAAGAAGTAAAAAATAGTGACGGAACTACATTTCATTCATTTGTAGATTTTCAATATAGACCGGACGGGGTAACGGCGAAACAATATTTTGAAAGTGGCCATCATGCGTGGAATTTAGGATATTTTGTCACAACACCTAAGTTTTTATTATCGTTATATGAAACATTTGTCCCGAATGTATATAAGGGAATATCGCAAATTGCAGAAACCTGGCATACTGATGCGTTTAATAAAACCCTTGAGGATGTATACCCAACACTTGAAAAAATTAGTTTTGATAACGCAATATTGGAAAAGTTAAACCCCGCGAATGCGTATGTCGTGTCGGAAAATATCGAATGGAGTGATATTGGTGCGTGGGAAGCGCTTAAAGAAGCGCTCGAGGAGTCAAAAAATAAGAATGTGACGCAGGGAAGAGTGTTATTGCAAGACACAGAAGATTCACTTGTGTATAACTACGGAAAACAACTCGTTGTTGCCATCGATGGAAGCGAGCTTCTTGTTGTCAATACTGATGATGTCATCATGATATGTAAAAAAACATCTGTGCCAAAAATTAAAAAACTTGTTGAAAGTTTTAATGGAACAGAACATGAAAAACTTACCTGAACCCATGTGGTATGCGTTTACAAAGAGGTGTGTTGATATTTTAGGTGGACTGACCATCAGTCTTGTGTTTCTCCCGGTTTCTCTTGTTACAGCCATTGCCATCATCCTTGATAGTCCCGGACCTATTTTTGCAGACACCCCAGAGCGGGTTGGTAAGGGGGGAAAATTATTTAAACTGTATAAATTCCGTTCAATGATCGTAAACGCCCATTCTATGCTTCGATGTGATCCAACAATGAAGAAATTGTATGAAGAGTACCGGCATAATAGTTATAAATTGAAAAAAGATCCACGAGTAACACGTGTCGGTCGGTTTATCAGAAAACACTCGATTGATGAAATCCCACAATTATTAAACGTGCTATGGGGAGATATGAGTTTAGTTGGTCCACGGCCATACTACCCCGATGAACTCAGGGAGCAGCAAAAAAAATATCCTCATACAAAAGAACTCGTAAAAATCGTGTTGTCTGCTAAACCAGGAGTTACCGGTTATTGGCAAGTGTCAGGAAGAAGTGAAGTAAATTTCGATAAACGAATTCAAATGGACGCGGAATACGTCATACGACGATCATTACTTTTTGATATTATCATTATGCTTAAAAGCCCTTGGGCTATGATTTCAGGAATTGGTGCCGTATAATATCTACGACATGCCGCAAGAACTCAAAAAAATTATCATTAATACAACAGTAACTCCAAAATCTGTAGAAAAAACTAATAAAAGATTCCCGTGGAAGTTTGTTATTATTCCACTTGTCATTATCCTCATCGTTTTTGTTGTCATTGGCGTTATGCTCCTTCCTCTTCGAGGTGTTATAGCTAAATCGAAGGATCTTTCAACGTCCGCCCGCGTTACGATGGATGCAGTTAAATCGCAGGATCTTGAAAAAACAAAAGCAGGGCTTACCGAAACAAGGAGCAAGCTGGTGGAGCTAGAAACTGAATATAAAAAGGTATTACCTTTGAAGGTAATACCTTTTCTTGGAGCGTATATAATTGATGGAGAGCACGTCATCAAAGCCGGTTTTGCAGGCCTTACTGCAGGAGACAAAGCCATTGAGGCTATTGAACCCAATGCAGATTTATTGGGACTTAAAGGAACAAAAAAAACGACGTTTCTTGAAGGAAGCGCAGAGGACAGGTTGCAGTTTGCAGTCAAAACCATGAGTGTTCTTATTCCAAAGATTAACGAAATGGCAACGAGTGTTGATACACTTCGGAAGGAAATATCCCAAATTGACCCAAAAAGATATCCAGAAAAAATTGGGAAAACTGTTATTCGTTCAAAACTCATATCAGGCATCGCAGTTATTGAAGAAACAGCAAACTTATTTGTGAATGCTCAACCGCTTCTTGTCAATCTTCCGTCGCTTCTTGGCGAGCCGAAAGAAAAGCGCTATCTAGTATTATTTCAAAACGATAAAGAACTTCGTTCAACAGGAGGCTTTATCACTGCATATGCGCAGTTTCGTATGGTGCGGGGCAAACCAGTGCTTGAAAAAGCAGATGATATTTACGCACTTGATGCGTCCATAGCAAAAAAATTTACCGCTCCACGGGAGATTCTCACTTTTCACAAGGGCGTATATAATCTCAATATCCGCGACAGCAATCTCTCACCTGACTACAAACTTTCAATGCAGAAGTTTGAAGAAATGTACACATATGCAAGTGGAAAGGAAAAAATTGACGGAATTATCGCAGTTGATACCCATGTTCTTGTTGAGGCATTAAAAATTTTAGGTCCGATGTACATTTACGGCAGAGAATTTAGTGCGGTTATTGATAAACGGTGCGATTGTCCAAAGGCGGTATATGAACTGGAAGATTATTCTACAAGACCTGTTAATTATGTAAGGACCGCACGAAAAGATATTATAGGAGTCCTTCTCCAGCAAATTCTTCGTATGGCTTTGGGAGTATCCCCGTCAAAATATTGGGGAAATCTGTTCCAAATGCTCATTGCTGAGATTAATCAAAAACATATCGTAGCCTATTTTCATGATGACGCGACTCAGAAAGCAGCAGAGAGTTTTAATTTGGCTGGTCGGATTATGACCGCAAGCGAATCCGCAGCGGTACTTAAATATAAAGAGAATGACGGATGGGATTATCTGCATATAAATAACAGCAATATGGCTGGTGCTAAATCCAATATGTTTGTGTCAAGCAAGGTAATGAAAGATACAACAGTTAATGGTGATGGAACAATCACAACAAAGTTAACAATTGATTATAAAAATCCGTATCCGGGTTCTGACTGCGGACTGGAAAGCGGCGGACTCTGCTTAAACGCACCGCTTCGTAATTGGGTGCGTGTGTATGCGCCGGTTGGAAGCAAGCTAACTGATAATAAAGGAGCAATATCTCCAAAAGACGGAAAGCCAACGAGCTTGGAAACATATGATAGTCTCGGAAAAACTGTATTTGAAGGATTTCTTATTGTTAATCCGATGGGGACGGCAAAATTAGAACTCACGTATATAAGTCCTGTAAAACTACAAGGAACATATAAGTTACTTATTCAAAAACAACCAGGAACAAATGATGAAGAATATGCCATTAAACTCAATGGGAAAGAACGAAAACGAGCACCACTGGTTACTGATACGGAATATATTTTCTAACGCATGAATCATCTTTCGGTGTATCGGGTAACAGCATTTATTTTAAGACGTTCCAATATCGGAGAAACGGATAAAATTCTTACGATATTCTCAAAAAACATCGGTAAACTCCGCGTGATAGCCAAAGGTATAAGAAAAATTTCAAGCCGTCGTGGTCCGCATGTTGATTTATTTAATGAGGTGTCCATGATGCTCCACCATGGGAAAACAATGGATATTGTTACTGAAGTAACAACAATACAAACATATAGAACCGGTTTTTCCTCATGGGTTCGGATGCGGGCGGCATATTTAGTTGTAGAGATTTTGGATAAACTCGTGCCGGAACACGTTGAGCATCAGGATATCTATAATAAGCTTCATGAAACGTTTGGAGCAATTGTAACCATTCAGGAGCAGGAGATAGATACGGTTTTACTATCCTTTTGCAACGAGGTGCTTTCGATGTTGGGATTTTTGTCTTCTGATAAGAGGTTTTCAACATTAGCGACTGCGATAGCATTTGTCGAGCGTATCGCCGAACGGAAAATAAAAACAGCAAAATTTTTTCTTACAATTTGATACAATACGTATATGAGCGTCCTTGATAAAATTATTTCTCTAACCAAACGCCGTGGGTTTGTATTTCCAACCAGTGATATCTATGGTGGTATTGCAGGATTTTATGATCTCGGACCAACCGGTGTACTTTTTGCTAAACACATCAAAGATTTGTGGTGGAAAGATTTGGTGCAATCACGAGATGATGTGGTCGGACTTGATTCGAGCATCATCCTCAATCCAAAAACATGGGAAGCGTCTGGGCATGTATCAGCATTTACAGACCCCTTAGTTGAATGCAAATTGTGTCATGAGCGGCTACGGGCTGATCAGGAAGATGAAATTGCAGATCATGTCAAAAAACATTCCTCGCGGGGAGAAACGAATATCGTTTGGACTGAACCTAGACAATTTAATCTTCTATTTAAGACGTATGTAGGGCCTGTTGAGGATTCGAAAAGTATCGCGTACCTTCGAGGTGAAACATGTCAAGGAATTTATTGTAATTTTGTAAGTGTCATGGCTTCAACTAGGGTGAAAATCCCTTTTGGTATTGCGCAGATTGGAAAAGCGTTCAGAAATGAAGTAACACCGGGAAAATTTCTTTTTCGGCTTCGCGAATTTGAACAGATGGAACTGGAGTATTTTGTGCGTCCGTTAGAGGCCGAAAAAGCATTTGTCTACTGGAAAGAAGAGCGTATGAAATGGCATCTGTCTCTTGGTTTATCCAAAGATAAATTGCGATTCCGTCAACACGAAGCCACTGAGCGAGCACACTATGCAGCTGATTCTTGGGATATTGAGTATGATTTTCCGGACTGGGGTTTTAAAGAGCTTGAGGGAATAGCAAACCGTACGGATTATGATCTAAAAACGCATGGAAAATGGAGTGGGAAGGACCTTTCAGTTATTGATCCGGATACGAATGAGAGATATATCCCATATGTTATTGAACCGTCGGTTGGCGTCTCGAGACTTATGCTCGCGCTTTTTATAGATAGCTTTGTGAAAGAAGAAAAACGGACAGTACTCAAGCTCAAACCAGCTCTCGCTCCGTATCGTGTAGCGGTATTTCCGCTTTTAGCCAATAAACCGGAGTTAATAGCAAAAGCCCAGTTGATATACCATGCTATGAAAAAGCTATATAGCGCGACATGGGATGATCGTGGAAATATTGGAAAACGGTATCTGGCTCAAGATGAAATTGGAACGCCGTGGTGTGTGACCGTTGATTTTACGACTCTTGTTGATGATACAGTAACGATTCGGAACCGTGATACGACAAAACAAGACCGTATTTCTATTTCAAAGGTATCTGCATATATAGATATGCATATATAGAAAGGAACATATGAATAAAAAATTATTACCAATTATTCTGGGTGTTATTGGGATTGGAGCTATTGTAGTAGGGTTTGTCGTACTCAAAAAACCTTCAACAAAACCGCAAGAGCCTATTGTTGAAGAAGAGCAGTTGGTTGAGGCAGATAGTTCAATAGTTGCAAGTGTCGTTTGGAGCAAAGTCAAAGACAACACTATTGTTCTTTCTATTTCAGGATTAAAGAGCGGATATGCGAAAGTTGCGTATGAAGTGAGCTATGAAACGCAGGGGGTGGTACAAGGAGTGACCACAAAGCCACTGGATATTGCTGGAAAAGATTCATTTACGAGGGATGATATCTATCTCGGAACCTGTTCGAAAAACGTATGCCGTCCTCATACAGGAGTCAAAAAGGTGTCTTTAGTTCTTGAATTTATTGACACATCCGGCAAAAAAAGCCAATTGACCAAAGATTTTGATCTGTAAGTTCTCTGTTTAATTCTTCGTGAAATACCCCTTGACAACCCGTGAAAAATGGGGGAATATGGATATAGATGGGAAGAAATGGTAATATACGGGTATGAAACTTTTCCTTGGGGAATACGATCACATACTTGACGAACGGGGCCGGGTAACGCTTCCAAGAAAGATCAGGGTTGAGTTAGGAGAAAGGGAATTAGTATTGACAAAAGGGTTTGACAAGTGCATTTTTGGATTTGATTTGGCAGCATGGGAGAAAGAAGCAACAAAGCAGCTCGAAACACCTGTGACAACAGAAGAGGGAAGAAAACTACGAAGGTACGTGTTTGGAGCGGCAGAAAAGGTTGAGACAGATAAATTAGGTCGAGTTGTGATGCCTACCCACCTCAAGGAATACGCTGGGATTGATGATGAAGTAAAGATTATCGGAGCAGGCGATCATTTTGAAATTTGGAACAAAAAGGATTGGGATACGCATGAGTAACTATCACACGCCTGTTCTTGTTGACGAAGTGATGAGCGAATTGCAAGTGACGGCTGGAAAACGCTTTATTGATGCGACATTGGGCGGAGGTGGACACACAAAGAAAATGCTTGAGCTGGGAGCTGAGGTATTGGCAATTGATGAGGATATTGATTCAATAGAAGAAAATGCAAAACTAATTGGTCCACACTGCAGAATTGTACAAGGAAATTTCCGAGATATTGAAACAATAGCTAAGAACAACAATTGGACGAATGTTGACGGAATATTGTTTGACTTGGGAGTTTCCAGCCATCAACTTGATACACAGGCTAGGGGATTTTCCTATCGATTTGATGAATCAGCTTTAGATATGCGGTTTGGTGATACAAGTAAACCAAGCGCATATACAACAGTGAATGATAGTTCGTATGATGAGCTATTTAACATTTTTGCAACATTTGGCGAAGTTGAGCGGGCTGGAGTTATTGCCAAAGAGATCCTATTGACTCGAAAAACAAGTCCAATTGCGACAGTTGGACAGTTGAGAAAATGTATTGAAAGAGCTGTCGGAACAGGAAATCGAGATACTGTCGGTCGTATATTTCAAGCAATACGAATTGTAGTAAATAACGAACTGGCGTCATTACAAGCAGGACTTACTGGGGCGATGAAGGTAGTGAAAGTCGGAGGAAGAATTGCTGTTATTAGCTTTCATTCTCTGGAAGACCGTATTGTTAAGCGATTTTTTCTCAATAACAAGGTAAACGTTATTGATAAGAAACCGATTATTCCAGGCGCGTTGGAACAACAAGAAAATCGAAGATCCAGAAGTGCAAAATTAAGAATAGCAGAGAAAGTGTAAGCATATGAAAAAAATAATTATTACGCTCAGTGCTATTACCATATGTCTTCTTGTGGCTCAGATTGTATATTCAAGTATGTTAGTGGGAGACGGAAAAGCAATTCGACGTATTGATCAAAGAATTACTGAAATGAAAGGAACAACTGCGTTGTTAGCTGAACAGGTAGCTTCCGCTTCATCGCTTCTTGTAGTTCACAATAAAGCCCTTTCTATGGGATTTACAGAAAAACCAAAAGTTATGACCATCCACAAAGATCAGTTTGTAGCGAGCCTCGTTCCTGTACAATAGGGATATGTGGCGAATTTGGTTCGTCTTTTCACTATTTATACTCCTCGTGTTTGGTATTATTGCTCGCCTTTTTTATTGGCAAATTATTTCAGGCTATCATTTGAAGGCTGAGGCAACGGCACAATATAAACTTGAATTAACACTTCCGGCTGAAAGGGGAAGTATTATTACCAGTGATGGCTATCCCATTGTCATGAATAAATCAGCATCTCTTGTGTATGCCGAGCCAAAAAATATAGAAAACCACAAGGTATTTTCCGAACTGGTCTCACAAGCGTTACACATTGATGTTGCAAGCGTGGCTGCGATGATTTCTGATTCTTCACGCATGTGGTCTCCAATTCTTCATAAAGTAGATGAAGAAAAGATTCAAGAGTTAAAATCACTTACTATCAAAGGATTAGGATTTGAAAAAGAACCAAAACGATATTATCCGGAAGGGTCCATGGCAGCACAACTATTGGGATTTGTCGGACTTGATCAAAACGGATACGATGTGGGGTATTTCGGTCTTGAGGGTTACTACAACCGGGAATTACAGGGAAAAGCAGGAAGTGTCACGATTGAAAAGGATGTCACCGGAGCCCCAATTCTTGTTGGAGAATCTATTAGAATTGAGTCGGAGAATGGAAGCACGATGGTTTTGTGGCTTGACCGGACAATCCAAAACATTGTTGAAAAAAAACTTATAGAAGGAATACAAAAATATGGAGCAAAAGAAGGATCAGTCGTCGTTATGGATCCAAGCACGGGTGGAATTCTTGCGATGGCGTCGTATCCTTCGTACCATCCGGGACAGTACCAACTGTTTGATCGCGAACTGTATAAAAATCCAATTGTTGCGTCTCAATATGAGCCGGGATCGACCTTTAAAGCGCTTGTTATGGGAGCAGCCATTGATAAGGGGCTCATTAAAGCGACAACTATTTTTGATGAAAAAGGACCAGTTGAGGTTTCTGATTACACGATTAGAACCTGGAATAACGAATATCACGGTCCAATTACTATGACTCAGGTGCTCGAGCATTCATCAAATGTGGGTATGGTGCACGTTGGAAAATTACTGGGAATTGATGCATTCGTTAAATTTATCAAAGATGTTGGGTTCGGTATACCAACAAAAATAGACTTGGAAGATGAAAGTTCTCCGGAAATGCGCGCTGATCGCGATTGGAAAGAAATAGATCTCGCAACAGCCTCTTTTGGTCAGGGAATTGCCGTTACTCCTCTTCAAATGGTACGAGCGACCTCTGCTATTGCCAACGGCGGATGGCTGATGGAGCCGCATATGGTAAAAAAGATGCAAAATACAAAAGGAAGAACAATGGAAATAAAACCAAAAAAAGTCAGACAAATATTTAGCGGTGCGACTGCTCAAATAGTTACAGAAATGATGACAGCGGCTGTTGATAATGGAGAAGCTAAATGGGCGAAGCCGAAAGGGTATCGGATTGCAGGAAAAACAGGAACTGCGCAAATTCCAGTTGCCGGTCATTATGATGAAAAAAAGACAATCGCGTCATTTGTTGGATTTGCGCCTGCTGATAAACCACGGTTTACCATGCTCGTCACTCTCCGGGAACCAAGCTCGTCCCAGTGGGGTTCCGAGACAGCAGCACCTCTTTTTTTCAATATCGCCAAAGACATTTTTCTCTACTTGGGCATCCCCGCACAATTATAACTTGTAAATTACTCATGCGGTCGCATATCAAAAACACAGATATAGTTTTATTTTTTACATTATCATAACAATATTTGTGGTATTATTATGTCATTATGGTTTTAGACAATTACACAACTTTTATCGAAGAAATATTAAAGAAAATAAGTGAACTGGGAATTGATGTATCGGATCTCGATATGGATCATATCGGACATCAAGCATCTTCAAATGAAGATTACGACAATCTAAAAACAGAGTTTGATAAAATCGGTACATTAGTTTCTGAAAAAATTGTTGGAGGTCGAAGAGTGGGAATATATAAATTGAAAAACCCATTGAAATATAAACAATATGTAAATGAAGCAATTGAACTCGTTGCTCCAAAAGAAGGGCAGATATGCCCATCAGCATTAGAACATGTTGAATTTGTTTTTAAAGAAACGTTTGACTCTTTTATGAAGAGATACCCAAATGTTTCTTGGGATACATCAAAAGTAAATCAGCCAATGTTTCCGATGATTAATCTTAAAATAAGTGATACAACACAAGTCAAATTCCACTACACACCAGTGTTAGAGATTATAAAATAGTTCGTTTTAGCCTCAAAGCGGTAAAATATTTCCTGTTTTTGGTATAATCAATGGATGATGAGATGGCTGAAGGGCCTGTATCATTTTGTTGTTGCCGTTTGCTCGGCACTCTATTTTCGCTTCCCGGGGTCTCAACTTACGGTCATCGGCGTAACAGGCACTGACGGAAAGACCACTACTACAACTCTAATTTACGAAATTCTCAAGGCTGCCGGATATAAAACATCAATGATTACCTCTGTTCAGGCGGTTATCGCAGACCGAAGGTACGATACAGGGTTTCACGTAACGACCCCAAATGCCTTCTGGGTGCAGAAATACCTTCGGGAGGCTCTCAATCATGGCGATACGCATGTAGTGTTAGAAGTGACATCACACGCGCTCTCACAATCTCGTGTCTGGGGAGTAAAATTTTCTATTGGAGTTTTAACAAATATCACCAATGAACATCTTGATTGGCATAAAACATATGAAAATTATCGAAATACCAAAGTAAAACTGTTACTTCAAAGTGAAAATGTTGTTCTTAACCGGGATGAAGCAGATTTGTATGCGTGGGCAGCTCCGCTTTTACGCCATAAAAATCTTGTAACATACGGCATATACCGCCAGGCAAAAATTACTCCAGGGGTATACCCATTCAAAACAAATCTTCCCGGTGAATTTAATAAGTATAACTGTTTAGCAGCTATCGCTGCATCATCTGTTCTTAATATTCCCAGACAAAAGATTTTATCAGCAGTGAAAGGTTTTAAAGGAGTGTCAGGACGCATGGAAATTGTTATATCGAAGCCATATACCGTCATTGTTGATTTTGCTCATACACCAAACGCAATAACTCAGGCGTTAAAGACGGTACGTGAGCAAACAAAGGGAAGACTCATACATGTATTTGGAAGTGCTGGACTTCGGGATGCAACGAAACGTCCATATATGGGAAAAGCATCGGCTGAATATGCTGATGAGATCATTTTGACAGAAGAAGATTATCGGACAGAGGATGTCCGGATGATCATAGAAGAGATTGCATCAGGTATACCAGTATATAAAAAGATTCATAAGATTCCAAGCAGAAAAGACGCCATCGCTTACGCATTAACACTTGCACAAAAAGGAGATGTTGTCATGATAACCGGTAAGGGCCATGAAAAGAGCCTCTGTCGTGGCACTATTGAATATCCCTGGAGTGATCAAGAAATGGTGAAAAAGATTTTAAAAAAGAAGTCTTTATGATTCAAAAAAAGAACAATATTTATTTCTCTTCACTTCTAGAACAGTTTCCACATATCACACACGGATTTACAACAAAGAAGCAAGGCAACATGCTACATGAGTCAACAAGAAAAGATTTTTTTGCTTCTATTGGCGTTGCATATACGGACGTTGTTTTACAAGAGCAAGTGCATGGAATAGCTATTCATGTGGTTTCACCAGTAGATCGCGGAAAAACCATACCTGGTATTGATGGGCTTGTATATCAAAAAAAAGAAGATACACCCATTTTGTTATGTGTACATGTGGGAGACTGTGTACCGCTTTTGTTCGCTGACCAGACAAAAAAAATCATTGGGGTTGCGCATTCTGGTTGGAAAGGCACAGAGAAACATATTGCAAGAGAGATGGTGAAAACATTTCAAATATTAGGTTCGTCCCCAGATGATATAGTGATTGCTTTTGGACCATTTATTTGCCGCGATTGCTATCCTGTTGATCTGTGGAAGAATATTTTCTCTGATTTATTGGAACAATCGATACAAAAAGATCATATCGATTATGACAAGACACTTTGTACATTCGAGAAGAAAGAACTTTTTTATTCATGGAGGAGAAAAAATGAACCTTTTGGTGAAATAATGGGGTATATTGGATATACGGGATAATATGAAAACAACGAAATATAAACATATTCACTTCGTAGGGATTAAAGGCGTAGCAATGACGGCCTTAGCGTTGTATTTTAAAGACCAAGGAATTACGGTAACAGGTTCTGATGTTGAAGGAGTATTTCCAACGCAACATGTGTTAGATAAGGCACGCATTTCCATATCTATCGGTTTTTCAGCAGTTACAATTGAAAAACAGAAAAACCTTGATCTTGTCATTTATACCGGAGCACACGGTGGGAAAGACAATGTAGAAGTGGTAACTGCAGTCAAACGAAGAATTCCTGTTATGTCTCATGGACAAGCGCTTGGTATGGTCATGGAAGGGAAAAGACAAATTTCAGTTGCCGGAAGTCACGGAAAGACAACAACCAGCTCTATGCTTGCCTGCATTTTTACCCAAGCCTTCATAGATCCGTCTTATGCAATCGGATGCGGAACCATACTTGGACTTGGAAATCCGGGTCATAACGGAAGCGGGAATGTATTTATCGCTGAAGCGGATGAGTATATGACTGACCCGGGACATGATACAAAACCTCGGTTTCTTTGGCAGCATCCCGAGTTATTGGTTGTAACCAATATTGATTACGATCATCCGGATGTATATGCGAATTTAGAAGAGGTGCAACAAGCGTTTCTAACGCTTCAAAAACAAATGACAGGAAGAAAAACTACAATAGTTAATCATGATGATGTACCAAGCAAGGTTTTATGTCAAAAGGGTATCCACACAGTGACCTATGGATATTCTCCTGGCTCAGAGTATCAGATCACTCACGTTTCTTTTGAAGAAGGACGGACATTTTTCACTGTTTGCGTCCGAGGGACAACAATCGGTGAATTTATTTTGGTAGTTCCGGGAAAACATAATATTCTCAATGCGCTTGCGGCACTCGTTGCCGCTTGTGAATTTGGATTGTCCTTAGAAGTTATTAAAAAAGGATTGATGCAATTTCAAGGCGCAAAAAGGAGATTAGAACTACTGTATACAAACAAGGATATTCGAATCTATGATGATTATGCTCATCATCCCCACGAAATTATTGCTTCTCTTGATGCGCTTCGCTCGTGGTATCCCAAAAACCGTGTTATTACTATTTTTCAACCGCACACCTATTCACGAACAGCGTCGCTACTATCAGAATTTGCAAAAAGTTTTTCAAAAAGCGACATCGTTTGTATAGCGGATATCTATGCTTCAGCACGAGAAACAGTGAGAACCGATATACACAGTGCTAAGCTTGTTGAAGAAATTGCAAAAAATCACACGAATGTTCAATATGTTAAAAATTTATCAGGAGCGCTATCGTATTTAAAAATATATCTATCACCGGGTGATATCATTGTTTGTATGGGAGCTGGTGATATTTACGAATGGGGATATGCAATTTCCTCTTATGTTAAAAGTATATGAAACATGAGTTAAAAAAACTACAGGATAAATTTGGTACAAAAATACGAGAACAGATAATGCTTGCTCCATTGACAACATTTAACATTGGCGGTCCGGCTGATTATTTTTTTGAAGCCCGTACCCAAGATGATCTCGTACAGGCAGTCATATTAGCCAGAGAATTGCATCTCCCATTTTTTATCCTCGGAGGCGGATCGAATATCCTTGTTGGCGACAAAGGATTCCGGGGACTGGTCATTCGAAATGTCACACATGCGATCTTAATAAAGGGGGCCAAAGGTGCAATCACAGGAGGTATTAAAACAGGAAGTGTGTATGTAGAAGCGGATTCCGGCGTGCCATTTAATTTACTTGTCAGGTTTACCATTGAAGAGGGGTTACAGGGACTAGAAATGCATTTAGGACTTCCCGGATCAGTTGGAGGTGCTGTTTATATGAATTCTAAGTGGATGAATCCTCCATCTTATGTTGGAGACGTTCTTTTTCAAGCCCGAATATTAACACAAGAAAACGAAATTCAGATTGTTCCAAAAGAACATGTTCACCAGTCAAAAGGCCTCATTCTTTCAGTTGTTTTTGAACTTCAGCGCAGAGATAATAATATCTTGTGGGAAACAGCAAATAAGAGTATTGAATATAGAAAAAACACACAACCGCAGGGCGTGAAAACTGCCGGATGCGTATTTAAAAATATTACGTCAGCTGACGCACTCATTGCACAAACACCTGAGTATACGACAAGCTCCGGATATTTGATTGATCATGCGGGATGCAAAGATATGGTAGTTGGAGGCGCAAAAGTATCGGCTACCCATGCAAATTTTATCGTCAATACGGGAAATGCAACTGCTTTGGATGTGTTACAATTAATAAGTCTTATTGGGAAGCGTGTACAGAGTCAATTTGGAGTCACTTTAAAAGAAGAAGTAATCAAAATAGGAGAATTTTAATGGAAAAATTTGTCATTAACGGTCCAGCTGTTCTTCATGGCGACGTTACGATCGCCGGAGCCAAAAACGTAGCACTCAAAGCAATTGTAGCATCACTTTTAACAGACGATGAGATAGTCCTTCACAATATGCCGCAGATTCGAGATGTCCATCTCATGCTCGATGTAGTGAAAAGCCTGGGAGTGAAAGTAACAATAGAAGGAAATACCATGCGTATTAAAGACGGAAATACAAAGGATACTATCGTACCACTTGAAGTCGGTGCGCGGCTTCGCACATCATCCATGGTTTTAGGACCTATGCTGTCCCGCTATGGAAGTGCAACGATTCCTAATCCTGGAGGGTGTCGTATAGGAGCGCGGCCAATAGACAGGCATATCGAAGGATTAAAAGCTATGGGAGCAACCATTGATTATGATTCAAAAGACGGATATTTTCATGCACACGCTGAGCATCTTCATGGAGCAGAAATTAATTTTTTGAAAAATACCCACACAGGAACGGAAACATTGCTTCTCGCTGCAGTGTTAGCTGACGGTACAACAGTTCTAAAAAATGCTGCTGAAGAAATAGAAATTGACGATTTAATTTCACTTCTTAATGCTATGGGAGCAAACATCACACGCAGCGGAAATAGAGAAATAACTATTGTTGGAGTGTCAAAACTACATGGAACAGAATATTCGATCATGTCAGATCGCAATGAAGAAGCAACATTTGCGATAGCAGCGCTTGCAACAAAAGGTGATATTACAGTGCATCATTCCGAGCGGCGAAACATGAAGATTTTTTTAGAAGCCTTTGAAAAAGCAGGAGGCATATATAAAATGATTGATGACACGACAACACAATATTTTTACGATAAACCGATTCAATCGGTTAATATTGTCACTGGTATTCATCCTGGATTTATGACGGACTGGCAAGCGCCATGGGCGCTTCTCATGACGCAGGCAGAAGGCATATCAACAATTCATGAAACAGTATTTGAAAATAGATTTTTTTATGTTGAGGAGCTACGGAAAATGGGTGCAGATATATCGTATCTTGATCCAACCGTTACCAATCCGGAAACATTTTATAATTTTAACTGGGAAGACAGGATAAACGGAAATCATCAGGCAATAAGAATTACCGGTCCGATGAAACTTCATAATGCAATACTCTCCATGAATGATTTACGGGCCGGAGCCACGGTCGTGCTTGCGGCAATCATCGCAACCGGTCAAAGTTTTATTTATGGAGTGGAACAAATTGATCGAGGGTATGAACACATTGATACACGTCTCCAAGCGCTCGGTGCATCCATTGAGCGGATTGAAGAAGACGTGGTGATATAAAGGAGGATATATGAAACAAGATATTACAGTAGTACTGTTAACCGGAGGAACATCAACCCGTTTTTGGCCGCTTCTAGATAAAACCACTTTTGTATTCCAAGGAAAACCATTTTTGTATTGGCATTATCAACAATTAGTGAACGCAGGTATTAAAAAATGCATTGTTGTAACGAACGAGAATACTAATGATTCTATCCGTTTAGTTACTGTTCCGGAAGGATTGACTGTTGAATATGTTATTCAGAAAGGTCAGGGGATGGGACAAGCTGTCGCTGCGCTTGAAAGTATACTACACGATGAGTCCATTCTGGTACTTAATGCTTCAGATTATTATAAAGATGAATTTATTACTTCATTTATCGCATATATAAAAAACGATATGATTCTTGGTGCGGTTCGGGTAAACAAGTATTTTCCAGGCGGATATTTAAAAATAAATTCAGAGAATAGTGTTGAGGAGATAATAGAAAAACCTGAAATTGGAAAGGAACCAAGCGATATCGTGCGTATTGTAGCAGATTATTTCCCAAATTGCAGGAAGATTATTGATGCGGTGAGGCAATCCGGTTTAGATCCCGTATCAGGATATGAGAATGCAATCAATAATGTAATTCGGGACGATGTTGTTTGCAAAGCAAAAATTACAGAATTGTCATCATGGAAATATCTTAAATATCCATGGGATGTGTTAGCCATGAAAGACGAATTTTTTTCTCATATGACTGGACAACAGATTCATAAAAGCGTGACGATTAAATCTAATGTTGTAATCGAGGGAGCAGTTATTATTGAAGAAGGTGTGAAAATTTTTGAAGGAACAAAAATAGTCGGTCCTGTATATATCGGTAAAAACACCATTATTGGAAATAATAATATTATAAGGCACAGCTATATTGGTGCATATGTCGTTACCGGATTTAGTTCTGATATTACGAGAAGTTATATTGGTGATGATTGTTGGTTTCATACCAATTATATCGGAGATAGCGTCATCGGAAATAATGTCAGTATGGGTTCCGGATCTGTATGTGCAAATTTACGTCTTGATGACGGGGAAATATCAAGTGTCGTTAAGGAGGAGAAAATCGGGACAGGAAAAAATAAATTAGGAGCGATTATTGGAAACAACGTTCGCATTGGAGTTAATTCCAGTATTATGCCAGGAGTAAAAATCGGTCAAAATTCCTTTATCGGTGCTGGTATTGTTGTCGATTCAGATCTTGAGGAAGATAAATTTATATTTTTGAAAAACGGAGTTCCTACAACGGTTGATAACACGAAAAAAGCAACTGCTTCTCGTGAGGAGTTTCGAAAAGCACTATGAAACGACCACACGTTCTCATTTTAGAGGGTGGAAGATCAGTTGAATATGAAGTTTCTCTTCGTTCCTCATTGGGTATTCAACACGCATTACGGATTTCCGGATTTTCTGTTGGGGTTATACGGATTGAGCGGAACGGTTCGTGGGGTGATGTAACCGGTGATTGGCCGGTGACCAATCGGAAGTTTGTTTTATCTGGAGATCCGCATGCATATGATTCTTTTGGAAAAGATCTCGTTGTTTTCCCAGTGCTGCATGGTCCGTATGGAGAAGATGGAACTATACAGGGATTATTCGAGCTTGCTGATATTCCGTATGTTGGGTGCGGTGTTCTGGCATCAGCAATTGGCATGCATAAAGGATGCCAAAAAGAATTATTTACTCATCACGGGCTTCAGGTAGCTCCGTGGATTTCGATAAAAAGACATGAGTGGAATAAAGACCAAAAAGAAATGACCGATCATATAACGTTGTTTGTAAAACAACGATTTCCATTGTTTGTTAAACCTATTCGTACTGGTTCAAGTGTCGGTATTTCAAGTGTGTCTGATAAAAAAACATTACATTACGCGATAGATAATGCGTTTCAATATGATGATGAAATTATTGTTGAGCAAAGTATGAGCCCGCTTCGGGAAATTGAGGTTGCTGTCCTTGGAACGACGAAGCCAGAAGCATCAGTTATCGGAGAAATAATTCCTGACCGTGAATTTTATGATTATGCAGCAAAATATAGTCCTGATAGCAAAACAATGTTGCATATCGATCCTGATGATATTTCTAAAGTGATAAAAGATGAAATACGGTCTCAGGCGATTCAGGCGTTTGCGATTCTTGGTGGATCCGGACTTTCTCGTGTCGATTTTTTCTTATCAGGAAACAGAATTATTATTAACGAGATAAATACAATGCCCGGGTTTACGTCTATTAGTATGTATCCAAAATTATGGGAAGCGAGTGGAATTCCATTTGCAGATCTTTGTACACGCCTTATAACAGTGGGAAAAGAAGTATGGGAATCAAAGCAGCAGATCAAAACAACCTTATGAAAAATAATATTTTTCTGCTTATTCTTCGTTGGGCAGCAAAAAGAAAACTTTTTCGACTTCGACCAAAAATTATTGCAGTGACAGGAAGTATCGGTAAATCAACATTTTTGACACTTCTTGATGGTATTGTGCATGATAAATTTAAGACGAGAACAACAAAGAAGGGGAACAGTGAAACAGGTCTACCGCTTGAAATATTAGGTATTCGTGATGAACTGACTGATTATCGAGCTTTGACGTGGATACGGGTACTTGTCCATGCGATAACTATCGGACTATTTGGAGATGATGATTCGTATGAAGTATTAATTGCAGAATTTGGTATTGATAGTCCATACCCTCCAAAAAACATGTCGTATCTCTTAACCCTTATTCCGCATCCGGATGTCGCAGTTGTGTTGTCTGTTAGTTCTGTTCATACAGAACAATTTGCTGAAGGACTATCACCAAGTGATCAGCTTGATGAGTCAGTCCTTCTTGAACGTATCGCAAAAGAAAAAATGTTACTTGCTCAAGCAATTACAAAAAACGGAACAGCTATCATTCAAAGCGATAATCCACTACTCATGAAGGAAGCGTCACACATAAATGGGTCTGTGGTCACGGTTGGAAGTAAAACAGATGCAACATTTCATATCAAAAAAATGACTGCGACTATCCAAAACGGTTCTTCCATAGTATTTTTGTATGACAAGAACGAATACCATATGATATTTCCTTATATCGTGTTGTTTCCAGAAAGTGCGTCAACAATTGTGTCTGTTGTCGCGGCAGCATCAGTTTTGAACTTCTCAATAAAAGAAATCATTGATAGTATACAAACGATTTCCCGTCTTCCATCGGGACGGTTTTCTATTCTTGAGGGAATAAAAGATACAACGATTATTGACAGTAGCTACAACGCATCCCCAGAATCGGTAAAAGCAGCACTGCTCTTTTTAAAAACCGCAATTCAGAAAAAAGGAAGACGGATTGCGGTACTCGGAGATATGCGGGAGCTTGGTCCAATTGCCAAAAAGAAACATCAAGAAATTGCACGGATTGCAGCAGATGCTGTTGATCATATTGTTTGTGTTGGACCAATGATGCGGGCGTTTGTTGTACCGGAACTTCTTCGTCTCGGTTTTGATGAAAAACACATTGATGTGTTTGAAACTGCAGAAGGGGTTGGTGCATCCATTGCTTCATACGTACGGCCTGATGATGTGATTTTGGTGAAGGGATCACAAAACACCATTTTTTTGGAAACCGTTGTGAAAGAGTTGTTGCGAAAGAAAACAGATGATCATTTTCTTTGTAGACAATCATCGTATTGGGACACAGTGAGAAAAAATTTTTTTTCGACACATCCAAACAAACTTTATGAAGCAAAAACGTATAGCTAATTTTACTGGACAGTTTTGTACGGTATCCACACTCCCTGTCGGACAACTAGAAACAAATTGTTATGTTGTTGCGTTTGATGGAATTGGATACGTCATCGATTCGGGAGATGATGGCACATATATTGCTGAGGTGCTTCAAAAGATGAACGTTACTCCCCGCGCTATACTGTTAACACACGGGCATTTTGATCACGCACTTGCTGCTTTTGAAGTTAGTGTGGCATTTGATATTCCGACCCTCGTGAGTAAATTTGATATGCCTATCTTACATCGAATGCAGGAAACCGCACAGTATTTTTTAGGGTATCCAGTCACAGATCCGATACCGCAATCTATTCGTTATTTTGAAGAATCAAAAAATCTTGAAACTCAATGGCATCTTCAGGTTATAAGTACCCCTGGTCATACGCCTGGGAGCGTATCTTTTGTCTTTGATGGGTATCCAATGGTTTTTACCGGGGACACGTTGTTTGCAGACGGGTTGGTTGGCGATACAAGTCATGCCTATAGTGATGCGAAACAGCTTCAAATGTCTCTCCGAACACTTTCTTTGCTTCCTGATAAAATGATCGTGTTTCCGGGGCATGGTGAGGAAACGAATATCAAGGAAGTAAAAAGTCAGCTTTCGGAAAAAGGCTTTCTATAGAGATAATACTTGTGTCAACCCTATTTGGAAGGGTATACTTAAAAGGTATATCTATGAAGACAGAACAAAGAACTCATAAAGACTCATTTAAAGATGCGTTTGCAGGTCTCCTGTGGTCTTTTAAGACCCAACCGAATTTTCGAGTTCATCTTCTTCTTGCGGCTGTTGCAATATTTCTTTCCTGGTTGTTTCAAATAACTCTCGTTGAATTTGCAATCATCATATTCACCATTATCCTAGGGTTAACAGCTGAAATGATCAATACGTCTATTGAATCCATGACTGATCTTATTACAACTGAATACAGGGAAAGCGCAAAGATTGCGAAAGATGTAGCAGCGGGAATGATGCTGACCGTTGCAATGGGCGCCGTACTGGTTGCACTCGTTATATTCATTCCGCATATTTTCATTCCATAACCTATGGTTTTTTTACTTGGAATATTACTATTTTCATATTTTGTGCACAGCATATTATATATTCCGTTTATTAAACTTCTCTATACATGGAAATTTCAACGATTGAAGCAAATTACTCGTGATGCGTTTAATAAAAGAACTCCAATATTCGATAAATTTCATCAAATGAAAGCAGGTACGCCCGTAGGCGGTGGACTGCTTATTATTGTTTTAACGACTCTTTTCTTTCCTCTCACCATTTTAACAATGAAATACTTTTGGATTCCGATTACCTCTGTGTATCCGATGTTTCATGAAATAAAAATACTTCTTTTTACATTCATTTCATTTGGCTTACTAGGTCTTCTTGATGATGCGAAAAAAACATTTGCATGGAAATCAGATGTTTTTGGCTTACGGGTGCGACATAAGCTTATTCTTGAAGTTATTCTTGCAGTGATCATCAGTTATTGGCTGGCGAGCGACTTAAAAATCGGTATTTTTTACCTTCCCCTTATTGGGGTTATCGAAATGGGATGGTGGTTTATCCCATTTGCGACATTTGTCATCATCGCGTTTTCAAACGCATTTAACATTACCGATGGACTCGATGGTCTTTCAGCAGGAGTACTCATGATTGCTCTTGCGGCATTTTGGATCGTTTCGGCATCGATTCTTGATACGCCAATGTCAATATTTATCGCATTATGGCTTGGAGGAATTTTGTCGTTTTTATACTTTAATGTGTACCCAGCACGTATCTTTTTAGGAGACGTCGGCGCATTATCTTTCGGCGCGACACTTGCAGTAGTAGGACTTATTTTAGGGAAAGCTCCGGCACTCGTTATCATCGGTTTTGTATTTATTATTGAAGTTGCATCTTCAGGAATTCAATTATTATGGAAAAAGCTATTTCATAAAAAGCTATTTACCGCCGCTCCATTTCATTTATATTTACAGCAAATCGGATGGGAAGAACCAAAAATAGTTATGCGCGCATGGATACTTTCAATCGTTTTTGCCATCATCGGTCTGTTTATAGCGCTCATAACCAAATACCCTCTCAAGTAATTGACACTATGAATAATTTTCCCATAGGGATTATTGATTCTGGATCTGGTGGGCTCTCTGTCTGGAAAGAAATTACAGCGTTACTACCCAATGAATCCACAATATATATTGGAGATCATGCGTATCTGCCATACAGTGAAAAGTCAACGGTATTTATACGGCATCGTGTAGCAAAATTAATTCAATTTCTTATAAAAAAACAGGTTAAGCTTATTGTCATTGCGTGTAATACGGCAACAGTTGCCGGAATTGACTGGTATAGATTGCAATTCCCGACGGTTCCAATCATTGGTGTTGTCCCAGTGGTTAAAACTGCAGCAGCGATGACAAAAACAAATACAATGTGCATACTTTCTACAAAATACACAGCAGGTAGCAGGTATCAAAAAAAACTTATCAAACAATTTGCTTCACATGCCACTGTTATTGAGATAGGCAGCTCACGTTTAGTTAAATATATTGAATCAACAGAAGATACGAAAATGGAAATAATCAAAGAACTTCAAGTAATTCTTAAGCCAATACTACATAGTAACATTGATGTATTGGTGTTGGGGTGCACTCACTTTCCATTTATTCAAGAAGAAATCCGACAAGTTATTGGTACTCGTATTGCCCTCCTTGATTCAGGACCGGCAGTAGCCAGACAGGTAAAACGAATAGTAGCGAATGATGATGATATCACACATAGTCTGAATGCCCCTCATGTATTGTATACAACTGGTGATACGAAAGACGTATCTGCTATTTATAAGAAACTTCTCAACAGTGCCGTAGTTGTTCTCACGGCACCAATTGCATAAAATAAGACTATGTCGAGATTTTCAGGGAAAACAATTGCTATTGTCGGACTGTCCATTGAGGGGCGGGATACATTAGAATATTTCCGTCAGAAGGATTGTACGCTTGTCTGTGTTGATCAACATGAAACAAAACAGCTTCAGGAACTGTCTGATACCTATGCCAAGGGTTCAATATCATTTTACTTCGGAGATGACTACCTTCGGCATCTTACGAACGCAGATATTATTGTTTGTACCCCAGGAATGTCCCCGAGAACAAAAGCGCTCGTTACAGCCAAACAACAAGGAGTTGAAGTTACCAGCGCGACGCAATTATTTTTTGAGTTATGCAAAGCTCCTATTATTGGCGTTACCGGAACAAAAGGAAAGGGAACAACAAGTACGCTTATTTATGAAATGCTTAAAAAGAAATTTACGCGTGTCTATCTTGGTGGCAATGTGGGGAAACCGCTGCTTTCACAGATTGATACGATGACAGCTTCTGATTGGGTTGTGCTTGAGTTATCTTCTTTTCAACTTGAACATCTAAGTATAAGTCCACACATTGCTGTTGTTCTTCGGATTACCCAAGATCATTTAGCTAATTTTGACAAAAACGCAACAAATTTTCATCCTACGAGGGAAGCGTATGTAGAAGCCAAATCTCATATCGTTCGATACCAAAAATCAAACGATATCGTAATTGTGAACGGAAATGATGAAACCGCAAAAAGTTTTGTTTCTTTAACTCCTGCGAGAATTTTTAGATTTAACCGTTACCAATCAGATGCAGATAGTTATGTAGATAACCACACAGTGTTTACTCATATTGGAAATGAAGTAAAACAAATTTGTACAAAAGAGCAAATTCATTTAAAGGGAGACCATAACCTCGAAAATATTGCTGCAGCAACCTTAGCTGCACTCTCAGCCGGAGTGCCTTACGAAGATATTGTTGTTACGGCCAAGGATTTTCAGGGACTTGAACACCGGTTAGAATTTGTGCGGACTGTTCACGGGGTTTCCTACTACAACGATACTTTCTCAACCGTGCCGGAAACCACCATTGCCGCTATTGAATCATTTGATGAACCGAAGATTTTTATTCTCGGAGGTTCGGAAAAAATGTCTGATTTTACTGATATGGGAAAGAAAATTGCATCATCAAATGTGATTGGAGTAGTTGTTATTGGTCTAATGACCGAGCGCATAACAACAGCTCTTCACGAAGCATCGTATAAAGGACAAATGATTACAGGGTGTACGAATATGCATGAGATTGTTGAAAAAGCATCATCAATCGCTTCTCCTGGATCGGTAGTACTCCTTAGTCCTGCGTGTGCTTCATTTGATATGTTTCATAACTATAAAGAACGAGGAACATTATTTAAACATGAAGTTCACTCTCTTTCATAAATTAAACAAGCCTGATTATTGGCTTATCGGTACGATCGTGCCCCTGAGTTTTTTTGGACTTCTTATGGTATATAACTCCTCTGTTGCAATGGCAATACGGGATTTTGGGAATCAATATTATTATCTGCAGGAGCAAACGAAATGGTTAGTTTTGGGACTTATTATTTTTGTTATCTTTTCTTTTATTGATTACAGGGTTTGGAAAAAAATCGCATTTCCGGTCATGATAGGAACCATTGTTCTTTTATGTATAGTACTTATTCCGGGAGTCGGCATTAAAGCGCTTGGAGCAAAACGCTGGATCAATTTGGGCTTTTTTGTTCTTCAACCGGCGGAATTTACCAAACTTGCTCTTATTATGTATTTATCGGCGTGGTTAACAGGAGCAAAAAAACAAAAGCTTTTTTCATTCCTTCTGCTTCTCGGTGTATTTGTTGGTCTTATCATGTTGGAACCCGATTTAGGGACAGCCATGATTATTACCTTGACTTCCCTGGCAATGTTCTTTTATAGCGGAGCGCCGCTTCAACTGTTTCTTCTCATTTTCCCCATTGTCGGTGTTGTAGCAACAGCTTTAGCAGTATTTTCTCCCTATCGATTTAGAAGGTTGTTGACATTTTTTAATCCCGAGAGCGATCCGTTAGGTGCATCCTATCACATCAGACAAGCAATTATTGCTATTGGCTCAGGAGGACTATTTGGATTAGGGCTTGGACAATCCCGTCAAAAATACGAATATCTGCCGGAGGCAAATACGGATTCAATATTCGCGATCATTGCAGAGGAACTTGGATTTATCGGTTCTGTAGCCCTTATTTCAATATATCTTTTTATTTTATGGAGAGGATTTCGAATAGCACGGCGTATTGAAGATCCGTTTGGGAGAAATCTTGCTCTCGGAATCACAACTTGGATTGGAATTCAAATGCTTATTAATGTTTCTGCTATGGTGGCCTTAATTCCTTTAACAGGTGTCCCTCTTCCGTTTATATCGTATGGAGGGTCAAGTCTTATTATTATACTTGCAGCCTGTGGCATACTTGCCAATATTAGTCGTTTCGTACGAAAATAGACATATGGAGAGAAAAATAAAAATTTGTATTACCGGGGGACATCTCACACCGGCTCTTGCTGTTATTGATGAAATACAAAAAGTTCATCTTGATTGGGAGATCATGTTTATTGGGAGAATACAGGAATATAACGAAATAACTAAACGGCGAATCAAATTTTTTCCGATAGAAGCCGGAAAATTACAAAGAGATATTTCGGTTCAAACAATTATTTCCTTTGTAAAGATACCTTTTGGATTTATGCAATCGTTCTTCTGTGTTTTGAAAGAACGTCCCACCTGCATTCTTTCATTTGGTGGCTATATCAGTCTACCGGTTGCTTTTTGCGGATGGTTATTTGGAATTCCGGTTATGACGCATGAACAAACCCATGTTCTTGGACTGGCAAATCGCCTTATGCTTCCGTTTGTGGACGTATGTTTTTTATCGTACGAAGATACGAAATTCGTTTCAAAAGAAAAATCTAAATATACCGGTTTACCGATGCGACATGAAATTACGCATCCGTCAAAAACGTTTTCCTTTTCAATTCCATCACACCTTCCAATTATATATATTACCGGAGGATCAACAGGAGCAGTGTCAATGAATGAGATATTGTTCCCAATTATTCAATCGCTTGCCGAAGGTGCTGTTGTCATTCATCAGACAGGAATACATTCTTTCGAGAAGGCAAAAATAGTTAAATTTGCGTTGCCCAAAAAATTCCGTTCGCGATATATTCCTCTTTCATATATTAGTGGTATTGATATCGGTTGGATCATGCATCACATGTCTTTGATTGTTGGAAGATCCGGAGGCAACACTGTTGCTGAAACAGCAATGGTGAATAAACCGGCAGTATTTATTCCTCTCCCTTGGTCTGCTCAACAGGAACAAGAGCAAAACGCGCGTTGGTATGAAAAAATTGGCAAAGCCTTTGTAGTAAATCAAGACAAAGATACAAGAGAGGATATACTAAAGAATATCAAATTATTTCTTCAAAAAAAACGAAAAAATATACCTATGACGGAATTTATACATGACGGAACTGCAACTATCATAAAGCATATTGAACTTCTTGTAGCACATAATGAAAAGTAACCGTCGTTTTGTCGTAATTAGAATACTTCTCCTTTTGGTAAGTATCAGTGTATTAATTGGTGTCATAATTTTTTTTAAAATTGGAATCAACTTATTTCAAGTAAAAAATATTTTAGTGACAGGGGATTCGGCACAGCTTGAAATTAAGGAGTCGCTATTCGTAAATAACTTATTATTTTTCCCATCTGAGTCAGTTGTTCAAAAATTGAAACTCGATAATCCTTTGGTTAAGACGATCGAAATTAAAAAGAAATTTCCTTCAACGTTAGAATTTGTTATTTATAAAAGAACACCAATCGCTGAAATAGTAACCGATGGTATACATTTAGGAATTGATGAGGAATGTGTTATTACGGAGGCTGCTTTAAATAACTTTTTGCCAGTCATTACGATTACTATTCCGCTTGCCCGAATTGGAGCAACAGTGAAACATCCAATGATTGTTCAAGCGATAGCTCTTATTAATAAGACTAAGGGATTTATCCAATGGTCATCAATCGAAACCTTTGAAACACAGTCAATACGGGCAAGATCCGGACAAACAGATATATTAATTACTCAATCAAGTGATTTGAATCAGATACGCGATACTTTACAAACGTTACTTGATGGGTTTAGAATAAAAGGAACTATGCCAAAATCGATAGATCTTCGATTTGGTAAACCAGTAGTTCAATTTTAACTATGGCACGAGATCGAATTGTAACAGGAATAGATATTGGAACTTCAAAAATAACTACCCTCATTGCCAGCGTTAATGATGATAGTTCAATTCGAGTAATAGGTGTGAGCACTGTTGCCAGCCGCGGGCTTCGCAAAGGGCAGATAGTAAATATAGAAGAAGCCACATCAGTTATTTCACAATCATTGGAAGCGGCTGAGCGAATGGCGGGCACATCAGTAGCAAGTGCCTATCTATTAACAGGAGGCAATCACATTGCATCGCTTAACTCTCATGGGGTGGTCGCTGTTGCTGAACCGGATAAAGAAATTACGGATAATGATGTAAAACGAGTCATTGATGCAGCAAAAGCAATCTCACTTCCTTCTTCTCGCGAGATTCTCCATATTATTCCAAGAGGATATCTTGTTGATGGACAAGAAGGAATTGTAGACCCTGTAAATATGACCGGTGTTCGATTGGAAGTTGATACACATCTCATTACCGGAGGATCAATTGCGATTAGAAATCTCTATAAATGTGTTGAAGAATTGGGTGTAGAAGTAGAGTCTGTTATTTTTGGCGGTCTTGCGTCTTCCTATGCAACTTTATCAGACACAGAGAAAGAATTAGGAGTAGTACTTGTTGATATTGGTGGAGGGACAACAGATGTAGCCATCTATGTAGATGGGGCAGTGTCCTACTCCTCTGTTATTCCAGTTGGTGCAATTAATATTACGAAAGATCTCGCAGCGGGCTTGAGAATTTCACTCGAAAGCGCTGAAAAAATTAAGCTAGCCTTAGGACAAGTACCCAAAAATCCAGTGCTATCGGAAGACGAAATATTAGACAAAAATGGAAAAAACCTGCCTGCCGGCAGGCAGGGTGATGAAATAGACGTATCAGATTTAATGCTTCCTGAAGAAATGAAAACCATTTCTAGAAAAACACTTGTTGAAGGAATCGTAAAACCACGGTTAAATGAAATTTTTTCACTTGTTGGACTTGAAATCAAAAAAAGCGGATTTGGCGGCATGACGCCATCAGGAATTGTTCTCACTGGCGGTGGAGCTTTATCAGTTGGAGCAGTAGAATCAGCGCGAAGAAACCTGGCTATGTCAGTTCATGTTGGAATTCCAAAAAATATTTCAGGGCTTATTGATGAAATAACAACACCAGCATACGCAGCAAGTGTAGGACTGCTCCTTTATGGAATAAAAGCGGATAGACATATCAGCACTCCCCTGTTTGGTAATATTGGTAAGATTGGAGATAGATTTGCTGTGAAGGGTATTGCAGGGAAGGTGATAAATCTGATAAAGTCATTCTTACCCTAGAAATAATTACTTCTGCCTACCTGCCGGCAGGCAGGTTCCTGTCCCTGAAGGAATACATATATGTTAATTAAGCCTGATATTGCACGGTTCGCAAAAATAAAAGTCGTTGGCCTCGGAGGCGGCGGAAGCAATGCAGTAAACTCCATGATGCTCACAAACACCATTAAGGGTGTTGATTTTATTGCAGTGAACACTGACGCACAGGCGCTTCTCACAAATCAAGCACAAACAAAAGTACAAATCGGAGAAAATTTAACGCGCGGTCTTGGAGCCGGAGGTGATCCTGAAATAGGTCGACAAGCAGCTGAAGAATCAAGAGAAAAATTAAAAGAATATTTACGGGATTGCGATATGGTTTTTATAACGTGCGGAGAAGGGGGTGGTACCGGCACCGGAGCAGCACCGATTATTGCTGAGATTGCCAAAGAACAGGGAGCACTCACTATTGCTGTGGTGACAAAACCGTTTCGATTTGAAGGAACGAGACGAATGATGACAGCTGAAGAAGGGATCATGAATTTAAAAAATAAAGTCGATACGCTTATTATTATTCCCAATCAACGGCTTTTGGAAGTTATCGATAAAAAAATGACGCTGATTGAGGCGTTCCGTGTAGCAGACTCAGTGCTTACACAGGGGGTTCAGGGAATTTCGGATCTTATTACCATGCCAGGGCTTATCAACGTTGACTTTGCAGACGTTCGAACGGTGATGACAAATGCCGGATCAGCCCTCATGGGAATGGGAACAGGAGTAGGGGAAAATAGAGCCGCAACGGCTGCCCGTACTGCGTTTACATCACCACTACTTGAATTATCTATTGAAGGAGCAAAAGGAGTACTCTTTAACATTATCGGTGGAAATGATTTGACCATGGCGGAAGTAGATGAAGCAGCAAAGCAAATAGCTGCACAAGTTGATCCTGATGCAAATATTATTTTCGGAGCAACCATAGATGAATCAATGGTTGATCAAGTGAAAATAACGATTATCGCAACAGGATTTGATGAAACAAAAAGAAAACTTCGGGAGATGACAGCCAATCGACAACAAACACAGACAACATTTGCGCAACCATTTATCCGTCAACCGGTTCAAACGCAAGCAAATGGTGATAAAACAGTGCTTCCTGTTGCTGAGGATATCCCACCAGAAGAAGACGAATTCGACATTCCCGCATTTCTTCGTCAAAGGAATTAATGTATGAAAAATAAAAAAAAAGACAATTTTTTACAGGTTGCACAATTGGGACAACCACTGTTACGCAAACAGGCGAAAGAAATTCAAAAAATTACTCCAGATATTCAGCAATTAGCTGGAGATTTAATAGCAACACTTATGGATGTGAATGGTGTTGGTATTGCAGCGCCACAAGTGTATGAATCAGTAAGACTTTTCATACTAGCTTCCCACCCAAATCCTCGGTATCCGAATGCACCGAATATGAAACCAACTGCAGTAATTAATCCAAAAATCCTTTCTTTTTCAAAAGAAACAGCAAAAGACTGGGAAGGTTGCTTGAGCGTACCTGGTATACGTGCTCTTGTTCCAAGATCAACAATAATTACAACTGAATATACGACAATATCAGGGAAAATTGTGAAAAAAAGATATAAGGATTTTATCGCTCGGATATTCCAACATGAATATGATCATTTAGAAGGGAAAGTATTTTTAGACAGAATCGAAAGTACAAAAGATATTATTACAGATAAAGAGTATTTGAAAATAATTGCAAAAAAAGCCTAGGATTTCTTCTAGCATTTCAATTGGTTTCCTTGGGGAAGATTGAAGCTAAACGATAGCCCTGTCCTATAAATCCCCGCTTAAATACTTCTTGAATACGGTCCAAATGAACGAATTACGTAATCCCATAAGGCAGAAAGTGCTCCATGTTCTTTTCTCCTATAATGTTCATATAATGTCTTAGGCAGCCTTACTAATTCATAAATTTTAACCTTAATTGGAGCCATCCGTTCAACAAATAACATATGGTTACGTGCGAGATAGTATTGATGTGCAGCAGAACCAACTCCAACAATCGCCGTATGATAATGCGTTATCCCTTTACGTGGAGTGGCTATTATAGGGAATCCAGCATGATGAGCTCGAACTGAATAATCGGCATCTTCGTAGTACATAAAATAAGGTTCATAAAAATAACCAATTTTAGCTACAACATCTTTGTGAATTGATAAACATGAACCAGATATATACTCTGGATTATTTTGAATTGAGCTATTTTTTTCATTAACTATTGTTGTCCATCGTTTTTTATCAAAAATACCACCAAAAGGTCCTATGATTGATGGACGCATATGCTTAAGTGTTTTATTTAAGTCAGTTAATGCTTGCTTTGATAAAGACAAATCTTGATTAAGAATAGTTATCCATAAAGCTCCATTTTCAAAAGCTATTCTCATTCCAACATTCACTCCTCCACCAAAGCCACAATTTTTCTCGTTATTGATGGTAGTAATGTTTTCCTTTTTTATTTTTAATGGGGTTTTTATATCATTATTAATAAGTAAAAACTTTTGTCTCTTAAGACTTTTAAGAAGCTTTGATAATACAATTATATTTGGTTTAAATATTGGAATAATAAAATAATGAATCATATATTTATTATTTGATAGTAACGTTTCTATTTTTATCAAGACCTGATTTCTATTTCATCATGTCTTCTATATATTTTTCTAATCTTATAGTTGCACTATCCCATGTCCAATAAGGTAAAATGGAATTTCTTGATTGTTTCGCGATTTTACCGTATAAAGAATGATCAGTTAGTAATATATTTACGGCTTTTGCAAGACTTCGTTCGTCTCTTTCAACCAATAAGCCATTTATTCCATCTGTCACAATATCTCTGTATCCACCTTCTTTAACAGCAATAACAGGTGTTCCGCATGCCATAGCTTCGAGTGCAGATAACCCAAGAGTTTCTAGATGAGCGCCGCAAATAACAATTTTTGCTTTATTATATAAACTGACCATATCTTCATCAGGTACTCTAGATACAATCTTTAATGTAACCTTCTTACTTAAAGCATACTGTTCTAAATAGACTTTTCGATCTAAATTGATACCACCACTCGATATGATTAATTTTGGTCTTCCCTTTGTTTTTAATAACGCAAGGGAGTCTATAATGAATTCGTGCCCTTTGTGAATAGATAAATTTCCGACGCTAAAGACATAATCCTCTTTACTTACTCCAAGATGTCTAAATAGCTTCATATCAACACCAAGATGACAAATGGACGCATATACACCGTAAGCACGATAAACGGATTCCTTAGATGAGTACGAGTTAACCAAGATTTTATCCATCTTTCTTGCGTTCTTAAGATCATTTTGTTTTCTCCAATTGTCCGACAGCCTAAGCAATATTGTTTGAATGCTACATCCTTTTTCTTTTAATGGGTTAAGGTTGTATTCATAATAAATTCTCCACGGTTCTTGGCAATAATATATAGACTTACATTTCAAATAATGACTTAGAAATGGAGTTTGAATATATGTATCGTGAGATACAAACACTAAATCATACTTTCGTTTGTTTATATCGTCAGCTATTTTTCTATGGATACTTTGAAGTTTTATAAATAAGTTATAATCCTCCTCTAAGCGTAACAGTGGTCCACCTTTTATAACAGATAATTTATTGACGTTATAAACGTATTTTTTTTTGAAGTAACTATTTTGAATTGTTGCATCACTTAATGTGTAGAGATCTAAGTTATATTTTAAAGTTAATCTCTTTGAAAATTCCTCTATCGTTTTTAGTCCACCTCCAGGTGGCAGATTATGATAAAACGCAATTTTTTTCTGCATAAATGATGTTAGGAATCGATTACGATAATATCGTACGTCTATTTTCTAAGAAATATGCAATTCCCAGTATAGTAAATAATAGAAATTCACTAACTACCGTTATATAACTTGAAGCTATATATCCATATTTTGGTATAAATAATAGATTTAAAATAAAATTCAATATTAAGGAAACGCTAAGACCAATGATAATTATGGAAATTTTCTTATTTATTAAGAAATAGTAATATATAATATTATCGATACAAAGGAGTGGAACAGTAAAGATAAGAATTCTAAGGCTGCTAGCACTGTTTACAAATTCTTTTCCAGCAAAAATATTTACAACAATTGGAGCGAAGATATAGCCCATAATCACCACTATAAGTGAAAATATAATTGAAATCCAAAGCGAGCTCCGTAATAGATAATTAAATTGTGTTTTATTATTCTTTGAGCTAGCTAATAGTGGATACACACTTGCCATATAGAATGCCCAAAGTATAATGATATTTTCAAATAGTTTATATGAGAAGCTATATATTCCCACATCTGAGGCTGACTTCATTACCGACAGCATAAGGGTATCAACCTTAAAGCTTAAAGTTGCCAATAACGATGCCACACCAATAGGGAAGGATACTTTAATTATCTTCTTAATTAAATCCAACGATGGAACAGTGGATAAGTGAAAATATGTTGGCGTTAAATATATGTTCAATAATGTGTTAACTATATTTCCAATTAAAACAGATAAAATAATTGCGTTTAACCCCAAATGCAACAAAATTACTATAATAATTGCAAGTATAGTTACAATTCGATTAATTACGTCTAACAATGCTACCAGATCAAGCTTAACTTGCGCCTGAAGTACAGAGGCTCCATAACCATTTATCTGCCCAACTCCTACAGCAATAGAACCAATAAGAATTGTCATTTTAATTGTTTGTGAGTATGGAAAAAAGATTAATACTATAAGTGATAACAAGACTGAAATAATCGTAAAGATTACTTTCAGGGAAAAATAGGTGGATTTAAGTTTATCTGACGTTACAGAATTACCAGATAAATCTCGAACGAGAGTAAGTTGAAGTCCAAAATCAGCAAATATACCAAAAAAAGCCAGATATGCGAAAACAAGATTATATACACCATATTGGGCAACACCTAAATATCTAGTTAAAAGACCTACCATCAGCAAACCAAGGACGACAGTTGTAGCTTTTGCGAATATTTGGCTAGATGTATTAATGAATATCCGTCTGAATATCTGATTTTTTTCCATGTTAATGTGCTTAGAGTATCATATTTTTCAGCTGGATGGTATTAATTGCTATAAATTACTTTAAAGAAAGTGAATTGGATTTATTGCCAATTACTTCAATCAATTTGCTTCAGACGTAATTCTCTGTTATCTTTTAGGTGAAGGCTTAAAAATGTATTGATTCTCATTGATTGCCTTGGAGAAGATTGAAGCTAAGTGATAACCCTGTCTTATAAATTCCCGCATTCTTACGACAAAGAAATTAACATTTACAAAAAAATTCCGCTTCTTCTCAGATTCCTTTTTATGGCAAGCAGCCATAAAATGAATGCTCCGATAAAGGGATGGGAGAACATCAGCATATGGGAATTTGTGAATGCTTCGGGAGTACGAATGTGAAATGACGTTAATGCGTATACAAGAACAAGCAATAATTTTTCTATCGTACTTGTTGTTGTGGCCCATAAGACAATCAAAAGCGGAATAAGAATAACGTAATGGTGAAACCATGAAAAACTGGAAAGAAACAGGAGAACTGAGAATATTAATCCGAAATACGATAAGGATTTATTTTTTGATTTAAGAAATAAAAATAGCGAAGTAGTTGTAAAAATAAGTCTCAACAATAAACGGATGTCTGAGGAAAAGTGTAAACGCAATAAAAAACTATTGAGCGATTGATCAAAGTAGGCTCTCTCTCCTCCTTGAAGAAAAAGATTTCCGCCGATTACGCCGAAATACGAAGTTACGATGGCAGGCGTAAAAATCAATAGTGTCAATCCCAGACCAACAAGAATAGTGATGACAAAACTCAGAATCGTTTTCCATTTCTTTTCCTTTATAAAAAAGAGAATGAGGAAACACGGAAAAATTTTGATAAGCGTTGCTATTCCAAGAAGAATCCCTGGCAACACGTCCCTGTTTTTTCGGAAAAAGTAAAAAGACGCGGTCAGCAGCAAAAGAATAACAAGATTGATCTGCCCGAGTGTCAGCGTAAATTTTACCGGAAAATATTGTATAAAACAACTTGAAAGAAGTAAAAATGTAGTTAACTTTTTTGTTTTCGTAAAAAGCATTCCGGTTAGGAGCCAGACAGCGATAAACAGACTGGCGAGAGAAGACAAAAGGAAAACAAAAGCAGTGATTGTTTTGGGAAAAAATGTCAACATGAGAAAGAAAGGCAAGCTTGTTGGCGGATAATTAAATGGAATTTGAGAGATATGTGGTTCATACACCTTTCCATGAACTAAAGCGGTTTTGGCGGCATTGATATAAACGCTCAAATCAACAAAATTATCCGAAAGATAAACAAAATATAGCTTATAAAGTTGCTGACCTAAGGCAGTAACAAATATCAGAAAAAGAAAAATGTTAACGAAATTTTTCTTCATAGTGTCTCTCTTTTTTATGATATCATAAGAACAACTAAATACAGTTTTTTATTGTAAAAATATGACAATTAACAAAATATGCCAGGTAAAACTCAAGCCGACTGCACCGTTTCATTTTGATGCAACGTTTCATAAGCCAGCTCATTTTGCTTCAGGAGATAATTATTGGGAATCCGGTGCTCGATGGCAGACATTTCGTTTTTTGGAGAAAAATCTAGGCGTGGTGTTTAGAAATACTGGTTCTGTTGATAAGCCTTTTATAGAAGTTGAGATCTATAGCAGTAAAACATTGTCCAAAGAATTCGTCGATACATTTATCAACGAGATTAGATATAGATATAATCTTGACCTTGATCTTAATGATTTTTATAAGCGTTTCTTTAAAGATAAGATACTGGGTCCAGTAATCAAGAAAATTCGTGGAATGCGGCCTGGTCATCAGGATTCGCTTTATGAATACTTAATGATTGGTATTCTGTTACAAAATTGCACTGTTCGCAGGTCAATACAGATGATGCAGTCTCTTTTCGAAAAATACGGCACATTATTGGAATTTGCTGGAAAAAAACTGTGGTGTTTTTGGGAGCCGGGACATCTGAAAAATATTACAGAGGATGAGCTACGCGCATTAAAGCTAGGGTACCGTGCAAAATCTATTAAAAAGGTTGATGATTACTTTTCACAAGGTCTTATCAATGAAATGGACCTGCGGAAAAAAGATAAGGATACTCAGATGAAAGAGTTGTTAAAACTTTACGGTGTTGGACCAGCAACAGTTTGGTACCTATTGTTTGATGTATTTCATCATTTCGATTTTTTCAACCATATTTCTCCGTGGGAGCAAAAAATATATTCGAAATTATTTTTTGGTAAAGATCCGGATAAACCAGTTCCCGTTGAAAAACTTCTAAAATATTTTGAGAAGTTTGGCGATTATAAGCAATTGGCTGTGCATTATATTTGGGAAGACTTGTGGTGGAAGCGGAAGAATGAACAAATACCGTGGCTAGAAAAATTAATTAGAACGTAAACCGATATTCATGATATGTAAACGCACACTGTGATACGATATTTCATATATGGTATTTCTTCAAAAGAAGATTTCTTGGTTAATCCTTACTATATTTTTTGTTTTTGATAATGTGTTTTCGTATTACGCAGTTACTAAATTGCATGGTCGTGAGGCCAACTTGCTTATTGCACCATATGTAGAGAAGTGGCCGATTTTATATTTTTTTTGTATTCCCGCTCAGATACTCATTATTTGGATTATTGTTCGTGGAATTCGGAACGTAGCGATGAAACTATTTTACTTTAAAAATAAACTGTTATTAGAAACAATTATTCTTCAGTCTCTGGTGATTTATTGGGCAGTTGCTAATTCTTCTATGAATTTTGCCTTCATGATAGGGTATCGGCAATCTATTCAACGTTGGCATGTGCTAACCATTATTGGAATATTATGTGCAATTATTAACTTTTTCTATTGTATAATTGGTATATGCAAAAAGAACAAACATGGATAAATAAAAATAGTTTTGTTTTGCTTCTTATCTGGTGTTTTGTGTTGACTATCCTTTACAGCACACTATCTATTCTTCGCCATATGCATTTTCAGTCCGGAGGATTTGATCTCGGGCTCTATGATCAGGCTGTATGGAAATTCGGACATTTGCAAGGTGCATATAACACTGTGAAGCAACGGATTATCTTTGGCGACCATTTTGTTTTGACGCTTCCTTTATTTGGACTTCTTTATTATATCTGGGATGATGTACGGCTACTCCTTATTATGCAGGCAGGAGCAATTGTGTTTTCAGCAATTCCCATGTTTCTTATTGCCAAACGAAGATTAAATTCCAAAATTGCAGCGCTTTGTATTGCAGTTATCTATAGTCTGTTTTATGGAATCCAATACGGCGTGTATTTTGATTTCCACCCCATTCTTATTGGTGTAGCTATTCTTTCGTATCTTGCATACTTTTGGGAATCAGAGAAAAAGACGTTGTTTTGGATCACGTTGGTAATTGCTCTTGCAACACAAGAGAATATGGGAATAGCTGTTACTGGACTTGCTGCTATCTTTTTTTTCCGAAAAAAACATTGGAAACAGGCAATTATCGTCGGAACTATTGGGCTTTTCTATAGTTTTATTTCAATGAAAATTATTTCACGATTTTCACCAGTTGGTTATGAGTATGTACCACAATTGCCTACAACGGTGCGTGATGCGTTTTTACGATTGTTTGATAGTGAAGAAAAAAGACTGGTATGGCTGTATAGTTATTCGCAATTATCATTTGTGCCGCTTCTTTCTCCGGGAAGTCTGATAGCAGTCTTCATGGATGTATCCCAGTATTTTGTAACAGGTCCTGAATTTAGCCGTATGTGGAGCCCGTTTATGCATCACAGGGCTATCCTGGCACCATTTCTTGTTTTGGGAACGATTGATGTACTTTCATATTTCAAAACTAAAATAAAATATATAACAATTATATCGCTTATACTGTTGATGATATCGCTTGGAACGCAATATTATTTTCATTTCCCCCTAAATAAACTCGTAAAAGCTGACTATTGGAAAGAAGAAGCGTGGATGAATGACACTCGTGCTATGGTTTTATCGATTCCAAAAGAATTCAGCATTGCCACTCAGCAAAATTTAGTTCCGCATCTAACGCACAGAAATGAAATATATCTTATTTATCCCAGAGAGCATAATATTACAGAATCTCCCTGCGGACAAACTCTTTGTTGGTGGTTGGATTTCGGTGGGAAACCAGAATATTTAGTAGTTGATACCAGACCAAATCAGTGGCTCACGCAAATATTGGAAACAAATGAAAATTGGAATGCAGCAATAACTAATATGGAACGAGTGGGTAGAATAGTGCTTGTTCGGCAAATTGGTTTTATGAAATTATTTAAAATTAATTATGATAAAGGTAACGTGTATTGATATAATATCTTCTAGATATGTCTACCTCACTTAAAATCACTAATTTTCAGGAAAAAATAGACCTAGCGAAAAAAGAGCATGAGGTATTAACGTTTTGGGATGAAACGAAAGCGTTTGAGATGTCAGTATCCAGTAGACCCGAATACAAACGATATGTATTTTATGACGGACCTCCATTTGCTACAGGCCTTCCGCATTACGGACATATTCTTGCGTCAACGGTTAAGGACGTATTTCCGCGGTACTTTACCATGAAAGGGTATCGAGTTGAACGGGTATGGGGTTGGGATTGTCATGGGCTTCCTATTGAAAATATCATCGAAAAGGAACTCAATTTGAAAGGCGGAAAAAAAGGGATTGAAGCGTTGGGAATTGATATATTTAATGCGGCATGTCGCGCTGCGATACTACGATTTGATCGCGAATGGGAAAAAGTCATACGGAGAATTGGCCGATGGGTTGACTTTACTCATTCCTACAAAACCATGGATATGAAATATATGGAGTCTGTCTGGTGGGCGTTTAAAACACTTTTTGAAAAAGGACTTGTGTATGAGGGGCGGAAAGTTATTTTGTATTGTCCCAGATGCGCAACACCATTATCCAATTTTGAAATTGCGATGGACAACAGTTACAAAGACATTGACGAACCATCAACAACGTATAAATTTAAAGCTTCGGATGCAAAAGACACTTATTTTCTTGCCTGGTCTACGACCCCATGGAATAAGCTGGTCACAACAGCTCTTGCAGTTAATCCGAATTTTACGTATGTCTATGTAAAACAAGGAAATGAAACATATGTATTGGCTGAGACAAGACTTTCGATGCTTATTGATTCACCATGCGAGATCGTAAAAAAAGTTCAGGGATCAGAACTTCACGGCATGAAGTATGAAGCGCTCTATGATTTTTATCCAAACCGAACAAAGGACGAGCAGGCCTTTATTGTTGTCGCTGATGAATACGTTACGGCAACAGAAGGAACAGGTATTGTCACTCTTGCTGTGTATGGAGAAGAAGATTACCGGGTTATGAAAAAACATCACATTCAACTAGCTGAGCATGTTGATATGGAAGGAAAACTGAAAAAAGAGGTTACGCCATGGCAAGGAATGTATATAGTAAAAGCTAATCCTCTTATCGATGAAGATCTTAAAAAACGTGGTCTTCTATATAAAGAGGAACACATAACGCACAGTGTTCCTACGTGTTACCGATGTGAAACACGACTTTATTATGCGCCAATTCCAGCTTGGTTTATTGATGTGCAAAAGATGAAATCAGATCTTATCGCACAAAACAAGCATATTCATTGGTATCCGGAGTATTTAAAAGAAGGAAGATTCGGAAAGGGGCTTGAACAAGCGCCTGATTGGAACATTTCAAGAAGCAGATATTGGGGAACACCGATGCCAGTATGGAAAAATCAGGAATCGATACGTATGATTGAATCGATAGAAGAGTTAAGGAAATGGGCAGTAGATATTGATAAAGTGTCAAAGCTTACAGACATCCATAGGGAATATTTGGATGATATTGAAGTATGGGTTGACGATGCAAAGACAATCAAGGGGAGAAGAATTCCTGAAGTTTTTGATTGTTGGGTGGAATCCGGCAGTATGCCGTATGCATCCATTCACTATCCATTTGAAAACAAGGAAAAATTTGAGTCCACGCACCCGGCGCAATTTATTTCTGAATATATCGCGCAAACCCGCGCATGGTTTTATACGCTTCACGTGATGTCAGTTGGTTTATTTGGAACCCATACATTTGAACATGCGGTAACGTCAGGAACAATACTTGCTGAAAACGGGGATAAAATGAGTAAATCAAAACGCAATTTTCCAGATCCATCGCTTGTGTTTGAAAAATACGGCGTGGATGCCTTGCGATTTTATCTTATGAATTCTGTTGTCATGAAAGCAGAAAATATTAATTTTTCAGAAGACGGTGTCAAGGAAGTGTATCAGAAAATTATTAGTATTTTATGGAATGTTTGCACCTTTTATAAACTGTATGTTCCCGGTAAAGTTATTGTTGAACCTAAATCAAAACACGTATTAGATAGATGGATAGTCAGTCGAACAAATTCTCTTATTATTGCGGTGACAACGGCATTAGATGCATATGATACGGTTTTCGCATGTCACGAAATAAGTAATTTTATTAGTGATTTGTCAACATGGTATGTTCGAAGAAGTCGTGATCGAATAAAATCTGATGCGATAACTCAGCAAACATTAGGATGGGTATTAACAACTCTTTCTAGAGTCATGGCCCCAATTACACCATTTATCAGCGAACTTATTTATCAAAACGTCGTAGGTGAAGGAAAGTCTGTTCATCTTGCATTATGGCCGAAAGCAAATGGAGTAAGTGATGCCGGTCTTGAACATGATATGGTGTTTGTCCGGCAGCTTGTTGAACAAATTCATGCCGTAAGAAAAGAAAAGGGCATCCCTGTCAAACAACCGCTTTCAAAAGTAACTATATATTCTAAAAAAAATAATATTTCTCCGGAATTCGAAGTATTGATCCTGGAGGAAGTAAACATCAAAGCAGTTGTTTGGGGGGCTAGTGAAAAAGAATTACGAATAGAACTTGATACGACAATAACGCCGGAATTGAAGGCTGAAGGAGACGTGCGGGAACTGATTCGGGCGGTGCAGAATGTACGTAAGACTCAAAAGCTTGGAATTACACAGCACATTCCAACACTGCAAATACCAAATATGTACAAACATCTAACAGAAACGCAAATTACGCATATTCAAAAGATAACGCTTTCAGATACAATTGTATGGAACGACACCCTCGCTATTACGACTGGTCAACAATAATAGTGTTATTGTTGTTGACTGTTTTTGGATTATTTATTCTACTGACCGTTAATTCTGCTCTTTTTTATCAGCAACTGCTTTATAGCGGTATCGGTCTCGTTCTTCTATTGGTTATTTCAAAAATAGATCCGATACTCCTTACCTGGTTTGTCCCTTTTGGGTATATCGGCAGTATTCTTTTTTTAGCTCTTTCCTATATTGGTCCCGCAATCCGCGGAGCGCATCGCTGGATTCTGATTGGTCAACAACAAATTCAACCATCGGAAATAGTGAAACCCGTACTTTTGCTTGTATTTGCATATCTCATTACGAAATTTCCTCCAAAAAAACTGCCCGAGATACTATTCCATTCAATTATTTTTTTCATTCCATTCTTTCTTGTTTTTCGGCAGCCGGATTTAGGTACAAGTTTAGTATATGTTGCCATGTGGGGAGCAATGATGATCATGGGAGGATTTCCGCTCGTTCTTTTTTTTGGCGGAATCGGAACGACAGTAGCAGGGCTTCCGATACTATGGAATCTGTTGGCTTCCTATCAAAAATCGAGAATTATTACGTTTCTTGATCCCATGCTTGATCCGCAAGGGGCAGGATATAACGCAATCCAAGCAGTTATTGCAATAGGAAGCGGCCAATGGTTCGGGCGGGGATTGGGATTGGGAACACAAAGTCATTTACGGTTTTTACCTGAATATTATACTGATTTTATGTTTGCTACTCTTGTAGAAGAATTAGGGTTTGTTGGAGGAGCGATACTCCTTGTTCTTTATACCATATTATTATGGAATATCATAAAACCGCTGATTAAGAACACCATTGTGGGAAGATTACCGGTCATTTATACGATAGGTGTTTTTACGATGCTTCTTACTCAAATTGCGATAAATAGCGGGATGAACATGGGAATTCTCCCTATTACTGGTATTACACTGCCGCTCGTGTCGTATGGAGGCAGTTCACTTCTATCCATAGCTCTGAGTTTTGGAATACTCCGGGCAATTGCATTTGAATAACGCCCCTGATACAATACCAAGCATGTTTGCAACAGTTGTCATAGCAGGAAAACAGTATGTTGTCGCTCCGGGCGATATAATTATCGTGGATCATATCGATGGAATTGTCGGCGATGCAAAGGTTTTTGATACCGTGCTTTTGTATAACGACGGTAAAAAAACAGAGGTAGGTATGCCAACAGTTAAGAGTGTGAAAGTTACCGCAAAAATTACTTCCCAAGAAAAAGGCGAAAAACTTCATGTTAGGCGGTATAAACACAAAGTTCGATATCGGAAATCAACTGGATTTCGTGCACATGAAACCACATTACTTATTGAAAAAATTGGTTAATCCATGACGCCTCGTTTATATTTTTTAGGAAGAACCCCTGAGCTTTCTATTGCTGAACTTTCCTCATTTGTATCTTCCGTTATCTCTATTCAGCCAGATATTGTTCAAATAGATGGTCCATGTATTGCGAATGGATCGACTCTCAGTGATGTAGATAGCATAAACCTGTTGGGCGGAGTGGTAAAAATCGCAGAGATACTTGAGCATACTGACACTCTTGATTCGACGCGCCTCATTACTCATTTGAAACAATCAAAAAATAAAAAGGCATTTGCAATTAGCGGCTATGGCGTCGATAGAAAAACTATAACAACATTGGATCAAGAGATAAAAGATCTCTTCAGTTCGTCACATATTGCATCTCGATTTTTACTCCCACACAACGGAAGCGTTGTTTCATCAGTAGCTATCGTAAAAGAGCACATTGAAGAGCTTGTAATTGTTAAGGATGCATCCGGATATATCATCGGCAAAACAACAGCAATTCAACCATTTGAGCAATGGAACCAGCGTGATTATGAGCGTCCGTTTTCGGATCCCAAAGCTGGTATGCTTCCTCCGAAAGTTGCACGCATGGCGGTAAATATGGGACTGGGATCAGACAGTGTTGGAAAAACTCTGTTAGATCCATTTTGCGGCATGGGTACAATTTGTGCTGAAGCAGCCATTCGGGGGGTGAATGCAATTGGAAGTGATATTGATTACAAGTCTGTTGAAAAAGCGAAAAAAAACATGTCGTGGCTGCTTTCTCGATATAAACTTGCCTCATCAGTACGGATATTTCAGGCTGATGCAACGCACATAGATGAACATATTGATAAAAGTTCAATTGATACCATAGTAACGGAACCACTGCTCGGTCCTACAAAGCTGGGAGAGGAAAGCATTCATGACGCCCGTGAAATACAAAATATAGTTAAAGGCCTCGAAAAATTATATATAGGATGTTTTCGATCTTGGACGAATATACTTAAAAATAACGGAGTTGTGGTCATTGCTCTGCCATCGTTTACCATGGGTAAAACTGTCTATAGTGTGAAAAAAGTTGTTGACACGTGTGAAACGCTTGGGTATACTAAGTTGCTTGGACCAATAACGTACGGAAGGCCGCAAGCAGTAGTACGAAGAAATTTTTATTTATTTAAATATGGCACACGTTAAAGCAGGAGGAGTAGCAAAAGGAAATAAAGATTCAGTTTCAAAGCGGTTAGGCGTGAAAGTATACGGCGCACAGTTTGCAAAAGCAGGAAGCATCATCATTCGTCAAAAAGGTACAAAAGTGTATCCGGGACTCAATGTCGCGATGGGAAAAGACTTCACCATTTCTTCTCGTATAGCTGGAATTGTGCAATTTGGCGTAAAACAAGGTAAAAAAATGGTATCTGTCATGCCTACCGGCAGACAGGTCTTGCCCGCGCAAAGAGGTGGCAATGGCTGACACACAACAAGTTCTGCATTTAGATATTGATCTTATCCAACCAAATCCTCTCCAACCGCGCGGACTTATTGCCCCGGAGGCTCTTGCGGATTTGGTATCTTCTATTAAAGAACATGGAATTATTGAGCCTCTCGTTGTTGCTAAAACTCCTGCCGGATATCAAATCATTGCCGGAGAACGCAGGTGGCGGGCAGCGCGGCTTGCAGGACTTCCTACAGTACCAATTGTGATCAGAGAAACAACGGCGAAGGGAATGCTGGAGCTAGCACTTGTTGAAAACGTACAACGTGAAGATCTTAATCCGATAGAACGGGCGCAAGCCTTTCAGAGACTCATTGAAGAATTCGGACTCACTGTTACCGAAATAGCGAAACGTATTGGTAAAAGCGAATCGTATGTATCCAATACGATGCGTTTACTTGGTATTCCTGATGCAATCAAGGACGGACTCGTATCAGGAGCCATTTCAGAAGGTCACGCACGGGCAATAGCAGGGCTCACCGACGTGAAACTCATGGTAGAGGCATATAAAACTATTCTTTCGGAAAATGCTTCTGTACGACGCGCCGAAGACCTTGCGCGGCGACTTAAAGCGCAAACCGGTGGATCGCAGCATGCAACAAAAGTTGAGAGAATTCATAGCGACGAACTTGATGGTATGGCAAAAGATATGGCGCAAGCGGTTAATGGATTGGTTAAAATTACACAATCAAAAGTTGAAGCGCGTGTAGTATTTGTGATCCGAGGGAATCTTGAAATGACAAGCGTCATTCTCAAGAAAATGAAACAGAAACTTTCCGGTTAAATTCCATACTCTACACTTGGAATAACCCAAAATTTATTTATTGGCCAATAGCGAAATAGCGCTTGTCCAATAATATCCGTAAGTGGTACTGGACCAAACTCCCGTGAATCAGAACTATGCGGTCTATTGTCTCCGACGCAAAAATATGTACCATCAGGAACTGTTATTGATACATTTTCTTTAAGAAATGCACCTGGGGATGTGACAATAGTTGGTCCGATATACGCTTCTTCCAATTTCGTACCGTTTATATAAAACGTACTGTTTTTTAAGAGAACTTCGTCACCAGGAAGACCAATAACCCTTTTGATATAATCAATTTCTTTATTTCTAGGAGATTCAAAAATGACAATGTCGCCCCGCTTCGGTTTATTGAGTTTATACACGATTTTATTTGTGATGAGAAGTTCCTTGTCATAAAACGTTGGAAACATGGATTGCCCGTTAATTTCCTGCGGAGAAAAGAGGAATAAATACACCATGACGAGCATGGCCATAAACACGACGATTCCCTGGAAGAAGTCGAAAATTGAACTGATCGTTTTTTTAATTTTATCCATAATTCTCCCTGTTCCTATGATATAATACAAACGTTTTCGATACAACTGAAATAGTAAGGGCGTATAGCTCAGCTGGTAGAGCGTTTCATTGACATTGAAAAGGTCTCAGGTTCAAGTCCTGATACGCCCACAAGGAAATTTTACCGAGTTGCGATACTACTATTAAAATGCAACTGACATGAATAAAGTATTGTCCATTCCAACTGCGATATCTATCATTTTAATTCAGGACAAAAACAATTACGTACATATACGAAATATGTTTTTTGTAGCCCTTATCCGAGGAAAAGGAATTCTCGATGGATGGATCGGTATTAAGGCGCATTTTTATTTCGCGCAATCGATATCTCGGGCGTACTGGGAGGCGATATGGTCATAGGTGTTGATGCAGGAGCTATTTGTGAAACAGATGACCGGCTGAAAGTCGGCGTGTATCGCGTGACGCTTGAGCTACTGAAACACCTTTCCCGAATTGATTCTGTCAATACATATCGGTTGTACAGTTTCGCTCCTATTCCCTCAGACATCATGAAAAATTTCGGCACTAACATGGTTAATATCTGTCTTTCGCCATCGTTTGGTTATATGAAATTTCGTTTACCATTGAAACTCACGGTAGAACCCGTCGATATTTTTTTGGGCGTAGCGCAAGCAATTCCGAATGGCGCTAAAAACGCAATTGGTTTTATTTATGACCTAGGTTTTTTGCATCACCCTGAAGTCTATGGGGCGCAGGCACACGTACTTGCCAAGCAAACAGAAACGCTTGTTGCGAAATCAGCGCATATCGTGACGATATCAAAGACGACAAAAGATGATATCATAAAAACGTATAACGTATCTCCTTCGAACATAACGGTGTTGTATCCGGGAATAAGTGATGTCTTTAGAAAAAATAAAGAGATAATACATCACCCGGTTCCGTATTTTTTGATGGTCGGACTCATAAAACCAAGTAAAAATATCCCTCTTGCAATTTGTGCATTTTCACAATTTCTGAAATCTACAAAAAAACACTACGATCTTATTATTATCGGCGGAAATACCGGTGTTGATACACAGTCAACCGATAGGGTTCATATTCTTGGACGTCTTCCTGATAGGGAAGTGGCAAAATGGTATAAAGGAGCTACAGCACTACTAAGTCTTTCGAAAACTGAGGGTTTTTGTCTTCCGGCTGCAGAAAGTTTAGCTAGCGGATGTCCAGTGATTTATGTTAACGGCGGAGCGCTTCAGGAAATAGTCGGAAATGCTGGTATTGGCGTAAACAATCAAGAGGGGATAGTCCATGGCATGTTGAGATTATCGGGTGGTACAATACGAAATGAATACGTAAAAAGATGTATTGATCGGTCTAAATTGTATTCATGGAATAAATTTTCCCGTGTCATCCTGAACTCCTGCCTTGCCGGCAGGCAGGTGTTTCAGGATCCATTATAATCGTTATAAAATGCGAGATGCTGATCCGCCAGCTGGCGGACAGCATGACAATAAATAAAAATTTATGATATCTGCAGTAATTTTAATTCATAACAATGAGGATTCAATTCAAAAAACACTAGAAAGTGTTTCATGGTGTGATGAACGGATTGTTGTTGATGATAATTCGACGGATAAAACAAGAGAGATAGCAAAAAATGTAGGAGCCATTGTGTATCAGCATGCACTGAATGATAACTTTGCAGAACAAAGGAATTTTGGATTGGAAAAAGCAAAGGAAAAATGGATTCTGTTCGTAGATTCGGATGAGATAGTGAATTCCAACCTTCGAGACGAGATGCTGAAATTAATTCAGCATGACAAGGGGATTCAGGGGTATTATATAAAACGGAAGGATATATTGTTTGGTAGGGAACTACGATATGGAGAGACAGCACATGTTAAGTTGTTACGACTTGCAAAGAAAAACGCGGGCAAATGGGCAAGAGCCGTTCATGAAACATGGAACGTAAATGGACCGGTCGCCTCTTTAACCACTCCCCTTTTACATTACCCGCATTCGACAATCTCAGAATTTCTCACTCAAATTAATCGGTATACTTCACTCAACGCCCGTGAGTTTTATTATGAAGGGAAACGTGTTTCCGCGTGGCAAATAATTGTGTATCCAAAAGCAAAATTTATTCAAAACTATATCGTAAGACTTGGATTTCTTGATGGAGCAGCGGGATTCGTTGTTGCTATGATGATGAGCTTCCATTCATTTTTGACTCGCGGTAAGCTATGGGAGTTGCAGCAAAAGAAAATCTAATATGTGGGAGATGCTATTATTTATTAGTCTTCTTACAGGTCAGCTCGGAAGAATTCAAATTACGTCCGACGTAGCATTTTATTTCCACGACGTTGTTATTTTATTATATCTTCTTTTTCATTTCAAAAAAATTAAAATTTCTTTTTTAAAACCATTGATCCTTGCTTTTGGTGCTTATCTCTTGTTTCGCGCAGGATCACTTGTAGATCTTCTGTATGTACTTCGATTGTTTATGTATATATCAGTTATTTCGATTGTTCTGCAATCAATAAAGTCTCAACTGTATTGGTTCCATTGGCTATACTTTTTAGGTGTCGGTTATGCTCTTTTGGGTTTTATTCAAATTCTTTTATATCCGAATCTTCGTAATCTTTCATATCTTGGGTGGGACCCGCATTACTACCGTTTATTTTCCACGTTATTTGACCCAAATTTTGTAGGCGGTATCATTGTTGTTTGTTTCTTTCTCGGGTTGTATATGTTTACTATAACTAAATCGAAATTACAGGTAGTTATATCGCAGGTCATACTTATTATTGCACTCCTGTTTACATACTCTCGAAGCAGTTTCATCGCTTTCATTACTGGACTCATTGTTTATATTGTCGTTACAAAAAAATGGAGATATATACTATTTCTTGCTTTGATTCCTCTTGTCATTTTCTTTTTTCCTTCTCTCGGAGGAATATCCACAGACATCGGGCGTATGTGGTCGGTGACAGCAAGAATCACAAATTGGCAGGAGGGGAGTCGACTTTTTTTGCAGTCCCCCATTATCGGAAACGGATTTTCCATGAGGAGAATTGATAACAGTGTACTGTTTATTCTTGTTACGACCGGTGTTATCGGGTTTGTCGCATTTGCAAACGTGGGAATTTATTTGATTCGATCAAATTTTATTATTAAAAAACAACTTCTCAAAGCAGTATATTTTTCAATTCTAGCAGTTCTTTTCATTCACAGCATGTTTGTGAATAGCTTATTCTATCCACAAATTCTTATCTGGTTTTGGATTTTTATCGGAGCTATTTCCCGTAGTTGATTTTCCGCTCAACGGTTATTTGGTTTCCTGCGGTATCGCTAGCAATTACTTTAATGGTGGAATCACCATCAAGTACATTGAGATCATGGGAAAATGATCCATCATTTCTCACAATGGCAAGCCGGTCATTGACAGTAACTGTATTTGCCTCATCGTTGGTTTTTCCCGTAACAGTGATGGTATTTTGTTCCTGTCTGATTTGTTGATTATCCGGAGGGTAGGATATTTCAAGCGTTGGTTTGGATTTTTTGCTGACAACAGTAAATACTTCTGACAACGCGCTCACGTTTTTCTTATCATCAGTTTGCTTGGCGCTAATGGTATTAGATCCCTCAATGAGCTTGACTGAATTGATTTTAAACGACCCGTCTTTATCAACTGTTGTTTTTTCCGTATCCGTATCATTGATATAGACAATGACTGTCATTCCCGGCTGGCCTTTGCCGCTAACAGCGATTGTCGCGCTGTTGGTTGCAATCGGTAGCGGATCGAACTCAGGAGGCAATATAAGTTGCTGGGTTACTTGCTGTTGCGGGGTTCCTCGTAATTTATCAACCAGCAAGCTAAAACCAACAAGAATTTTAATGCCAAAAACGCCAAGAAAGATAAAAATAGCGATAATACCGATAATAGAAAAAGCTATTTTTTTTTCCTGGCGCTTTTCTTCGAATCTTCTTAGTCTTGAGTATTGCATATATCTAAGAGCCTCCTGTCAGAATTGAACTGACATCTACGGTTTACGATACCGCTGCTCTACCGTTGAGCTAAGGAGGCAGTCGCTAAACCTATTTTACCAAATTCCAGCAAGGTGCGCTTGAGTATATCTACAAAACTGCTCGAACTTATTTTACCAAAAATTACTGAAAAATGTTAGCTCCGGAGAAATTTTCATCGTTTTATGTGAGACTCTGATACAATCTGTCTACTAATGAAAATTATCATTACTGCGGATCTTCATTACGGGGTTGGTAACAACCAAAAAATAGTCGCAAACTTTGCTAAAAGAATTATAAAAACAAAGGTCGATGTTCTTCTTCTGGTCGGTGATACGTTTGCTTTTCATCAGCACCTTCTGTTGGAATGTTTAACATTATTTGCTCCATTTAAAGGTGATAAACTTTTTGTGGCAGGAAACCATGACTTGTGGACACTGGGGAAAGACTCATTGAAAATTTATGAGAAAGTATTGTCGCGGATAACCAAACAATGTGGTTTTCATTATCTTGACCAAAAACCATTTATAAAAGGAACGGTTGGTTTTGTGGGCAGTATTGGTTGGTATGATTACTCATTCAAAGATCCGGACAAGCCGATTCCCCAAGACTATTATGTGCAGAAGAACTGGCCCGGAGTTGTTTCCTGGAATGATAAGCTCTATGTGCATCTAGGAATGAGTGATGAGGCTTTTACAAAAAGGATTAACCATAGGTTCAAGCGGCATTTAACACTGGTGAGCAAACAGGTAAAAGCAATTATTTGTGCTGTTCACCACGTACCTTTTAGGCAACTTCTAAGGACAAACCATACATCGACAGATAAATTTTTAGCCGCTTTTTCCGGCAGTGAAGAAACGGGAAATATCATCAAGGCTTTTCCGAAAGTCAAATATGTCTTTTGTGGTCATACGCACCAAAGAAAGAAAGCTATTATTAGCAATATAACAGCAGTGAATATCGGTAGCGACTATCTGCGGAAGCGATTTGACGTCATCGAATAACAGTTCCAGTGTTTATCGTGCGTCTTGTGCACGGTGGATTTCTTGTTCGCTCATACCGAAATGGTGTCCGATTTCATGCAGCACTGTTTCCCTTATCTGGGCCTTTACCGCACCCGGATTGCCGCCGAATTGCGCCAGGATCGGCCCGGCGTATATGACGATTTTGTCAGGTAGCACCCCGCTGTAGTTTGCCCGCCTCGTTTTTGCTACGCCCCGATACAGACCATAGAGGATTGTGTCGGCTCCGGCACCGACGCTTTGGAGGTCGTCTTGGCTTGGCCATGCTTCCACCACAACCCCCACATTATCCAGCTGCCGGGCAAACTCCTTCGGTATACTTTCCAGTACTTCAGAAACGAGCGCTTCAAACTCCTCACGCGTCATTCCTGTATCGGTTTTTATAGCTTTTCCTCCACAATTTCTCCCTCCACAATCTTGCTCTTGCTTGCCATAAACTCCGCCGAAGGGTCAAAATCAGGCGAGTGAGATTTCTTTTTAGGCAGATGTTGTTTTCTGGAGATTTTTCTAAATAGATAAAAAAGCACCAGCGGAACCAAGGGGACCAGTATCTTTCTAATCAGGGTAAATAGGATCATTGTGGTCGCAACTTATTCAGAATTTCTCCCAGTTTTTTCATTTCTTCTCCGTATCTTCCCCAATCTCCCTCCTTTTGGGCACGGATGGCGGCATCGTAGGTCTCGGCGGCCTGTTTGCTGAGATTATCCGAAGGAGCTATTACACTTGCCGGCTTGGCTTGTTGGCCGGTGCCGGTGCCAAAGAGTCTAGCTAGCCCTGCCTCCAATGTCTCCTCCATAACTATCTTGTTTTCGTAGGCGACAATAACGCGTTTGAGCTCGGGGATTTTACCTGTATCTGCCTTCAGATAGAGCGGCCGAACATAAAGGAGCGACTCCTCAATTGGGATAACCAAAAGCGATCCTTGAATGACTTGTGACCCGCCCTGATCCCATAAAGAAATTTGACGGCTGACTTCTGCGTCTTGATTGATCCGGCTAATGACTTGTTTAGGACCGAACACCAATGTATCCTTGGGGAAGCGGTAGACAACTAGTTTGCCGTACTGCTGCCCGTCATTTCTGGCTACCATCCAAGCAGAAAGATTGTCTTTGGCTCTTGGTGTAAACGGCAGCATCAGAATATATTCCTCGGTTTTCTCGCCCGGAAGCTTCATAATCATGTGGCGGGGTGTCATTGCGGGCACCTTGCTGTCAGCTTGCTGTTCACCTTCTTGGGCGATGGCCGGTATTTCCCACAGGTCTTCTTTGTTGTAAAAGATTTGCGGATCATCCATATGGTATGTGGTATAGACAGCAGTTTGCAGGGAAAAGATGTCTTCTGGATAGCGCAGGTGCGGCACAAGATTTTTGGGCAGGTCGGAAAGCGGACGGAACATGTTGGGGAACATTTTGGTGTAGGTTTTGATAATCGGATCTTCGGAATCAGCTTGATACAAATTCACCGATCCGTCATATGCGTCCACCACTGCCTTGACTGAGTTTCTGATGTAATTAATCCTTCGACTTCGCTCAGGACTACCGTTTAGTGGTAATGGCTGGGAATACGGGTATCGGTCGGTTGAAGTATACGCATCGACGATCCAATAGAGTTTGCCTTCGGCAACCACGAGATATGGGTCCCGATCGTATGTCAAAAATGGCGCAACTTTCGCCACTCTCTCTTTTATATTCCGGTTGTAGAGAATACGGCTTTCGCCGGTTATATCGCCGGATAAAAACATTTTGAGTGAGGCAAAACGAAATGCATAGAGGAGCCTACGCACGAGCGAATTGAGTTCCACGCCACCTTTTCCTGCATAGGTGGTGTACACATTCTCTTCCCCTTTGGGATAATCAAATTCTTTCGATTTGGTTTTGGTAATGACATAGTCGTTGAGAATCTCACCGTAGTAAATTTCCGGTCTGGTTATAGCGAGTTCTTTCACTTCCGATTTGGGGGGCAAATCTTTGACAAAAAGGACCGGCAAGCCTTCCGGAGTCACCTGATTTACCGGTCCGGCGGCAATGCCATAGCCGTGGGTAAATGTCAATCGTTCGTTAATCCATGCTTTGTTAGGAAGACTGTCGGAAGCCAGTTCCCTTGGGGAAAGCATAACCTGTCGTACTTCTCCATCTATGGTATAGCGGTCGTTATCCACGTTTGCAAACTCGTAGTAGGTTCTAATCTCTTGTATTTGCGAAAAAGTGGAAAGCAGCGGCGCTCTGTCCCAAAGCCTGACATTTTTAATAGTAAGATTATTGGCGGCAATGTCAACGCTTGTAATGGGTTTATCCGCGGCGATTTCCCGTTCTTCAATTTTATCCAGTCCATATGCCTTACGGGTAGCTTCGATATTATGGGTAATAAACGGCGTCTCTTTGGTAAGTTCATTGGGAGCAACGACTAATTTTTGAAAGACGCTTGGGACTATGCCGGAAACAAGTCCTACCACAACAGTGAGGGAGATCGCGCCCACGAGTGGTGAAATGTTTCCACTTATGCCATAAAACAGGGCCAGAATGGCGGAAATCCCATAGACAAAAACGGAAATTTTTATGATCGGGATCATTACGTTTGCATCAGTAAACGCCGCGCCAAATACTGGCCCGCTTTGGGCGGTGAGGAGGTTATAGAGCGAAAGATAGGTACTGAGGGAGACCGTGGCAAGAAAAAGCGCTAAAAGGATGCCGATATGCAATCTGGCGTGTTGGTCCGCTTGCACTGAGCTTGTCGAATGTGTATTTGTATGTTTTACTAATTTAATGGGTAATTTGAACTTCCCCAAAAGAGCAGAGAGATTTAGGCTGCCGCGAAGAAAATAGATAGCACCGCTTATCATAAGCGACAATAAAACAAGAAATCGCAGGAGGCCCAAGCCCAGAGTGTAGACTGGAAGGGAAAATACGTAAAAGCTTATATCACGGCCAAACAGTGGATCGGTTTGGCCAAAGGGGGTGGCGGATAAGAATTTTAAGACATCCTGCCAGCTGGCAGCCGCGACAAGGCCGATAAAAAAAGATACGGCTAGACAAATAGCAATACCAAATTTTTTAACTATCCGATCATTCAGACTCAAAGGTTGGCCAATGAGAGCTTCGGGGATAGCCAACATCCAGGGAATTTTTGAACGCATTGCAACCAGAAAGTTCGTCAGAAGAAAGGCGGCGGCAAAAAAGCCAACGGTAAGACCAAGAATGACTTTTGTACTGAGTGATTTGATGAAGATATCAGTAAAGCCAACTTCAGAAAACCACCACCAGTCAGTAACAAACGCAACAATACTCGAGAAAAAGATAAAAAACGCAGCTACTATACCTATGAATGCCCAGGAAAATATTTTATTCATTAGACTATATCTTTTATACCAAAATGTTATGCAAAATGATAGCATTAGTTTATCTATATGAAACAAAACGTCGGATTGTCAGACAAACAAGCGCAGAAACTGCTCACTCAATATGGGTTTAACGAAATTGTTTGTAAACCAAGGCAAACACCTCTGCAGATTTTCCTCACCCAATTTACAAGTCTACTTGTGGTCTTGTTGATTATTGCTTCTGTCGCTTCGTTGTTTTTGGGAGATCTGTTGGATGGAATTTTTATTCTTCTTATCGTCATTCTCAACGGTATATTGGGTTTTATCCAAGAATACAAAGCCGAAAAAACTATTGCGGCGTTAAAGCAAATGACCGTTGCCACGGTACGGGTTATACGAGGCGGGACAGAACAAAAAATAGACAGCAAGCTTTTGGTTCCCGGTGACCTCGTCATGCTTGAGGAAGGCGATAAAATCCCAGCTGATTGTGAGCTTCTGGAAAGCCTGCATTTGGAGGCAAACGAAGCGTCGCTTACTGGCGAATCGATGGCTGTCGAAAAGAACACTTATGAAGAAGAGAAAAAACATGTATTTTTAGGCACTATAGTCGCCAAGGGGAGAGCCAAAGCATGTGTCACTGCCACCGGAATGCAGACCCGCTTTGGTCAGATTGCCGCATCTTTATCCCAGATCAAGGAGGAGGAAACACCGCTGCAAAAAAAACTGGATGTTTTAGGTAAACAGTTGGGAATCTTGGCACTGGGGGCAAGCGGCACCGTATTTATTATCGGTTTTTTTGCCAAACATCCATTGATTGAGATGATGTTAACAAGTATAAGCCTGGCTGTGGCCGCGGTACCGGAGGGGTTGCCGGCAGTTATCACCATTACCCTAGCCGTTGGAATGCAGCGCATGGCAAGGGAAAAAGCAATTCTTAGGAAACTATCGTCGATTGAAGCACTGGGGAGTGCCACAGTTATTGCCACAGACAAGACCGGCACACTGACCAAGAATGAAATGCGGGTAACAAAAGTATGGGGGGATGCAGACAAGATTTTAACCGCTGGAGTTATTTGCAATAACGCCAGTTTAATATTTAAACATGATCACGGCACCTACGACGTTTTGGGAGATACTACCGAGGGGGCGCTGCTACTTTTAGCCTCAGATAAGGGTCTAAAGTCCGAGCAAGTTAAACAAAACGGCACGCTCCTTGAGGAATTTGCTTTTGACCCCGTACTGAAAATGATGACCGTTGTATGGGAAAGCAATAAGCAAAAAACTATCTACACCAAAGGGGCTCCGGAATCTGTTTTAAAAAGTTGTACCTTGGATGCGCAGTCGAGACAGAATGTTGAAAAAGAATTCCGTGAGTATGCAAAAGAAGGTTTGCGTGTTATTGCGCTGGCATATAAAAACGTAACGCACACGCCAAAAACCTGCCAGGAAGCTGAACGGGATTTGACATTTATCGGATTTGTGGGGATTGCCGACCCGCCTCGCGAAGAAGTGAAAGATGCCATTGCTGTCGCCGAAGCCGCAGGCATCAGAACCATTATGATTACTGGCGATAATGAACTGACGGCCAATGCCATTGGCACAAAAATCGGCCTGATTAAGCAAAATGATGAGATTATTACCGGTAGTCAATTTGCAAAGCTTTCTGATGAAGAAGCACTCGGTCGACTTAATAATATTCGTATTTTTGCCCGGACTACTCCTGACCAGAAACTACGTATTGTGCAACTCCTGCAAAAAATGGGTCACATTGTTGCCGTGACTGGAGACGGGGTGAATGACGCCCTGGCTCTTAAAGAATCAAATGTTGGTGTCGCTATGGGGATCACGGGAACAGATGTGGCCAAGGAAGCCGCCGATATGATCATTACCGATGATAATTATGCGACACTCGTGAGTGCTGTTGAAGAAGGCAGGACGATTTTTGACAATATCAAATCAGCCGTAAAATATTTAGTCGGATGCAATGTGGGTGAAGTTGTCGCAGTACTCATCGGTATGCTTTTGGGCTGGCCGCTTATTTTGACTCCTCTACAGCTTTTGTATATCAACCTTGTCACCGACGGATTGCCGGCAATTGCCCTGGCGGTAACGCCAAAATATGACGGCATTATGAAGAGAAAACCGCGAACAACCAAAAGTATTTTTAGTTCGCTTGATGGTGCCTGGTTTTTGGAGGTGAGTATATTGACCGCCGTTACTACGTTGATTGCCTTTTGGATTGGACAAAGATTCGGTAATCTGGAACTGGCCCGGGCAATGGCATTCACTACCATCATCCTCGTCCAGCATTTTATTTTACTCGATGTTTGGACACGAGATAGCTCTATTTTAAAGAAGAATATCTTTGCCGATAAAATTTTTCTCGTGGCATTTTTCGGACCACTTATGTTGCAACCGCTCCTTATTTACATCCCACTTCTGTCCGGCATCTTTAAGATCACCCAGGTGTCGCTTATTCAATTAGTACTCGTTGTAGCTCTTTCGGCAATACTCCTTGTGTCATCAGAAATCCGAAAGGCCGTATTTTTACGCCGCGGATAACTTCAAAGTTAACAGATAAATAAGCGATAGTACTAACAAAAATACTCCAACCCGCTTCGGCACCACTTTTCCACTGTAGCGTCGTAAAACAAAAACAAAACCAATTGTCGTCGCCATCAACCATGCCCAGTCTTCAACAGGTATGATTATTACAGGAGAAAAAATAGTCACCAGACCACCAACAAACAGCAGGTTATAGATATTGCTGCCGATGATGTTTCCGATAGCAATCTTCTCCTGATCTTCTTTCTGGCTGAATATGGTAGTCAATAGTTCAGGTAACGAGGTAACAATCGCGGTCAAGGACAGCCCGAGAACAGTAGTGGAGTAGCCCGTGACTATTGATATACCTTCAACCGAAGAGACAAGTAAAACTCCTCCGATAATGATACCGATTAATGAAAGTGCAAGCGATACAAACCCTCCAAGGGTAAACCGTCCCTTCTTATGATTATTAAACCTTGCTGCGTCCTCATGATCTCTGCCAAAAATTGCCCATTGGTACTCTAACACGGTAACGATCAGCGCTGACGTTAGGAGGAATAATCCGGATAGCAAAGGCGGGAACGCCATAAATTGCAGGAATACAAAAACTCCGGTTACGCCAAGAAGCAAAAGAGCGTTTCTTTGTGTCTTGGTTTTTCCGATACGCAGTTTTCCAACGAGAATAGCAGTGGGCAACACCATAAGAATATTGATAATATTTGAACCGATGATGTTACCTAATGCTAAACCGATATCGTTTTTTATTACAGCAATCAATGAAACCGAAAGTTCCGGTAGCGATGTTCCCAATGCTACAATAGTCATGCCAACAATCAGCGGAGAAATCCGAAAGGCCAGAGAAATATTTTTCGCTAATCTAACGAATGCCCGGGTAGACAGTAAAAGGAAAATAACGCCCAAACAAAATTTCAAGAACAAATCCAACATAAATCCATTATATGTTTTTCATAAGTATTTTGTAAATAAAAACGGCGAAAATTTCTCCGGTGGAAAGCGAGGCCCGCCAACTCGGGGATGTGAGCCATTGTACCAAATTGCTCGAACTTATTTTACCAAAAATTACTGACGATTGAAAGCTCCGGCGGCGGCAAGGAAAAGGGGTTAAAGGGGAAAAGGAATTGCCGCCGCCTCCGCTTTGCATTAGCTCAGGCCTCGCTGCGCTCGGCCTTCGCTTGGCCGGAAAAATTTTCGTTAAAAGGAAAGGGGAAATTATTTTTAGTTTTCCTTGCCCCACCCGCCCGTGCGCGGAAAACATTTTTCTCCCTAAAACCAATTTGGCCAATTTCCACCATTTTGGCCAAGTTCAAGCTGAAAAAGCCAGCTTTTTGAGTTCATTTTTAGCTTCAGTTTCCGGCTAGCGCCGGAATTTTCCAGCTTGGATTCTCAGGCGGTTCTCGCCGGGTTTTTCTTTTTCCCTCTCCCTAGAAACACTTTACTATTGTAGAAGAGTGCAAGAGTAGAAGATTAAAGTAAATGAAGTTGGGTCTATATTCCGTATCAACCCACCCACCCGATTAATTGTTGGCGGCGACCCCATTCATCGCGCGCTGGGCGCCCTAGGGAGCGCCTGCGACGAAAGTAATTGCCCATCTTTAAGTTCCTACAGCGCGTCCCTCGCCCCGCTGCGGCGGGGCTTATCTTTTTTCTGACTTTTAAGGCTCGCGCGTTCTGGGGTGTCCGCTTATTCGCCCCCGCCTTCTTTATTTGTACCCCTTCCTGCTATTCAGGGCTCCGGCGACAGCGCTTAAGGAAAAAAGATTTTAGTCGCCGTCGCGAGGACTCTCAACGGCTCGCCCCGCGTTTTACTTCCCTTTAAGGTTTTCAAGCGGGGCTCGCGATAGTCGGGAACGCTCTTTGAAAGGCTGTACTCCCTCATAGGCTTTCTGTCGCGTTCCCTCCTTTTTAGCTTAGTGATCCCAACGGGGCGGGGGCGGCGGAGCCGCCAACAACAAAAAGAAAAACAAGAATACAAGTGAGCTAGTTCACATACATACCGTACACATAGGAAGCTATGAAAGGTACAATTGG
>CAYMYO010000002.1:0-181223 GCA_964394685.1 uncultured Gammaproteobacteria bacterium
GGAGCCAGATAGGCACAACTAGAACCTTCTGGTATACTTCAGTTATGGAAAAAGTGACCATCAGAAAAGCGGTGCCGACCGACTTAAAATCGATATTAGTGCTTTTTGACGACCTTTCTTTGTCAGACTTTCAATACGACAAAGACGTTGATATTAATTGGGCTCATACCCCGGATGGAAAGGACTATTTTACAAAAAAAATTGAAGGAACAAATGGAGTTTGTTTTGTGGCAGAAATCGAAAAGAAGATTGTTGGTTATTTTACCGCTGCCAAAAAAGAAGTTCCTGGATACAGATTAATTATTGTTGCAGATTTGGAAAATTTAGTTGTTGATGGAAACTTTAGAAGTCAAGGAATAGGGAAAGAACTTACAGATAGTTTTGCGACCTGGGCAAAGAAAATTGGAGCGAAAAGAGTTTCCGTAAATGTATTTTCTGGCAACGAAAAAGGAATTGATTTTTATAAAAGAGAAGGTTTCCTCCCGTTTGAAACTATTTTTGAGAAAGAATTAAGCTAGTTGAGTGTGTAGTAGGTTCTGATACGTCTATCAGGTGGGGAAAATGGTAGTTTAGAGTGTCATGACAAGCTAAATAAACTATTACCACATCAGCACCTAAGTTTTATATTTATCACCCGTTTTATTTAGTTGATATAATGGCATTCATGCCTATAGATGCAAATGAATTAATTCACACACCAGTGACTAAAAGAGATTTAGTTCTAGATATTGTGCGGAGAACTCAACTTGATGATGACCCAAACAAGTTGTGGGGTCAGACAATAACGCTCGCCAGAGAAGAAGAAAAGATCAATCAAGTTGTTGATAGTTATCCTGATATAACAATTGATGAGATTATTACTATGGGTAATAGAGTTAAGAAATTGCATTCAGCTGAAGAGAAATACAAAATCCTGATGGAAAAAACTACTTCTGGGAAATTATGGTATGACGTATTGATGGGTGATGCTAATAAAATAATGTTCGCTCCGATTGAGTCCGCCGTTAGGAAAAAATTTGATGATACCCATACCAAATGGGGAAAGGCCGCAGACATTGGTGCTGGTACCGGAAATACAATTCGCAGCATTGCTCCGTATTGCAAAAAAGTTTATGGTGTCGATTTGGCTCAATTTTCATTGAGGTCTGCAAAGGAACTGGGATTACCTACTAACGTATCGCTGATTCAGGGTGAAGCAAATAAGCTACCCTTTGAAAGCAATAGTTTAGATCTGATTGTGAGCAATGGATTAATATATTATTTATCGTCAGATGAAGCGGTGGGGTTCGTCCAAGAGCTTGCAAGAATTTTAAAACGAGGAGGAAAATTTTATAAATCTGATATTGTTCGGGAAGATGGTGAAATCGTGCCAAAAATTTTATCAGAAAATTTAGGAAGCGCAAAAAATGCATTAATCGACCTGGTTGAAAGATTTGCAAATGGTGGTGGCAATCCTGATTCGCCAGGAATGGTTGATTTTAATAGAATTATGCTTCAAAGTAAATTTTTACTTACTAAATTTATTAAAGATGAAAACAATAGAGTGCTTGCTGAATATACACGAACTTAAATTTTAAATAGGGTTAATTTGTAAAAGGTTCGAACATCATCGTGCCGTCCGCCGTAGCTTCTTAGCGTAGGAGACCATTGCGCGGAGCTAGTTATTTTAGAGCGTATTGACGCCCCGTTATTTTGATCCCCAAAGGACGTTCGAACCTTTCGATAACACAGTTGTATTTCATGCGGAAACAAAAAACGAATATTTAGTGATTTAATGAACTTACGTATACCTTTTTAAGTATGGCTAATTGACAGAGTGGATGTCAGAAGTATATTATAGGCTTTTATCGCCTTATTTATTCTCATTTTCAAGAATTAGCAATTAGGATGGATATATTATGAGAGAATTCGAAACCTCAGGGAAAGTAGCCAAAATGTTAGCTGACGGAAAAATTTTAGCGCCGGGAGAAAATCCGCAGCACATGTTTGAGCGTGTCGTGGACACGCTATTTTCCGTTGAGTCTACGTGGGGAATTGATTTAGGAGAAACACTAAGGAATAAACAAATATTTGCTGATTATATGCTTCAGGGCGCTATTTCCCCGGGTACGCCAACGCTCACTAATGCCGGGAGATCCGAATACGCCAACGCAGCCTTATCGTCTTGCGTCGTTATCCCTGTGAATTTACGAAAACTCGACGAGGCTGCAGTTAAAATTCGGAAATATTATCGACAAAATATGGGGTCGGGATTCAATTTTACCCCTTATGATGATCCGGTAGGACTACTGACATGGTTAAACGATCTATCAGAGAAGGAAACAGCAACCGGACAATACGATCGGTATATCGGAAATATGGGTAATTTACATGTTTCCCATCCACGGATTCGTGAATTTATTCGTGCGAAAAGAGATACAGCAATGAAGCACTTCAATATTTCTGTCGATGTGAGCGAAGAGTTTATGCAGGCAGCAATTGAACATAGATCATATAGACTTGCGGATGGTACCGATGTAGACGCGTATGGATTATTAGAAGAAATGGCAGAATGCGCGCATCATAACGGAGATCCCGGTCTTATTTCCTTAGAGCGGATGAATCGTGATAATCCAGTACAAACCATAAGTTCATATACATCTGTGCCTCCGTGTTCCGAAATGGGATTGGCTCCGGGAGAAACGTGCCAGTTTGGGTATATAAATCTATTAAAATTTTCGACACCAGAAGGTATAGATTTTGCAAATTTGTCAAAAGCGACGATGTCGATGACCAGAACGTTGGATAACGCAATAGAAATAAGTCGTAACGGCTATCCCGATGAAGAGAGTCAACAGCTTGCGGTATTAAAACGCAAGATCGGCATTGGGGTCTGCGGACTGGCAGATACGCTCATTCAGTTGGGAATTCCATACGGATCCGAAGAAGGAAGAACAGTAGCGCAGAATATGCTTGCGAGTATCAATTTCGCTTCAAAAGTAGCGTCAGTACAGTTAGCAGAACAGCGTGGGTCATGTAATGCAATGGCAGATCAAGACAATAAATATTATCATGGATTTATCGAGTCACGATATGCAATGCACCCGACCGATTCTGTATCAAAACAAGCATGGGAAATGTTAGCTGCGCATATCAAGAAAACGGGACACTTGAGAAATATTTTAACGACGGCGTTGCCCCCCACAGGGAGAACCTCAATTCTTTTAGGAGTGACGTCGAGTATTGAGCCGCTTTTTTCACTGCACGGATTGAATGATGGAACACAAAAGCTTATAGAGTCATTTATAAAACAACGGGTTGGTGATGATAGTCAAATCGTGTTGGATCAAGCGCTGGAGCAAGGTACGTTTCAACACAAATCGATTCCAGATGAAGAAGTTCTTAAAACGGTTAAAGAGATTCCGTTTATCGATCAGCTGCAAATGGTCGCAGCGGTAAGCGGAGTGTATGATGAGGCAGTTTCTAAAACAGTGAATTTACCATATACAGCTTCTGTACAGGATGTGTTGGATGTATTCATCAATTCCCATCGTTTGGGATTAAAAAATATAACAGTTTATAAAGATAAAAGTTATAAGAATCAGCCAATTTCACTATGAAAGAGCTTGATGTAGCCATCATTGGTGATATTGCATGGAATCAGGATATTACTCCATTGGGAAATAAAATATCACCGGGTGGAGCAGCCTATTATTCTGCGGTTGGAGCAGCACGGTTCAGTGAAAAAGTGGGGATTGTAGCAAAAATCGGACGTGATTTTAATACGGAATTACTTACGCAAAAAGGTATTGATATAGAAGGAGTTAGAGTAATTGATGGTGGTACAACGTGTCGGTTTGTTGTGACGCAGCACAAAGATAATACAAGAGAATTTATGGCTCAACGAGGTGTTGCGGGTATTGTAGAGACAGCAATATTTCCGGATACTTATTTGTCAGCGAAATTTATTCATCTGCCTACTCAACTTCCTGAACACGCGTTAACTTGGTTGGATGTATTATCCAGTCATAAGCATGTTTCCGTTGATAGCTTTGAGGAATTCGTAAAAAAATTTCCTGAATTAACCAGACAAATGTTTCGTAAGGCTTCATTAATTTTTGCAAATGAAGTAGAATTCGATATTGTTCGTCAACTGGGGGATGTTGAATTTGATGCACCCATCGTACTTAAAAAAGGAAAAGACGGAGCGGCATATATACATGGCAAGGAGATGATCATGGTTCCGGCACCGATGACCGTTTCAAAAGATACTACTGGTGCAGGCGACGTACTGGCAGGTGCATTTTTAGCTCTGCGTGCTAAAGGGGTTTCGATTGAGACTGCACTGGAACAGGCTGTCAGAACAGCCTCTTTATCAGTCACCTCATTTGGCGTAGAACATATATTAACCGATAAACGTATGCATAATATTTCTTAAGAAGGGATAGATTTATGAATAACAAGTTTGAAAAGGAGAGGGGTTCAGCGTCACATTTGATGACTCAATTTACAAAAGAAATTTTGGATCGGCGGTTGTTGGACTTACAGGAAGAACTCAAACATCACAAGTTGGAGATTGGGGCATCTATAGATAAGGGAGATGAATACCATGATAACTTTGCCTTTGAAGAAGCCTCTCGGCAGGTTGACATCACAACAGAGATGGTTCGACAGGTGAAAGAGAAACTCTATGATGTAATTATTATTGAACCGCGACAGACAGTTGATACTATTGACGTAGGAAACGATGTTGTTTTGAGATTCGCCGGAGAGGAAAACGATGAAACATTCACTGTTCTCGGTCCGGACGATGCGACTCAAAAACCTGGTTGGATTTCCTATGAATCGCCGTTAGGTTTAATGCTTCTGGGGAAACAACCAGGTGATCAAATCGAGTATCAAGTGTCGAGAGGAAATCCTCAACATATCACGGTTAAAAAAGTCTTACCCGGGTCGTTTTAAGGTTTGCGACCAATGATTTGACCGACAAGCGCATTGCGTGCCTCATTTGGAGTGAAATGGGTATTGTCAAAGACAACCGCATTCCACCGAAGACGATCCGCCCATCTGATATAGCTCTGTTCCATCGCAGGTTGATTATTAAGACTTTCTAGGTCATCTGGAGTGATAACACCCCTAGCCATCATTCTTTGTCGTCTCACCTCATTATCGACGCGAATAATAAAGGCAATATCCGGACGGGTTGCCTTTTTTGCGATTTTTAACCCTAAGTGAAGCCAAAAGGGTGATGTACCCATATCTTCATGGGCGGATAGCGTGGTTAACCAGGTTCGATCTTGAAATATATACTGTCCGTCTTTTTCCAAGAGAGGCTGGACGATGATTTTATCTACCCAAAAATTACTGAGTGCGTAGTATAAGAACCGCATGTCCACTGTAGAGTTGTTGAAAGATGTTCGATACGGTTTCATCCAGTCCGGTGGACAATATGTCATGACACCGTTAAACTCTTCTCGTAGTTCTTTAGCAAGTGTTGATTTTCCCGTTGCGTCAATACCCTCAACGTTATAAAGTTTGCCTCGTTCAATACTCATATTTTGATATATGCTATTTATAAGACTAAAACACGGATTTGGCTATTATAGCAGCCTAAGCGCAAACATCCAAGCTAATATGAGTGTGTATTTAGGAAGCTAGGTATAATAAACTATTGAGAATAATAGTAGGGTTCGAACACAGTCCATTGCTTGGAGCTAGCTTTAGAAAACCCAGTTTATTGGGCTTTTTTGACTTAAGGTAGCTTAATTCAATTGGGGAAAAAAGAAATTAATTTTGTCTTTTTTGCCGTGAGTTGATATATTGCTAATTTATTAAGGGTTTATTCTTGAAGGGAAATGCCAATTCTTTCACAGTCTTCAGTGTTGATAAGGTTTTCGCCTATTGCCGCTTGGGCCATTTTTTTCAAAAACTCTTCTATCTTGTTTTGGTCTGAACCATCAGACAAAATCGCTTGAGCGTCAATTGCCCCCGCATACCTTCCTATTTGCTCTATCCATTTGCTAAATCCAGCAAAATAGCTCTCAAGGTCACGTTTTTTAAAGTCCATAGGGTCTTTAGTTAAATTAAATACTTGGCTTCGGTCGTCGATAAGGTTAAGGAGTGGACCTGTTGCGCCAGCCCAAACATCCTGCCTTTTAGTGAACTCATCAGGAGTTGCTGAGATTGTTGCGTAATTGAGCCAGGATGCTCTATAATTTGTAGCTAGTTGGCGGTTCGAAAATCGTCCCGTCCGTTGAGCCAGGATTGAAACTAACAACTGTTTTACCTTGTTTGGTTTTTAACCTATGAAAAAACCGATTTTCTGGACAATTTTTGTTTTACTTCTTGTTTTGGTCGGACTAAGCGTTTTGAGCCGTTTGCCTAAGTTTCGAAAAGAAAATAAACCAGCGATGCAAACCCCTCAAGTCCCACATAAAAATATTATCGATCTTCCCCAACCAGAATTAAAAGGCAAGATAAGTCTGGAGGAGGTAATTTCCGAAAGAAGATCAAGAAGAGAATATGCTCCGGAAAGTTTAACTTTGGCGCAGGTTTCTCAAATACTCTGGAGCGGCCAGGGAATTACTGATGAAAAAACCGGCTTTCGTTCCTCTCCTTCGGCTGGAGCCTTGTATCCATTAGATATTTATCTGGTGGTGGGAAGAAATGGGGTTGGAGATCTGTCTGAAGGAGTTTATCACTTTCTTCCTAAAGGGCAGAAGCTTGAAAAAATATTAACCGGAGACCTTCGCGAGTCGCTAACGAAAGCCTCATTAAACCAAAGTTTTATTGCCCAAGCACCAATGGTTTTGATTATCACGGGTGAATATGAAAGAACGACGGTTAAATATGGAGAACGAGGCAAGCAATACGTCCATCAGGAGGCGGGTCATACCGCCCAAAATATTTACCTTCAGGTCGAGAGCTTGGGTTTAGGAACAGTGACAATTGGAGCATTTGACGAGGAAGAGATTATAAATATTTTAAATCTTCCCCAAACCTACCGTCCCTTATACATCATGCCGGTGGGACAGGTGAAATAAAACGATGCTCAGTTTATTAACCACTCGATATTCAAGATTTTGTTATACTAGCCAAAGTCATACCTCAACAAGAACTACTGACTACGTTGTATTTTATGCGATTTACACATGTATATACCAAAAAGAATTATCCACGCATCATTCCCGGACATGGGTGGTTTCGTCAAATCATAACTCAGTCCCGTCTTTATCAGATTCAAAAGACTGTGGGTGTAAGAAAGGATGACTACATATTAGATATCGGATGCGACGAAGGAGCATTGTTACAACTGCTTCATCCAACGGTAGCCAACGTATATGGTATAGATATTAATCCTGATGCCGTCTCTACAGCTACATTGCCCGGTATTCGAAAGGGTAGCGCGGAAGCAATCCCGTTCCCCAGTTGTATGTTTGATATATGTATAGCATCACATGTAATTGAACATTTAAAATCTCCACAATGTCTCTTTGAGGAAGCAAGCCGCGTACTCAAACACAACGGGAAGCTTGTTCTTATTTATCCATGGGAACCATTCAGGGGCGCCTCTATCATCATAGATGTTATCCTAAGCCTACGAATACCTAGGCTTTCACTAATCAGAGAAATTCACCGAAATATCCTATCACCACACACATTGAAGTCTTATGCGGATGGAACTTTTCAACACGTCAAATCGAGGATATTTTTTCGTAACCATTTAGTGCCTGAGTATATAAGCGTATTTGTAAAAAGTGCGTAGGGAGATTTTACACTAAACATCCTCTATTGCTCGGAGCAAATGATAGTTTAGAGTCCTTCGACTTCGCTCAGGATTATAACGTCCTAGCAAGCTAAATAAACTATTCCTACATCAAAATTTAAGACTTCTCATTTTAGTTTACTACGGTTATTGTTACTATTACTATATGGGTGAAAACGTAAGTCAAGAACAATTGACGATAAATCGTGCAGAGACAATTTTGTCGAACTTGGGTTTGACTTGGGGCGATTTGAAGGATAAGAAAATTTTAGATATGGCTTCTGGTCCATCAGCTCTAGCACACGCCACATCAATACTCGGTATCCCTGCAAAGATTTTTTCTATTGATATTGATCGTCAGAAAGAATGGGTTGGCTTGCCGCAAGATGTCAAAAGCAAGATTGTTCAAGGAGATGCAGAAAAGTTGCCATTTGCCGATGAGTCATTTGATGTTGTATTAGACCATGGAGGAATGGGAATATTAGGAATTAAAGAAGCCGCTAGAACTTTACGTATGGGTGGTCAGTTTCGGATGTATCCGATTGGCGGCCAAACGCTTGAATATTGGACTATCTCATACTATCTAACTGAGGAAAAAGGGCAGGATCCGGAAAGTGTGCAACGATTAATTCAAGGATTCGATCAACAGATAACTGAGGCTGATGGTTGGATACCAAAGGAATATGTTAGTTTACGTGAAGAAGCGTTTACTGCGTTATCACCAGAGCAGAAAATTGATGTAATAGAAATGATGGTTGACCGGTACGCTCAAATAACAGAGATGCCACCATTTTCATATAAGTTAAAAGATCCAATGGCGCATGAGCCTAATGGGGTAATGATATACAACAAATTGTATTAATTAACAGGTAGAGTAGGTTCGAACATCGTCCCCTCCAGAGGCACATTCGATACACTCAGTTCGGGCTTTTTTGCCCGATACTCTTTTCGTTTTTTCTCATACTTGTTCTTAGTAATACTACCGTCTCAATGTCTCAACATGGACATTCAAAATCTCTGCCGCTTGGCGGATAGTTAACAGTTTTGGTAAAGTCGTGTTTTTCTTCGGCATAACTCAACTTAATTATACAAAATTTAAGTTAAAATGTTTATAATGTAATCGGGTAATCAGTTCTACAATTAGTAGAAATCAAGCGCTTAAAATGTTACATTATTCCTATGAAACAATTAGCAAAATATCGGGAGCTGTTACAAAATAATAAGTTTAAGCAATGCCTTGATAGTGGTAAATATACACAGCATGTTAAAGATGACATGGAGGGTGGAGCAAAAGCTGGCATCAGGGAACTCCAGGTACGGTTATCATCGGTAAGAACGGCAAAAAAGAGTTTATCGGAGGAGCATTACCTTACGATCAAGTTAAACCTTTAATTGATAAGGTCTTGAGCGGATTATGATAACAACCTTGGTAAATTATGGATACTATAAAAATTCGTCAAGACTTCCCACTACTTCATGAGCTAATTGGCAATAAACCCATTATCTATTTTGACAATGCTTGCCAAAGTCTACGCCCCCAGTCTGTCATAAACGTCATTGTCGACTACTACCGACTTTATTCTGCTTGCGGTGGGCGCAGCATGCATCGCCTGGCGGAGGCTGTTACTCGAAAATGCGATGAGGCAAGAGAGGTTGTAGCTTTTTTTATTAACGCCAAGCGCAAAGAAGAAATTGTTTTTACCCGCAATACCACCGAAGGGATCAATCTCGTTGCCAACACGCTTTCTCTGAAAAAAGGCGATGTAGTTATTACATCTGATAAAGAACATAATTCAAACCTTCTTCCCTGGCAAGTTTTGAAAAGGAAAAGAGGTATTAAACACAAGATAATTCCTACAAAGGTGGACAATGCTTTTGACTTGGAAGCATTCAAGAGCTTGGTGGACGAAGGGGTCAAACTGGTGTCCTTGGGTTTTACCTCAAATTTGGACGGGATGACTATACCTGCTTCTGAAGTAATAAAGATTGCACATAAGGCGGGGGCGTTGGTGCTTTTAGACGCTGCCCAGACTGCTCCACATCATAAAATCAATGTGCAAGCCTTGGATGTAGATTTTTTAGCCTTCTCAGGGCATAAAATGCTTGCTCCATCGGGGACAGGAGTTTTATATGGTAAATATCGCCTTTTAGAAAAACTTGAGCCGTTTTTGGTGGGTGGAGATACTGTTTCCTCCTCCACCTATGAGTCCTGCCAGTTTCTGCCTCCTCCTGAAAAGTTTGAAGCAGGCTTACAGGATTATGCTGGCATAATTGGTTTGGGAGAGGCTGTTAAATACTTAGAAACGATAGGGTTTGAGGAGATAGAAAAACAAGAGCGTCAGCTTAATAAATATATAACCCAAGAGATTGCTGATATGCCCAGACTTAAGATAATTGGTGCCCCAGATCCCAACCTTCGGGCTGGCATTGTTTCTTTTTATGTTGAAGGGGTTGATTCACACCAAATAGCGCTTATGCTTGATCAAACCGCCAATATCATGGTTCGTTCTGGTCAACACTGTGTCCATTCTTGGTTCGCCAACAGGCGAATAGCTGGTTCTGTCCGTGCATCCTTGTATTTTTACAACACACATGAGGAAGCGGAGATTTTTGTCAACAACTTAAAGAAAGTTTTACAGGTATTCAAATAATATGATTTGCGTTATTGCCCTTATTGTATTTTTGGTTTTAGGCATTTTTAGTGCCACCCATCGGGCCTTAGCCAAGGAAGCGCTTGATTGCGTATTCAGACGGGTTACTTTCAGACCCTGCACGACCGGTTTTAATGAGAAAATTAAAGGCAAAGTTATCGGAAAATTGTTAAACCGTTCTGTCATTGCTGCCCGCATTTTTAATAAACATTTTGAGCTTATTTCCTGGATTTTTGTCATTCTGACGGTGGGAAGCACCTTTTTTGTTATTAAAGGTGGATACAATTATTACCTTTATGGAAGCTGTAACGGATTAAACCAAAGCGGTTTCTGCGCTTTTGATCCGAAAGGCGAAAATAATAAGGTGACTGAAATTAACACTCAGTGCGGAGCGGTAGAAGAGAAGGAAGAAAACGTAACTCTTGAAAATGTAGATTTATCCAGTTTTCCATCTAAAAATATCGGTTCAAAAAATACCGTTGTTTTAGTCGGTTGCTATAAATGCGACTATACCCGAAAAGCATATGCTGACATTCAAAAATTAGTGAAAGAGCAAAAAACTAATTATATTTTTGCCGACTATCCCATCAAGGAAAGCACTAATTATTTGCCGGGGGTTGGATATTGTGTATATAAAGAGTATGGCGAACGATTCTGGCAGTTTAATGATTATTTATTCACGGCAGATAAGGTGGCAATTTACGACAAGACTTACATGGAAAGAATTTTGAGTAATTTTGAGTTTGATGTAAATAAAATTAACGAATGCCTTGATAGTTCAGAAACAGCCAAAACATTAGAAAATCAGCTTAAGCAGTTGCAAAAAACGCATCTCTATGGTACCCCCACAGTGTTTATAAATGGCAAAGCGTTTGTAGGACCCAAACCATACCGCGTTTATGAAAGAGCGCTTAAGGGATGGAAATTTTGGTAGCTATTTTCCTCCGATCTCCCTTGACTTAGACCTCAGACTTATATTATCTAATTGTGAAAAGCGATAAGGTTATAACTTTTTAAGAAAGGATTTTATGGAATTTGATTATACGGTTACGACAGAAAAACCATTTGACGAAGCAATAGCTGCAGTTGAGCAGGAAACAAAGAAGGCTGGCTTTAAGGTTCTTTATGTCCACGATGTCTCTGCTACCTTGAAGGAAAAAGGCTTTGAGATTGAGCCTTTCAAAATCATTGAGGTTTGCAATGCCAAAAGTGCCTATACGGTATTAGAGGAATTATCGATAGGAGTAAGTAACCTATGAAAAAGTTATTCTTAATACCAATCCTTTTATTTACTTTGTATGATGGGAACAGGTTTTGGTAATATGATGGGTGGTTGGGGTAGCTTTGGTATCTTAGGTTGGCTTTCAATGCTTATTTTCTGGGTTCTTCTAATCCTGGGAGTGGTTGCTTTAATCCGTTATCTTACCCGTTCAGGGCAAAGCAGTGAGGATAAAACTCCCCTTGATATTCTCAAAGAGCGCTACGCTAAGGGTGAAATCAACAAAAAGGAGTTTGAAGAAAAGAAGAAAGATTTAGGCTAAAATTGCTAATAGTTGTTGCGTTTGTTTCAGGATAAACTCTGGATATTCGAGGTAAGTTGCCCAGTCAGTTGTCCCAAATTGTGATCATTTCTCGAGCAAGTTCGTACTTAATAAAGCAAGTTTAGCCTCAATTGTATCCTAAATAGCTTAATTTATGCTACTATACTGGCGGAAACAACCCTTCTTTGGTTGACAAGAGGAAGACTAGTTGATACAATATCGGTATGAAAATACAAAGAAACCTTCTGTCGATTTTAAAGAACGAGTTGGAAACAGCAAATAAAGGACTCGTTATTTATGGTCCAAGACAAGTTGGAAAGACAACACTTATTAATGATTTGCTTAGTGAATTTAAAATGAATACGCTTATTTTAAATGGAGATCAAAGAGGGCCGTGGTGGGAATTATTGACCAGTAGGGAATTATCTAAATTAACCTTGTTGATCTCTGGTTATGATGCGGTATTTATTGACGAAGCACAACGCATACCGGAAATAGGATTAAGTTTAAAAATCCTTTTGGATAATTTTCCTAAACTAAAAATTATCGTTACAGGATCTTCGTCTCTTGATTTGGCAAGTAAAATAAGCGAACCCCTTACAGGGAGAATTTACAGCTATAAATTATATTCTATCTCTCAAGGAGAACTTCATTCTACGAATACCCCGTATGAAATAGAAACGCAAATAGAAGAAAGACTTATTTACGGGTCATATCCTGAAATCTTTTCAAAAGAGGGAACAGGTGCAAAGTCAAAATATTTACAAAATTTAGTTGACACATATCTTTATCGAGATTTATTAGAGTTTGGTGATATCAGAAATTCTTCGAAAATACATGATTTATTGAAATTGTTGGCTTTCCAGATTGGAAACCAAGTGTCGTTAAGTGAATTAGGAAGTTCTTTAGAACTGAGTCGGACAACAGTAGATAGATATATTGATTTATTAGAAAAATCGTTTATTATTTTTCGATTGCCAGGATTTAGTAGAAATTTACGCAAAGAAGTAACGAAGATGGATAAAATCTATTTTTATGATACCGGCGTGAGAAATGCAATTATAGGAAACCTGAATATACTCAATAGTCGTGATGATGCAGGAAAATTATGGGAGAATTTTTTAATAGTTGAGCGGATGAAAAAACTGAGTTATAAGCGAAGTATTTTCTCTCTCTATTTTTGGCGTTTATCAAGCGGAGCGGAAATGGATTTAATAGAAGAGACAGAAGGTGAGCTTCATGGTTTTGAATTTAAATATGGGAAAAAAGTCATCAAGACTCCATCGTCGTGGACGATTGGTTATCCGAAAGCAACCGTAACTTTAATAAATCAAAATAATTGGCAGGAATTTGCTATTTAAAGATCTTGATAAGCTAAATACACTATTTTACATCACTGAATAATTCCTTATATGTTATAATATTTACATTATGAATAAAACCAAACAGTTTCTTTTACTATTAACTGTATTTCTAGCATTTCTTCCAACACCGTGTCTTGCGTATAGCTTGGGAATGGATGTTGATCGCTATGGAAATGTTTCGTATTCCATACCCTCTGTTTTAGGTGATGAGGACGAAGAGGAAGTTGACAAAATTGAAAAAAAACCTGAAAAGGTCGAAAGAAAGGAAACACCCGGGGTTAAAAGACCGGAAAAAATTGAGATAAAGAATGAAGATAACAGAACAACGGTAACATTTAAAAAGCAAGAAAAAACACTGCAGGAATTAAAACCAGAAAGAATTAACCTTAAATTTCCTTCTGCATCTAAGACCACTAATCCATCTAACTTCAAAGAAGATGAAAACGATATAGACGAAAAAAATGAGGAGATTGACGACATTATGAGGGAACGGGAAGAAAGAAAAGAAGAGAAGATTGAAATCCAAAGCGAAATAGGGGATGACGGAAAAATTGAGTTCCAATTAGAATCGAGAAATGTAAAAGCAAAAGTTCGTGACGACAAGATCGAATTGGATGTCAAAAATAACGATATCGAATCGGTGAATAGTCAAGGAAACATAGTCAAACTTAATCATTTACCAGATCAAGCTGAACAACGGTTTCTTGATTTTGGTATTGCAAGCATTTCCGGTTCTCTTGAAGTAAGCAAATCAGATGAAGGGTTTGTCTACACGAGTGAAGGTACGCGGGTAAAAAAACTATTAGGAATTATACCAAGAAACGTTACATATGGATTAACGCTGAACGATAAGACAAGCCAGGTTTCTCAACAAGAATTGTCCCGGAATATAATTCAGCAGTTACTAAACGCGTTATCATTTTAATCTTGCCTTGTTCGAAGATCCTATAGTAAGTTGACAGTAGGAAAGATACATGGTATACTTCATGAACAGATTTAAACCAATATATCTGTCTATATTTGATTAGTTGTTTGAATAACAAAAGATAAAGATACCTCGATTTTTTATACCTCGTATCTTTCTTCAATTATTCCGTACTTGTTCTCATTTAGGCAGTTTTATTGGTTGAAATCAGCCAATTTATATATGTATAGATCAGCATTTCAAAGAAATACACATAGTCGTTTCCATCGAGCACCGAGTGCAGGGGTTTCTGCGTCACGATATGTGAATAAATCAAAAGATATAGAACTAACAGTTGTGTATATTCCCACACACCAATTTTCTGATTTTGCCATTTCAGACCAATTGAAAGCAAATATTATTGAAAGAGGTTATATCACTCCAACCCCGATACAAGATCAGGTAATTCCGCTTATTTTACAAGGTCGGGATGTAGTAGGCATTGCTAATACCGGCACAGGAAAAACTGCAGCCTTTTTAGTACCACTTATTGATAAAGTGATGCGTGATCCGCGACAAAAGATACTTATTATTGCTCCAACACGAGAACTTGCTGTACAAATTGATGATGAGTTCCATTCTTTTTCCACTGGTTTTCATATGAGATCAGCGCTCGTTATCGGTGGGGCAAGTATGGGAAATCAAATTTGGAAATTACGGCAGCACCCGAATTTTCTTATCAGCACTCCCGGAAGGTTAAAAGATTTTGTGAAACAAAGACTCATTCATCTTTTAGACTATCAAACAATTGTTCTTGACGAGGTAGACCGTATGGTTGATATTGGCTTTATCGCGGACATTCGGCACATAATTTCCCTGTTGCCGCAGATTCGACAATCGTTGTTTTTTTCAGCAACCTTACCACCAAATGTTACCGGCATCATCCAATCGTTTACAAAAGATCCTATGACGGTTTCAGTAAAATTGAAAGAAACTGCAGAGCACATTGACCAAGATGTGATCCGGGTGAGAAATAAAGAAGAAAAATTGCAGATACTATGTAGACTTTTGAAAAATGAAGAGTCTTCCAAGGTGCTCATTTTTGGCAGAACCAAATGGAATGTTGAAAAATTAACCCGTTCGCTTACGGAAGTAGGATTTTCTGTTGGGTCAATTCATGGAAATAAATCACAAGGTCAACGGATGCGGGTACTTGCTCAATTTAAAGAAAATAAACTTCAAATATTGGTAGCGACCAACGTAGCATCCCGCGGACTGGATATTCCGGATGTCTCCCACGTCATTAATTTTGATGAACCGGAATCCTATGATGATTATGTTCACCGGATTGGACGGACCGGGAGAGCGGATAAGTCAGGAGTAGCAATTACTTTTGTGAACGGATAACCCGTTCTCCGATGATAATATCATGACGGGTCTGTTCACTCATAGTATATTTTGATACTTTTGATAAAAGTATCCATCCATCATTGGGAATGTTTTTCTTTACGTCAACATAAAAAATATATTGCTCTCCTTCGGTATCGTGGATATAGTCGTATACTGTGTGGACAGACGACGCACGTATGGATGTCTTCAATGTTTTTTCTACGCATTGCTGGAACACTGTTTTTGGGTCTTTTCCATTTTTGTTTTTCCCTCGAAATAAATCAAAGGTTACCGTTTCATTATGAGTAGATTGGTGCAAGAGAATTTGCTGGGAAGGTGAATGATAGAGAAATCCGCTTGCATAAAATGACTTATGCACAATGGTATTGTACCACAACCAGAGTGTAATTGTTATACTACAGATTATGAGAGTCAAAGAAAAGATTGTTTATGTTCTTCAGTCAAAAACCTTTCAACGCATAACGTTTTTTGTTGGTATCGTACTTCTTCTCGTGATCGGGCTTGTGGCAATATCACCGGAGCCATTTTTGAAATTCGGGTATCCCGGGGTGTTTTTTATGACGGCGATGGGAGGAAGTTCTTTGCTTTTAATCCCACTTGCATCACATTTTAATGTCTACCTTCTGGCGTTTGCAGGAGCATCCGGTATGGCGATCAATGATAGCGTAGCGTGGATTATTGGGAGCAGCGGAAAGGCGGTCGTGGAACGTCCGGAAAAATTAAAAAGGATTGAGCATTCGGTTAAGCGGTATGGAACGTTTGCTATTTTTTTCTGGTCACTCATACCGTTTCCCTATGACATCATTGGGTTTGTTGCCGGATATATGGGGCTTTCGTATGTGCGGTATGTTATACCAACATTCCTCGGAAAATTTATTCGATTTACACTCATTGGTTTGGGAATTCTATCATTCTTTTAACCATTGTACATAGGCGCATCCGGTTGCTATTCTTTTTTCTTTATCCCAACCAGAAGTTGAGCATTTTTTCATTTTTTTACCTGATGACGTTGTATATAACACAAGATTTGACCCACAGTCCGGACATTCTTCTTCCAGCGCCTCTGTTGTTCCGTTGATCCACTCGATATAATCACAACCCGTTGCTTGTTTTGTGGTTTTATCCCATCCGCCCATTGAACACTTTTTCATCTTTTTTCCGAACCTGGTCATAGTGAGAACGAGCGGAGATCCGCATTTCGGGCATTTTTCATCAAGCGTCTGTGGTTCAAACGGGAGCCAAAGTACGTAGTCACACCCATCGTTTTTCTTCGTATCCGGATTCCAAAAACCGGCACTGCATCGCTGCAGTTTCCGTCCAGTTGCAGTTGTTGTGATTTCACCAAGCGGTTTATTACATTTCGGACAAAGTTGTTGTGTCATAAAAATTAGTGTACTGGATATTGTAATGTAATACAATACACCATATGGTGAGAGAAATAATTTTTGATGTTGAAACAAAAAAGTTATTCAGTGATATTACAACTGATGATCCAGGGCAGTTGGGTGTATCGATTGTTTCGGTGTATAAGAGAGTGTTAAACGATGTATTTGAAGAAATATCAGGTGAGATGCGTAGTTTTTGGGAAAAGGATTTTGATCGTATGTGGCCTTGGTTTACTTCCTCTGATCGGATTATTGGATTTAATACGCTGAAGTTTGATATTCCGGCACTCCGCCCATATGCGCCAATCGATGTAGAAAAATTACCCCATTTCGATATTATGGATCTTGTCCGCCAAAAAATCGGAAGAAAATTAAGTCTCAATGCACTTGCGCAGGAAACACTCGGAAATGTCAAAACTGATAAGGGTTCAAATGCGGTGTTATATTGGGCAAAAAAAGACCCAGAGAGTTTAGAAAAATTACAGAACTATTGTGAGACTGACGTTATCCTAACACGAGATCTCTATGATTTCGGGAAGAAAAACGGGTTTCTGAAATATAAAGACAAATGGAATGATAGTGTCAGAGTGGAAATTGATTTTTCATACCCAAAAGTAGACAAAGTTCCTCCACAAATTGGATTATTTTAATTTGTTCCCCGTAAGAGGAAATACCAAAAGCCTAGAGCAAGGACTATCCGATAGATAGCAAAAGGAAGAAATGTATGTTTTTGAACATATTTCAAAAATAGTTTTACTGTTATGAGCGCTGTAATAAAGGCAGTAATACTTCCAACAAGAAGAGGGATGAGAAATGTCGCGTCTATCATTGGTTGTGTTTTCCAAATATCCAACACACTTGCTGCTATCATTGTGGGGATTGCCAGAAGAAATGAGAACTCAACAGAGGTACTCCTCGAAATCCCCGTAATCATTCCTGTGAATATTGATGCAGCTGCTCGCGATACACCGGGAATGATAGATATTGACTGACCGACACCAATGAGTATTGCTTGTGGAATGGTAATTTTTTCAAGTGTCGTGGTTTTGGGTGTGTGTCGTTTTAGTACATATTCGATAACGTAAAATGCTATTCCTCCTAATCCCAGAGCGATAACGGTAACCATGGGATTTCCCAAGAGGAATTGCTTTACAAATTTATACATAATAAATCCGATGATGCTTGTGGGAATAAAAGCTGCGATAAGAGGAAACCATACGATCCGTTTTATCAAAAGTGTTTTTATATAAAGAAAGCCCACAGCCATGATAGCGCCAAGCTGGATAACAATTTCAAATGTTTTCACAAATTCTGTTTGAGGAATACGAAGAAGCGTGCTTACCAGAATCATGTGACCAGTTGAGGAGATGGGAAGAAATTCTGTTGCCCCCTCGACAATGCCTAGAATAATTACATGAAAGATATTCATGGAGTAGTACTATTTAAGTTATTTCTATAACACCGTTCGGACAGGAAGCTGCTGCTTCATGAGCTAACTTTTTATCTTCTTCTGTATATGTCGTCGGGTCTTTTTTTAATGTTACGATGCCACTATCAATTGAAAAAAGATCCGGTGCAACAGCAGCACACATGCCACAACTGATGCATTTGTCTGTATGTAGATTAACGTTCATATTCCTCCTTAAATTTTAATACGATACCGTTTTGTATATGTGCCGCCCGATGTAAGTTCTGTTGTGATAACAAGTGTTACGTTCCTCATATTGTAATGAGGAGTGCATACGCCATGGCTGCACGTGCCAAAGTACAAATCACGCGAGTCAGATACAAGTCCGGCGCTTTGAATTGTTCCCATTGCTCCTTGTGGTACGCCACTTGCTATATAACTCAGTTCATAGCGAACGCGTTTTACATCCGTTAGATTTTGGAAAGTTACTACTACACTATTTGTGTTTCTTGAAAGTTTTACACTGGAATAGGAACGGGCAACTCCACCGGAAATTCTTCGAACGCGCAATTTAGCAGCGTCTACTGAAGATGTGAGGAGTAATGTTGTTGCGACACAAATAATGGAGATAATAATTATTCTCATGTTTGTATTATAATACAGTCACTATGAAAAAACCTGTTGTCATTGCATTAATAATCAGCATTCTTTGCATTGTGGTAGTCACTGCGTTTTTACTTCGGAAACAAAAACCACAAACTAAATCAGTTACACAAACGCAAAATCAACCAGTTGAAGAACTTGCATTATGGGAGGATCAAGCAGGATTTTCATTTAAATACCCAAAAATTTTATCGTTTGATAAACACGATGAAGATGAGATAAATTACGCGCACATTGAATTTAAAAGTGCAACACATCCAGGAAGACTCATCGTGTGGGCAAAAGATACAACATATCCGGATGTGAGTTCATGGGTTACAAAAGATAAATTAATTGCAGGAGCTGCATCTGTTGATACCACAGTAGGTGGCCAACCCGCAAAAAAGATCATTATTTCTACTCCTTCTAAGAAAGTTATTATTGGTACAATTTCTGACCAGATTCTGTTTACGATAGAAGCGGAACCAACAGAAGGGGATCCGTATTGGACAACGGTATCCGATACGATTCTATCAAGTTTCGCATTCGTTCCAACAGAAACAACGAATAGTTCCGCCTCAGAAGAAGCAAGCTACGACGAGGAAGAAGTGGTAGAATAGGCATGTTTATGCTATACTCACGATTGACTTAGGAAGAAGTCGGATGTCTTTGTCGAAGTGTTTTCTTCGTCTTATTGCTTCTCGAAATTCCATCCCTAAGGAAGAAAGGAAATTATTATGGCTATCAATCTATTTATCGGAAATCTTCCGTACACCATGGATAATGCTAAATTGGGCGAAACATTTGCTCAAGCCGGAACAGTTGTTTCAGCAAAAGTGATCGTGGATAAGTATTCCGGTCGATCACGAGGATTTGGATTTGTGGAAATGAGCACGGATGAAGAAGCAAAAAAAGCAATTGAAATGCTCAATGGTACAGCTATTGAAGGAAGACCATTAGTAGTTAATATTGCACGACCTCCGAAAACGGCGTAAGTGTTTTGTTTGTATCAAGGAGTTGGAGTCGGCGTTGCGGTCGGGAGCGGTAAACACCTCCCGCCCGCCGGCTCTGTGCCACGGATAAAATATTCTGGTTTTCCAAAGTGACAGGGTAAAGAAATGATAGAATCATTTCTTTCGGGAATCTCATCTTTTTTATCTTTGAGTAGCTCTACCATCATGTCATGCCAAATCGGAGCAGCTCCGGTAACTCCAGATGATAAATACGGATTCATCGGGGTATTATCGTTATTTCCAACCCACACAGCAGCAAGAATGGATGGCGTATACCCAATAGTCCAATTATCTCGTTTATCATTACTCGTTCCTGTTTTAACTGATACAGTTTTTCCAGCAATTACAAGAGTGGACTGCGTACCAAAAGCATTGGTCCTGGCCGCGTTATCACTTAACATATTACTCATAATCCACGCGACTTCCGGTTTCACCGCCTGCACGCCACGTTGTTCTTTGGTTCGTTCATAAACCTTCCCTGTATAATCAATGACCTCTAGAATTGGAACCAAATCCATACGAATTCCTCTATTTGCAAGCGTTCCAAACACTTCAGCCATATCCGTCATCAATACCTCACCTCCACCAAGGGTAATGGATAAACCGTAGCGGGATTCATCATTCCAAGATCCGATTCCCATGAGTCTTCCTTTTTGAATGATTTGTTGTACACCTAACTTTGCGGCAAGTTTAACTGCTGGAATATTATATGAGTTGCCCAAGGCATATCGAAGTGGTGTTGGTCCATGGAATTTATTGTCATAATTAACAGGAGCATATGATGGATATCCAGGATACGTATACACAACTGGACTATCATCGAGTATTGTTGCTGGAGTGAATCCATTTTCTAAAGCAAGTGCGTATGTTACTACTTTAATCGATGATCCTGGTTGACGCAAACTGGTTGTTACATTTACGTTGCCGTCTCGTTTCATATCAAAATAATCTCGGCTTCCAACCATCGCAAGAATCTCTCCTGTTTTTGGATTTGTAACGAGAGCAGCACCATTTCCCACCTGGAGATATGAAAGACTATTTATCTGATTTGTTACAATATCTTGCATTTTTTCTTGTATCGTTACATCAAGAGAGGTGATCACTCTCAAACCTCCTTGTTGAACAAGTCTTGCTCCATACTGTTTCTCTAACATATCTTTTATATACATGACAAAGTGAGGAGCTCGCATTGACACATTTGGAGTAGAAAAATGAATAGTTTCTTTATACGCTGCATCTGCCTCGTCTTGGGTAATATATCCATCCTCTCTCATTCGTCGAAGTACCTCAATTTGTCGCAAGAATGCTTTTTCCGGATGGCTGCCAAATGGAGAATATTCAGATGGAGCTGCAGGAAGACCAGCAAGAAGTGCCGATTCAGCAAGGGTAAGATCTTTTATTGGTTTTCCAAAATATGTTTGACTGGCTGATTCAATTCCCCACGCAGTGCCGCCATAGGGAACTTGATTGAAATACATTTCAAGTATTTGATTTTTTGCATACAGACGTTCCGCCCAAAACGCAAGCACAATCTCTTTTATCTTTCTTATGATTGATACTTCTGGAGTGAGAAGAGCAGATTTAATGAGTTGTTGGGTTATAGTGGAACCTCCTTGAATACGGTGATGAACAATTATTTCCCAGAGTGAACGCGATATGCCTTTAATAGAAAATCCGTTATGACGATAAAAATCCCTGTCCTCAATGGCAATCGTTGCTTGGATAATATTTTTTGGAATTTCACTAATTGGGATCGGGTTTCTATTTTGATCTGCATAAATTTCATAAAGAAGAGAGCCATTGCGGTCATAAATCTTTGTCGAAACTTCTAAATCCCTACGAGATAGCATTGATGGATTTGGAAGAACCTTGAGCCACGTATAGATTAAATAAGGAAGGAATAAAAAAACAATAGCAGCAATAACACCCATGATAAATGATTTCGTATGATATTTTTTCATATTTCTTCTCGTGTTATACCACAGACAGAAATTATTACAATAAGGAATTTCTTGTTATGGTCGGATAAACACTGGTTTGTTGTTCGGATGTGGACAATCAAGGCAATAGACGGATAATAGATCTTTCAAGATGGTATGATCTTGCATCTCGATAGTATCGGTTTTTCCAGGGGAAGCGAGATCGCCTGTTGTTTTATCAATAAGTACCGGCTGACGCAGTGATTCTCTCTCAGTAGGCACCGTTCCTTTAATGAAATATTCAAATCTAGTGGGACAACCAGCGTCGCCTCCGCCAGCTGGCGGATTTGGCGGTAAGAGTCCTGATGTGGTACAAATTTGAGCTCCAACAATCCCATCAGGTTGCTTGGGCCATATATCTGGTTTTCCATCAAGTGCTTTTCGAATGATTTTATTCCAAATAGGTGCTGCTCCCGTGACTCCTGAAACAAGCCATGGATTCATTGGTGTGCTATCGTTGTTTCCAACCCACGTGGTCACGAGTATGTATGGAGTATATCCAATGGTCCAATTATCCCGTAGGTCATCTGTTGTTCCGGTTTTAACTGACACCGCGTGATCTGGAATGACAAGAAATGACGAGGGTCCGAACATATCTTGCCTTGCGTTATTATCAAGAAGGATGTGAGAAATAAGAAATGTTGTTTCTGGACTCAAAACCCGTTCACCTTTAAGAAGAAGTTGTGATGGGATTTCTTTATCAATATTTGGATCTGTATATTCTTCAAGAACTTTTCCTGTTCGATCTACAACTTTTTTTATTGAAACAAGATCTCTTCGTATACCACCGTTGGCAAATACACCAAAAGCTTCAGCCATATCAACCATACGGACCTCTCCTCCACCAAGAGTAAGTGATAAGCCGTAATTATCAGGATTTGTGATGGTTGTCAGACCAAATGAACTTGCTGACGCAACCACATCTCGAAGCGTATTAATCGCAAGCATTTTTACCGCTGGAATATTGTATGAATTACCAAGAGCAAATCGAAGTTGTACTGGTCCATGAAATTTTCCATCATAGTTGCGTGGACAATAGGTAGGTTGGTTTATTACTCCAAAGCATGTCGGAACGTCTAAAAACATGGTTGCAGGAGTAACTAATTTTCGTTCAATACCAATTGCATAATTAATTGGTTTGATAGAAGATCCTGGTTGCCTCAAAGCTGTTGTGACATTAAATCCCCCTGAGGGTGTTGCGAAGTAATCAACGCTTCCTACCATAGATAGTATTTCACCTGTTGCAGGATTTGTTACAAGTGCAGCTCCATTAGTCACATGAGTTGAGGTAAGTTTTGCTACTTCCGATGCAACTGTATTTTGCGCAAATTCCTGAAGCGGTAAATCGAGTGTTGTTGTGACTTTGAGTCCTCCATGTTCCACAAGCCGTTCTCCGTATCTAGACACAAGTTGCTCTTTGACGTACATGACAAAATGAGGCGCTTTAATGTTGGTTGGTTTTTTAAACACAAGTTCTATTTTTTTTGCCTCTTCTACTTGTGTTGATGTTATATATCCGTCTTCTGTCATACGCCGAAGTACTTCGTGTTGACGCGCTATGGAAAGAGTCGGATTATTTCCAAATGGTGAATAGAGCGTTGGGGCTTGGGGAAGACCGGCAAGAAGTGTCGCCTCGGCTAAATTAAGCTTTTTCACCGATTTCCCAAAATATTTTTCCGCAGCTGTTCCAATACCCCACGCAGTGCCACCGTATGGCACCTGATTTAAGTACATTTCCAAAATTTTATCTTTCGGATACATAAGTTCAACCCAGTAGGCCAAAATGATTTCTTTAATTTTCCTTGTGATGGTTCGCTTCGGAGTGAGGAGCGCAGATTTAACCAATTGTTGGGTAATAGTAGATCCTCCTTGAAGTTGTTTTCCAGTGATAGTTGCAAGAAGAGCGCGAAGCATTCCTCCAATAGGATTCACTCCTTGGTGTTTATAAAAATCCTTATCTTCAATTGAAATCGTTGCCTCTTGGACATATTTTGGGATTTCAGACAAAGGAACAAGTAAACGATTTTGATCCGTAAAGATGTCAAAGAGTAATGTTCCATTTCTGTCGTAAATTTTTGTAGCTAGTGGAATATCATAAGAACCAAGTTTGGAGGGCGAGGGCAGATCTTTGAAAATGGAAACGTATACAAAAAGGACAAGGCATATGGGAAGCAACCAAAAAGCGAATTTTCCGTACCGTTTGATATATGTTTTTATCTTCATGGTCTTCCTATTATATAATAGGAGGCATGGATTGGACTACAGTCGTTTCCTCACAAGCAGATTCCGGTATCGCACACGGTCACGTTGAAACTGATTTTTTTTCACTTGTTCATGGAACAGTCTTTACAACAGCTCCCATAGCTGCAAAGTTAGCTGTTGATACCTCACTTTGGGGGTATGAACAAATTCGAAGAAGAAAATATTATTTCCTTGACAGGAAAAAACTATTAAAGCGTATACTTCGGACAACAAATATTGCACTCTTTCAAAAAAAGCGCGAATCGAAATGTGAACTCGGAGCATATATCGAAGGGGTGTTTTGTAATATTGGAACACGGGCTGCATGGATAGGATGTATCGGAAAAGGGAGTATGTATGAACTACGGATCAATGGTGAACGACGTTTATTGGGATATATAAATGAAGAAGTACATAATGATATGGATGCATTGGGACGAGAACGCTACAGCTGGTCGTCCCAAGAAACAAATATTCCCTTTGAAAAAGATGATCTACTCATTCTTGCTGCTGGCGGCGCCGCCACACTTTCCATCGGTGTATTTGATGAAATAGCATATCATCAGGAAGACTGTAAAGAAATAATAAATCGCGCCATCCCCCATTCCTCCTGGGGAGTGACAATACTGAAAAAATAATTTACCTATTAAAAATTAGGAAAGAGGGATCTGGATAATTAATTATATTTTGATCTAAATTTTCTTTAGCAGTATATCCCTGTGGTAATAAATTATTTTCCGGAAGATTTTTTAATAGTTGAACGTGTAAATGCCTTGACCAACCACCATTCTCTCCGTTTATATAGTCTCCGAGACTAGCTATTTGTTGACCGCGGGCCACCCTGCTTATTCGTGGCAACCTTTTTGATAAGTGACCAAGAAATATATAATCGTTTATAACAGCAGGATCTGGTTTTAAGATTATATAATGCCCAAAACTGTGATCTCCTCCCTCCTTACCTACAGAAACTATTTCAGCGTCGCAAGGGGCGAAAACTGGTTCTAAGTTTTTTGAAAAAATATCAATACCAAGGTGAATTGTTCGCCCTTCTTCTGCAATTTTGGACCCTTTAAGCATTTCGATTCGATTTTCCATGTATTTACCGATTAAGTAACGTTTCCCGGTTTTATCCAGAAAATTGTTGTTAAATTCTTGTCTGTTTTCGGGTAACTTTGGGTCGATTTCAAGACTTCTGGCTTTATTAAAGAATGCTTTGATGTTTTTATATTCAGGTAAACCTGGTGAAATTTGGCTAAAATCCAAAATCATTATTTCCGATCTAGAAAAAAGTTGGGGCACTAACTCACAAATTTGCTGGTTCATACTATTTACATAGTATAATAAATGATTCAACTGTCCGCTACGGGTCGTTGGCATTAAGGGGAGCTAATTCTAAGCATGTCTTGTGATATGATTATTTTATGAACCTGCGGTCGGTTGAAGAAGTTCCGGAAAATTCAAAGGTAATTCTTAAGATGGATTTGGATGTGCCGATGAAAGACGGGAAAGTGGAGGATCTGGACCGGTTAAAGAAATCGCTTCCGACCATTAAACTTCTTTTGGATAAACACTGCAAGATTTGTATCATTGGTCATTTGGGAAGACCGATTGGGAATGATCCTTCGTTATCGTTATATCAGGTATATCAAACACTCATTCCTCTCATTGAAGCGTATCAAAAAACAACTATCCATCATCAGTTTCTTAAAGATATTGAAAGTTTTGAATCACATGATGTTAGCGTATTAGAGAATTTACGATTTAATTCAGGTGAAGAGGAAAATAATCCTGAATTTCTAAAACCATTAATACAAGTTTCAACTTGTTATGTAAATGATGCTCTTGCCACAGCTCACAGAAAACATCGGTCAGTTCTGTTATTTAAAGAGTTGCCTGCATATTACGGCTTGGCATTTATCAGTGAAGTAGAAAAGATCATGAGTGTACTTGAGAACTCTGCTAGGCCAATAACAATTATTCTTGGTGGCGCTAAGGAAGATAAACTTTCCTATCTTCCACAACTTACTTCAATTTGTGACAATATTCTTATTGGGGGAAAACTACCCCTCCTTCGTCCCGCTGAGCGGGACTTCGGCGGGCAAGCAAAAATATTCTGGGCGGAGTTGCGAGAAGACGGATTTGATTTGAGTGATGATGATATTCAAGAGTTTAAAAAATACATTGCATTATCCAAAACAATCATTTGGTCAGGAGCCTTAGGGTATTTTGAAAAAGAAGATGCGAGAAAGGGTACGCGGGAAATAGCCAAAGCCATCGGAGAAAGTATGGCATATACCATTATTGCAGGCGGCGACACCGAAGCGTCTGTTTCGGATATCGGAGTTGAGGATAAAATCAAACTGATTGCATCCGGCGGAGGAATGTTATTGGAATTATTAACGAAAGGCACGTTGCCCGCGTGGGAAGCATAGGCTATGATGAATATATGGACGAAAAACGAATGAAAATCGGCATTAACGGAATGGGAAGAATTGGTACAGTAGTGCTTCGCGCAGCTCTACAAGAAAAATATCCAGTTGATATTGTTGCAGTTAACACAAAAGGCAACTACGATGCCCAGACTATTGCCATGCGGCTTAAATATGATTCAGTGTATGGACACTTTCCTGAGATAATCACTCACACACCAGAGCAATTATCATACAATGGTCAAACCATTGTACTTCTGACAGGCGATGATCCATCAACGATTCCATGGGGAACTCATGGGGTGGACGTTGTCCTTGAATGTACAGGAAAATTTACAGATGGAAAAGCTCAGGGGCATATCCAAGCCGGAGCAAAAAAAGTTGTCATTTCCGCACCTCCCAAAGACCCGACTATTCCTGTGTATATCCTTGGAGTGAACGAAAAGAAATATCATGGAGAACCAGTCATTTCTAATGGATCATGTACCACGAACTGCGTTGCTCCAATAGTGAAACTTATTGACGAGCAAATAGGATTTCAAGAAGGGGTACTCACAACGATTCACGCATATACAACAAATCAAAATATCGTTGATGGGACAGAAAAAGATCCGAGACGCGCTCGGGCTGCCGCAGTTAATATCGTGCCAACAGTAACAGGAGCTGCTGAAGCAGTTATTGCTGCATATCCAGAAGCAAAGGGTAGATTTGCTGGAACCGCCATTCGTGTGCCAGTTATCTGCGGTTCATATTCTGATCTCACATTTAAAACAGTACGAAAAACAACAAAAGAAGAAGTCAATGCGATTTTTGAGAAGGCAAGTACGAGCGCGGAACTGCGAGGAATAGTATCGGTTTCTCATGATCCGCTCGTGTCATCAGATATTATCGGCAACTCTGCGTCTTGTGTTATTGACGAACAACTCACGAATGTCATTTCAGATGACATGATTTCCATTGGCGCTTGGTATGATAATGAATATGGCTACGCGTGTAGATTAATAGAAATGGCGATGTATATCTCTTAAGAAAGAAAATACTTCCGAACGTGCCGTATGTAAACAGTTGTATACCCCAGGGTATTTAAAAAGGTTTGGATCTCAGATTTCGTTTTTCCATCCTTTTCCATGCTTTTGGTGATAAGCAGTATCATTTCTGTTGGTTCGTAGGGAAACAAGATCCATTTAGTTGTTTGTTCGGCAAAATAGTCAGGACGGAAAACGGAGCGTGGTTTATAAAACATGGTTGCAACAGTAACGGACTTCGGTTTAAAACTCTTTATGTATGTCGTTGCCCGTTTCAACGTTTTTCCGGAATCAGCAACATCATCAACCAATAGGACATGTTTTCCCCGAATATCCATTTTTAATGGTTCTGTGATTTTAATTATCCCTTTCTTTTGGATATCAGAATAGCTCTGTATAGTTATTGTTGCGATAGGAATACGCAAAAAATCTGAACAGAGATGCCCGAATGTTAGTCCGCCTCTCGCAATTGCAACAATCTGATTCACATGGGGTGAATGAGAGAGGATGGATGCAGAAATTTTACGCGTAAGTTCCTGATATGTTTCCCACGAAACAGGAAGGTACTGTATAGACATACTTTAGTATACTATAATAGTAACATGGAAACCAAAACTTCACCTCAACTTAAGTATTCCAGTATTGCAATTTCCGGTCGCCCCGGAGCAGGCAGGTCAACACTTCTTAAGAACTTAAAACCTATCGTTGAGGCGCTTGGATGGGAAACGTTTTCCGGTGGTGATTGGGCGAGAAAATTTGCTATAGAAAACGGCAAACACAAAGCAGATGACACAAAGCATCATTTGGCGACGGATTACGGGGAAGATATTGATCATCAAATAGATGTTGCAATGAGGGAAAAATTAAATAATCCCGATACGCATGTTGCGGTAGAATCATGGATAGCCGGATGGAATATGCGGGGACTTCCTCATGTTCTAAAAGTACTTCTCATGTGTGATGATGCGCTTCGTATTGATCGGGTAGTAAATCGCGATAATCTATCTGTGGAAGAAACAAAAATGCACTTGCGAGAGCGTGAAGAAAAAAATATTGGCAAATGGAAACGGATGTATGGAGTTGTGGACTATTGGGATCCGAAGTATTATGACTTGATTATCAATACGTATTCTCATGGTCCAAAAGAAACACTCAATCTGGTACTTCAGGCACTTGGATATTTTCAGGCAAACGGTCAGAAGAAAGAACAATAATCATGATACCTTCATACGAAGAAGCAAAAAAACTTTGGATTATCTATCATCTTCCGGATAATAAACAAAAACACTGTGAACTTGTCGCCAAACTTGCATTGTTTTTTGCTTCAAAACTCAAAGAAAAGAAACAAATTGCCATACAAACAGATATACTTCGTGCGGCAGCGCTTCTTCATGATATTGACAAAAATATTCCCCATAAAGAAGGGGAAAGACATCCCGATACAGGAGTAAGAATTTTGACAGAAATCGGTATGGATGAAGTGGCACATGTAGTAAAAACCCACCCGCTTCATGCGATACTCGAATCGAGTATCGCTCCGAAAACATGGGAAGAGAAGTTGTTGTTTCTTGCAGATAAAATGACTAAGTATGAGACAATTTCTGTAGACGCGCGATTTTCGTTATGGAGATGGAGAGCTGAACAATTACCAAAAGAAGAAGTATTCATATTAGAAAAGGCGTATCCAAAAGTCAAAGAACTTGAGCAATTTGTGTGCGCTACTGTTGGGTTAACTCCAACCGAGGTGATACAATTTGCAAAACAGAGTATACTAGGGGATAAAGGAGAGTTGCTATGAAATACATTCTTTCTATTATTCTTTTGATTGTTAGTATGGGTATCACGCAACCAATTGGCGCGGTTGAACCCATTCCTGCGGTTGCAAAAATTGATTACGCTCTTCCGTATCCCGGCATTCTTCCGGATCACCCTCTTTATTTTATGAAAAGGGTTCGGGACGCAGTACTTGAAATGGTGATTATAGAGCCAGTTCGAAAATCTGAATTTTACATCCTTCAGGGAGATAAGCGGTTGCAAATGGGAATCATGCTCGTTGAGCAAAAAAAATTCTCACTTGCGGAAACCACTATATCTAAAGCAGAAAAATATATAGAGAAGGCAGTGGTGGGACTAGCGACATATAAAAAAAGTGGCGGCGTGATACCATTATATGTTATTGAACGAACAGAGAAAGCGTCGACAAAACACAAAGAAGTCCTGCAAGAGCTACTTGTTCAAGTTCCGGAGGCTCAAAAAGGCGGAATAGCTTCATCACTAGAACTACTCGCAAGAATTCAACAAGAGATAAAAGCATTGAAATAACAATACATATCAGATGTATTGAGTACCCTTGTCGATAATGGGCATAATAATTTCCGTACTATTTCTTCATAAATTGGAGAACGAAGCTAGAACAAATATTGACTGGTTTTGATATAGAAGATACATCTTGACCCCATAGATTTAGTGTTTTATTCTCATCTAGTCCACCATATATAGCGTTTTAATTTTCACATCCGCCAAAGGCGAGACAAGTATGAAATGTCCGTATTGCGACCATATCGACACAGAAGTTCTTGAAACAAGAGATAACGAAGATGTAACAATCATACGTCGCCGTCGCGTGTGTCCGAAATGTGAAAAGCGGTTTACAACCTATGAGCGAGTGGAACAGATTCCAATAACAGTTATTAAAAAAGATAACAGGCGTGAAACATTTGATCGGGAAAAACTCAGGCGGGGTATTTGGCGGGCAAGCGGAAAAACAACATTATCGGCAGACCAGGTTAATACAATCGTTGACGATGTAGAGAGGGAACTAATCGGTGGAGAAACAAATGAAATTACGAGCAAAACAATTGGAGAGCTTGTGGGAAAACGATTAAAAAAATTAGATAAAATCGCGTACATTCGTTTTTCTAGCGTGTTTAAAGAATTTGTCGATATTGAAGACTTAGCAAAAGAAATAAAAAAGATTTCCTAAAGGAGGATGTTTGTATGGAGTTAACCGGCATTCGCAACACCGTATTTTTAGATCGGTATGCTTTGAAAGATGAGAAAGGAATTCCTGTTGAAAAAATTCCAGAGGAAATGTGGAAACGGGTCGCAAAGGCGGTGGCAGCCATGGAAAAAGTTGACGCGAGAAAATTCTGGGAAGACAAATTTTATCATGCGATGGAAGATTTTGTGTTTGTTCCCGGAGGAAGAATTTTATCAGGAGCGGGAACCGGGTATAAAGTAACGTTTTACAATTGCTTCGTCATCCCAAGTCCAAAAGATTCCCGCGGTGGAATACTTGACACGCTTGGAAATATGGTAGAAATCATGGCTCGTGGCGGGGGAGTGGGTATTAATTTATCAAGTCTCAGGCCCCGGGGAGCACGTGTAAAAAAGGTCAACGGATTTTCTTCAGGACCGATTAATTGGGCAGAACTATTTTCTGTTGCCACCAAAGATATCATTCAGCAGGGAGGAACAAGAAGAGGAGCACTCATGCTCATGCTTTGGGACTGGCATCCGGACATTGAAGAATTTATTACGGTGAAACAGGATTTAAATAAAATCAATGGAGCGAATCTATCGGTCTGTGTATCAGATGCATTCATGGAAGCAGTAAAACTTGACGCAGATTGGAATTTGATGTTTCCGGATGTGACAGATCCGGACTATGACGCCAAATGGGATGGATATCTTCCTAATTGGATAGCACTTGGGAAAAAACCAATAGTAACAAAAACAATAAAAGCCCGTGCATTGTGGGATTTAATCGCAAAAGCAGCATGGGCGAGTGCTGAACCTGGAGTTGTTTTCATGGAGCGGTACAATAAACAATTTAATAATTATTATTATGAGTTTGTAAATTGTGTAAATCCGTGTGGTGAAGAGGGATTACCATATTGGGGCGTATGCAATCTCTGCTCTATCAATCTTGCAGCGCTTGTTACATCCGAAGGCCAGATGGATTATGAACGGTTAAAAGAGGTTTCAAAAATTGGCGTTCGGTTTCAGGATAATGTCATTGATGCTGACATGTACATTTTTGATGAAATTAAGAAAGTACAACTTGAAGGAGAGAGGCGTATTGGGTTAGGTACCATGGGACTTGGTGACGCACTTATTAAAATGAGACTTCGCTATGGTTCAGCTGAAAGTTTGGAAGAAATTGACAAAATTTATAAAACAATCCGCGATTCCGCATATGAAGAATCCATACAGCTAGCTAAAGAGAAGGGACCGTTTCCAAAAATTGACAAGAAAAAACACGCCGAAGGATATTTCGTGAGTCAACTCCCAGAGCAGCTACTCAAACAACTCAAACGGCATGGGATTAGAAATTCACTTTTGTTACAGCAGGCACCAACCGGATCTACATCACTTTTTTCCGGAGTATCCAGCGGCATTGAGCCAGTGTATGAATTTGAATTTATACGGCGTGACAGGTTAGGGGAGCATATCATACGCCATCCGCTGTACGACCAGTGGTGTAGCGACTTTAAAGCAGCCAACGGGAGAGATCCAACAAAAGAAGACCGTCCGGATTATTTTGTTTCGGCTAATGACTTAACTCCGGAGGGGCATGTGAAAGTACAAGCAGCGATTCAAAAATATGTTGACGCGTCTATCAGTAAAACAGTAAATGCACCGAATTCCCACACAGTGGAAGATGTAAAACGGATCTATACCATGGCGTATGAATTAGGATGCAAGGGAATAGCGTATATGCGGGAAGGAAGCAGGCAAGGAGTATTAACCAGAACGACAGAAGAGAAAAAAGAAGACCACGCAAACGGCATTATTGCGGGGATGCCGGAGGTCAAACCCCGACCACCGGTCGTTACCGGATCGACGTATCAGATAGAAACTCCAGTTGGTATTGCCTATGTGACAGTGAACACAAATGGTGGGAATCAACCAGTAGAATTATTTGTGAATGTTGGAAAAGCGGGAAGTGATGTAACTGCAATGGCAGAGGCGATGGGAAGACTAATATCTCTCATGCTTCGTATGGCGTCTCCTGTTTCTGCCATGGAACGGGCACGGAAAATTGCAGCAGAGCTTATCGGTATTGGCGGAGCACGGTCACTTGGGTTTGGAGAAAACCGCGTGAGAAGTCTTCCCGATGCTGTTGCTAAAGTTATCGATCGTCACTTTGGTTTTTTTGCAAAGCATAATCTTGAGAAATCAACAACAGTTCCTGATAGTGTTTCAAAAGAAAAAAATGTTGAAGCGCTCCTTGAAAAAATGGGAGCAACGCCGGCAACAGTTGTAGCCCATGCTCCGGAAGAAAATAGGCTAGTTACTATTGATTTGTGTCCACACTGCGGAGAAGGAAGTTTAGTATTTGAGGAATCGTGTAAAAAGTGTTACAGCTGCGGATATAGTGAATGTTAACAGTACCGTATGCCAATTTATACAAAAACAGGTGATGATGGGACAACAGCTATATTTGGTGGAATTCGTATTTCTAAAGGGGATCCGCAGGTAGAAGCATATGGATCAATCGATGAATTAACAAGCATTGTCGGACTCGTTATAGCTCACCTTTCCAAGAAAGACCAACTCGCAAAATTTTTTCATACTGTTCAAGAAGATTTGATGATGATCGGAAGCGTTCTTGCTGGGTGGGGCGGAAACGTGGACGTGCTTGAAAATAGAGTAGAACAAATGGAAACATATATGGATTTGTTTAGTAAAACCCTATCACCGCTTACTCATTTTATTCTTCCGGGAGGATCTATCACAGCATCGCATATGCATGTAGCAAGAAGTGTTTGTCGAAGAGCAGAAAGAAAGATTGTAAGGCTCACACGCGATCACATGCATTGTGCTATAATCGTCAAGTATTTGAACAGATTATCAGATCTTTTTTTTGTATACGCACGAGTTATAAATAAAAAAGATCGTATAAAAGAACTATCATGGAAAGAAACAAAAAAATGAAAAAAGTAATTCGAATACTTATTTTAACTATTATCATTGGTGTTCTTGGGTTTGGTCTTTGGTATGTGCGACCAACATCTCCTACAAAAACTACGTCGACAGCAACAGGAGTAGTGAATTCGATAACATACCAGAATATTCAAGCATCTACTCCATATGAGGTACTTGTTTTGATAGCAAGAAAGAATAACATAGAACTTCAAACAAAACAGTATGATTTTGGAATATTTGTGGAAGGCATCGGAGAACAAAAAATGACAAAAGATAAGGTTTGGATTTATTACGTCAATGGAAAATCAGGAGAAGTCGCATCAGATAAATATATTCTGAAACAGGGCGATATTGTTGAGTGGAAATATACAACTCCTATTTACTAAAATGGAAATAATAACACTTACCATTATTGGAATTATTTCCCGTCTAGTTCCGCATCTTCCTAATATGACTCCGGTTGGTGCAACCGCTTTGTTTTCTAGTGCGAAATTCGGAATGAAAAAGGGTTTGATTATTTTCTTATTAACAATGTTGATTACCGATGTATTATTAGGACTTCATCCGGTTATGTGGGCAACGTATGGAAGTTTTATGATTACAATTCTTATTGGATCGTGGGTGCAAAAAAAATATTCGCTATCACGATTTTTAACAGGAACATTGGTCTCATCCATTATATTTTTTATTATCACTAATTTTGCCGTCTGGCTCGTTCCGCTTCATAGCGGGATGTACGCAAAAACTTTGACAGGTCTTATCCATTGTTATATTATGGCCATCCCATTTTTCAGGAATTCTCTTATTGGAGATTTTTTCTACGGTTTGATTTTTTATTACGGATATGAATTGGTCAAATATTGGAACGTACAACATCACACAGCATTAGTTACTAACAAAATTCGTACATAGAGGAAGGTTGTGCCCTGCCTGCCGGCAGGCAGGAATTCAACCACTGTGCCGCAACGGTTATAGTCCGATACTCTATATATGTTTGAGTCCCGAGCAGGATGTGTATGGAGCAAGAACAATTATTAAATTACGATCAAAGGGCTGCACAAATAGGTCTTCAACAGGCCGCTGAGGTAGGTCCTCATGCATACCAAGCTCGGTTAACTGGAATCAATAGAGATAAACAAAGTGCTCAGAATGAATTAGATAATCCAACAGATGCCTACTGGAGTGGTGAATATCACACTGGTGTTGATGGTCATGGTAATGCTGCACTCGTCACGCCTGAACTCGGAATGATACCAGGAAGAGTTCATCGGGAAAATAGTAATGCCATGTCCGATTCAACGGTAAGAAATGTTGCATATACATTTGATAGAATTCAAGAAGGGATACTTCCACATTCTTCATGGAGAGCGGCGATAGAACAAGTAAGACAATTTCGGGCCGTTCAACAAGAGGCAATGACACTACAAGATAATGAATCACTTCTTGGATTTGTAATGAATGGATTAACAACAGAGGATGGTATTGCGCTCATGCGCATGACTCGTCATGGAAATACTATTTCTTATGAAACGCGATTAGTTGGTGGAATGTCGGAAGGAGCTGCGAAAGATCTCCTGGACCGGTTTTCTTCAAAAGATGCAGAACGAGTTTCATTAAGAGAAGGGAAAAATAGTCCATTATATTCTGTGATCAGAGGGAATATTTCCGTTGATTTAAAAAATAAAAAACAGATTGCTGCCATTGTGCAAGACGTGTTGGATACGCGTCATGAAACAAAGTCTCAAACTGTGAGTCTTGGTACGTGCCGCACGGTCGCAGTAAACGAAGAAAAAGTTTTTAAAAAACCTATTGCGATAAAACCAATTGCTATCAAACAACAAAAGCAAGAATATGCAATAAAACAAAAACATAACAATCCATTTGATGATTTGCCACTAGCTCCACCATACATACACACTGAAAAACAACCTAGTCAAAAACAAATATGGGATGTGTCTGTCAGACCATGGATTATTTTTGATACACCATCAAAAAAAGAAGTACCTGTATTTTCTGAGCCGTCAGAAAAGAAAAAACAAAAAATAAATAAACCCGTTATTGACCAACGCATCCATGAAGAAAAAATACCAGAAGAAGTTACACGAGACATAACAATGACAGAACAATCTTTGGTTACTCAACCAACGATTGTATTTCAAAAAGAACCCGATTTTGTTTTGCGGGAAGAAAAACAACAAACACAAGAAAAACATGTTGTTCAAATACAGAGAGTGTTGCCTATAACAACATTTATAATAATGACCGATGTTCAAACAGTTCGTACATACGAGGAAAAAGCAATTGTGATATCGCTTGCAGCGATAAAACCAACATATAGAGAACAAACAATTCAGGAAGATATAATGGTGGCAGAACATATTCCTATTAATGTTGAGCACCAACAAGCACAACAAGATGTTGTTATGCAGTCTAAAACAGATTCTTCTTTTGAAGTTGACCAACTCATAATTCAAGATATTAGTACAATGACAGCGACATTAGAAAAACAGCTTGCGCGGGGAGAATTAGCAAACGCAGTCACAAAATTACTATGGATGGAATTAAACGATCAGAATGAATTTGTACCAGTCGAAGAAGTTGAAATATCGCAAGACGCAACGCATACACGGCATAATCTTCTTCATTTTTTACGCAAAGTGGTACAAAAGTACGTTGGAGATGATGTTATTAGACAAAGGGTTGTACAACGGATTACTTCAGATAAATGGGATAATGAGATTGAGGAAATAGCAGAATATCTTACTATCCTCAAAACCCAACGATTGTATAACCATCTATTTGCGGTAGTCAATTAAACACAGCCGTTTTTGTGATATGATTAATGCTATGAATAACCTGCCTGATGCGAGTGGGAAATCGACTATTCCAACACCGACCGGAGCTATTGGAATCGGAAAAGAAGCAGAAGGTGTTTCAATTTCTGATTCCGAACAGGGGTTACACGCCGCTGGAGCTGAAATTGAACTTCCGAAAGAAATATCAGCTATTGGGGTAACACAGCAACCGACTGTTATCTCAATCCCTCCGCCTGTCAGTCAACTGGGGGTGAAACCAACAGGATTAAATATTCCTATCCAAACAAGTCCATCTGTCGCAATTCCCTTGTCTGATAGTGAACTAGCCCAAGGGCTTCATATAAGTGTTATTAATTCGTTTCGGTGGCTCGCAGAATGGTGCAAAAAACAACTGATGATTTTTGGAATAAAGAGTAAAGTATGACAGACCAATTCGCTGATCTTACATATAAGTTAGAAATGTTTGGAATAAGTTTGTTGATTGTGCTTATTTGTTTGAGTGTCGGTATTGGACTTTTGTATGTCGCTTTTTTGTTATGGAAGTATCGAAACAGAGAAAAACGTTCACTTTCCTATGTACTTTTACAAATTGCAGTTCCACGGGAAAATGAAATTAAAATCGATGCAGCTGAGCAGATGTTTGTCAGTCTCTATGGACTCTATAACAAAAAATGGTGGGCGTTTTTAAAACCACAAGATCATATTGCATTTGAGATTGTGGCTCGTCGTGAAGATATCCGTTTTTATGTCTCGGTTCCGAGAAATCTCATGGATTTAGTGGAAAAACAAATCCATGGAGCGTATCCCGGAGCGGATATTAAAGAAATAGAGGAATATTCCATTTTTACAAAAGAAGGGAAAGTTGCCTTTGTTCCTCTGGTTCTTAAGTATTCAAATTATTTTCCCATTCGGACATACAAAGATCTTCCGACTGATTCATTATCATCAATTACTTCGGTGTTAGCTAAAATGCAGGAAGGGGAAGGAGCAGTCATCCAAATTCTTATTCAACCGGCAAATGATAGGTGGCGAACAAATGGTCATTCGTTTATCTCAAAAATTAAAAAAGATGAAGCAAATCCGGAAAAGGCAAATTTTAAAGTGGATCAAAAAACACTTGAGTCGATTAATCAAAAAGTTCAGAAAACAGGATTTAACACCGTTGTTCGAATTGTCGTAACATCAACCACGAAAGAGCAAGCAGAGATGCATTTGAAAAATATTCTTGCGTCATTTGATCAGTTTTCTTCGGATAATAATGAATTCCGGGAAATCCGCTTCTTCTTAAAATATGTGTTTATGATCGATTTTATTTATCGGTATTTTCCCGTTATTAATCTTCCTTTTTATAAACAATCGAGCGTACTAAACAGTGACGAACTTGCAACACTCTTTCATTTGCCAAATAAAACAGTTGAAACACCGCATATCTTTTGGCTCAATGCCAAGCGCGCTCCCGCCCCCATGCTCATACCGGAATCAGGACTTTTCCTAGGTCTTTCAAAATATCGAGGAGTAGAGCGGCCGATATACATTGGCGATGATGATAGAAGAAGACACATGTATGTGATCGGAAAAACCGGTACAGGAAAGTCACAATTATTAGAAGAACTTGTGATGCAGGATATAAACGCAGGACGTGGGGTAGCTGTTATTGATCCTCACGGAGATTTGATCACCGGGATTATGTCTCGGATGCCTGTCGCTCGCGCTGAGGATGTGATCTATTTTGACCCATCAGATACGGAACGTCCCATGGGGATAAATATGCTTGAGGCGCACACAGAAGAACAGAAGCATTTTGTAGTGACCTCCATTGTCGGACTTATGTATAAACTCTATGATCCGATGAAAACCGGTATTATTGGTCCTAGGTTTGAACACGCGATTCGAAACGCCATGCTAACTGTTATGTGTGAACCGGGAAATACGTTTGTGGAAGTGGTAAGAATTCTTACTGACGCTGCGTTTGTTCAGGAGCTCTTACCTAAAGTATCTGACCCAATCATACGAAGGTATTGGACGGATCAAATAGCTCAAACAGCAGATTTTCATAAGTCAGAGGTGTTGGATTACATCGTTTCAAAATTTGGCCGATTTGTCACGAATAAACTCATGCGTAATATTATTGGACAATCAAAATCTTCGTTTGATTTTCGTCATGTGATGGATGAAGGAAAAATACTCCTTGTGAATCTTGCAAAAGGAAAATTAGGCGAGGAAAACAGCAATTTCTTGGGCCTTATTCTTGTTCCCAGAATTCTCATTGCTGCCATGAGTAGGCAGGAGATGCCGGAAGCAGAGCGCCGTGATTTTTATTTGTACGTTGACGAATTTCAGAATTTTGCTACTCCTGATTTTGCGCAAATATTGTCAGAAGCCCGGAAATACAGACTCAATTTGACTGTCGCAAACCAATTCATCGGACAAATGGAAGAGGAAGTGAAAAATGCGGTTTTTGGAAACGTTGGATCTTTAATCGCGTTTCGTGTTGGAGTGACTGATGCAAATTATCTTCAGCACGAATTCCAACCGACATTTTCAGAAACTGATCTTATCAATATCGATAAATTTAATGCATATATCAAAACAATTGTGCATAATGAACCGGTTAAACCATTTTCCATTGATTTAACAAAAGATATGAAAAAGATCATTGCGCTTCAAAATCCAAAGATAGCTGAAGCAATCATCCAACTATCAAGACTCAAATATGGCAGGTCGAAAGAATTAGTAGAGGCGGAAGTATCCCAGCGCGCACGTTTATAAAAAATTTATGGACCAAACAGAAGATCCTCTCAGTATAGTCCCCGTTAAAAAACACGAGAAAGTGGTATATATTTTTAATCTCTCTGAAGATGTCTGGCCGTTTATTTGTGCCATGTCCGATACGCATGAGCGTCAATTTGAGATTGATTGGAATGCCAATCTTGCGGAACGTGATCTTATCTCAATGTCCGAAGAGAATGAAGCGATATTTATCACTCCTCGTCCAATTACAGACGGTTTCATGTTGTATTACCAAAAAGTATTCGGTACGAAACATATGACCGTCCTTGTCCCAAATACGCATACCGGAGAAATTTGTGAAGATATCATTCGAGATCCAGAGATCATAGAACAATTAGTCAACGCTTCCAATTTTGTAAAGAAACTTACTCTAATAAGCTACACAACCAGTCCGCAGTTGTTACATCTGGTAAACGTTCTATCAGTTCGCGGGATTACTGTGTATACACCAGAGTCTCCGGAAGTAACCAGCGCTTGGACAGTAAACTTTTTTGGGAGTAAATCCGGCATCAGGCAGCTTGCCCAAAAAAGTGGAACGCTTGAGCCGGATTTTAAAGTAGCTGATGGGCTCATCTGCGCATCAATATACGATGCCGCAATGATAGCGGCAAATAAATACATCAAAGAGGATGGGGTAGTGATAAAAACCAACAAAGGACATTCAGGGGCTGGAGTACTCATTTTCCGTCCGGGAGATCTTCCAAAAGAATATAAAGCGTGTGAACTGGCAATCCATAACAAATTGCAAAAAGACAGCTATTGGGAGAAATTTCCAATTGTTATTGAAGATTTACTCAATGTCAATTCTGCAATTGGTGGGGGATTTCCAAATGTTGAGTTTAAAATAACAAAAAGCGGAAAAATCGAGTTTCTTTATTACTGTGCTATGCGGGTGGATAAAAACGGTGTTTATAAAGGACAAGAAATGCATGAATCAGTTCTTCCAGAACGTATTGCCGCACGCGTTATCGATACAGGATTTTTTATCGGCGAACAATATGCGGCATCTGGATATCGGGGGTATTTTGATGTTGACTATGTTGCAGCCAAAAATGGGGAAATTTATGTGACAGAATCTAATGCCAGGCGAACCGGTGGAACCCATATGTATAAAGCGGCACAAGAATTAATTGGCAAAGACTTTATGACCGATTCCTATACCCTTTCCAATAATGATTATGAGTTGCCTCATGGAATAAAACCTTCATTTGAAAAAGTTATTGAAATACTTGCTCCGGTACTCTTTAACAGTAAAACAAAAGAAGGGGTCGTACTTGCCTCATCAAATCTGTTAAAACAGAGCAAATTTGCCTATATCATCTTCGGAAAAAGCGAAAAACGCTCCCTTGAAATTGAAGCCTCCATGGAACAGCTTCTCACCAAGCTTCAGTAAATCACCCCATTTTTTGTTATAATTGCCGTATTGCGCCTGTAGCTCACCGGTAGAGCACCACTCTTATAAAGTGGGGGTACCTGGCTCGACACCAGGCAGGCGCACAAAAATAAAATAGATTAGATTACCGTATCTAACAAAGTAAAATAATACTATGAGTGAATATAAAGAAACATTATTTGGTGCTTCTGCACGAGTTTCATTTGATTTAAGAAATAACATTGCATATTGGCAACCACGTGATGCATTTTCATCAGCAGATTTAGCAAGAAAAGTAAGATTGACAAAGCAATTTAACCAAATAATAACACAAGCTCAGGTACATCATATATATCCATTACATATTATGGAAGCCACTTCAAGCAAAGTAATTACGGGGCTTGTAAGAGGTGTCGATGTAGGTTTTTCTCGAAGATATGAGGAAATTGCTGATTTTTTATTAGTTAGGTCACCTGAAGCGCGACTGAATTCGCTCATAGCGTATTTGCGAGCAATAGATGCTTTAAATCAGCGAGGTTTAATATTTAAGGATCATAAACCTGATTCAATTATTTACCCATACCAAACTCCTGATGGTCCTGACGGAGGAATTAGTGTTATTGATGTTGATGGTATGATAGTATGTAGTTCTCCAGTATTAGCTTGGAAAATAGACCGAACAATTCTAACTCCTCAACCAACTAACACATTTGATTTGGAAATGTTTTTTACGAAGGGACTAACCGTAGAAACTATTGAACGAAATTTTGGATCTTTATCTGAAGGTGTTGGAAAGTTACCTTTTGACAAGCTCATTCCCGTAGGAGTGGCGTTAACTCTACAGCGCGATTTTCCTTATAGTAATAGTGCTGCAGAAGTAGCTGAAAAATTAGAAGGGTATCGAGATGGCAGCTATCAACCCCCATTTCATTCGGATGACCCTTTGCACAATATGTCAACAGCAGATGCTTACAGAGTGGATATGCGTGAATCCTTTGAAGCTGGAATTGATGTCGCAAAAGGTCTGTTAGATATTTATCAGAAATGAGTGAGCAGATAAATTTGAGGTGCTTGGCTCGACGCCATGCAGGCACACAACATTGAAAAAAGGGAAATTAGGCTTTCTGAAGGATTATCTTCTGAAGAGGGAAATTAATTATCAATTCATACTTTGCCAGTAAAGCCGTTCCTGCCAGCGCTTCTGTCCCAGCTGTAAGCGTTGCGGGAACTGTTTCTTGTTCTCCATCAAGCTCAACTTTTACGGAGAATACCAATTCTTGACTTATTCTCCCATCGGCATACTCTACTGGGATAATGGCGGTAAGCTCAATGCCCAAGGTAACTGCAATGTTAATTGGTAAAGAAAGATATCCGTCGAAACCCGTGTCTAAGATTGCCTCTAGTAAATTGTTTTGCTTTGCCCCGCCCACTGCCAGCTTTATTTTGGGATGATTTCGGTCATCGAAGAATGTTTCCATAAGATAAAGGCTGATGATATCCGGAGAAAGTTACTGCCGAGGGGAAACCAACTTTCATTAAATAAAAGATTTTGGCCGGAAAACGTTTTTTGGCTTTTTCAATGGCTTCGACTTGGGTTTGTCCAAAAAAATACTTTCCTGACTCTACTTCGATAGCAATAAAACTGCCCAGATATTTTTTTTCCATCTTTTTGCTTATTTTTTGGTAAACTTTCTCGCCCCTGTGGGCAATTTCTGCTGGGTACACTGTTGGGAGAGAGGTTAAGGGTTTATTCATGATGCCAGTTTATCATTGATAGTCAGACAATTCAATTACGTGTATCATATATATACTCTTACTTACTGATAAACAGGCATTATGGAACAGGTCATACTCGTTGATGAGGAAAATAATCAAATCGGTATTGCTGATAAAGAAACCGTGCACACAAAAAATACTCCGCTTCATCGTGCGTTCTCGTTGTTTCTTTTTAATTCCAAAAAACAACTTCTTGTAACACAACGCGCATTAAATAAGAAAACATTTCCGGGAGTGTGGACTAATAGCGTGTGCGGACATGTGTCTCTGGGCGAAGCCGCGTTTGACGCGGTGAAACGAAGATTAAGTGATGAGTTACATGTTGTTGCTACGGATATAAAAGAAGTTTCTCCGTATCGCTACCGGTTTGCAGATGTAAACGGTGTTGTTGAAAATGAAATCTGTCCTATTTTTATCGGATTTACTAACGAAGATCCAAAACCAAGTAAGAGTGAAGTAGAAGCATGGAAATGGGTTGGTTGGAGCGAATTTTTGAAAACAGTTAAAGAACATCCCGGAACCTATTCACCGTGGAGCGAAGAAGAAGCGGTTATACTGAACAATTGTCATCCTGAACTCGTTTCAGGATCCCAGCCGCTTTCAGATGGATGCTGAAATAAATTCAGCATGACAAACGGCTTTCATACTTCAACGGATAAATCCGGAACTGCTTCGATAGTGTGCCAGTTAACAGGAGTTCCACGGAAGAATGCATAGCTTCCAATATATGCGGCGTTATCCGTGCAGAGCGCGACGGGAGGGCAATGGAAATTAAAAGGTAATTTCTGAAACTTTTTACGAAGTCTTAGATTTGCAGCAACACCGCCGCCAATTAAAATCGATGAAGCGTTATGCAATTCAGCTGCTTTTATTGTTTTTGCTACCAATACATCAGTAATTGCTTCTTGGACTTCATACGCAAATTCACTTTGCAATACTTTTTCTGATTTGGATCCTGAAACAAGTTCAGGATGACAAGCATGCCATGTTCTCATGATTGCAGTTTTGAGTCCTGAAAACGAAAAATTGAGTGTATCGTCATGAAGGAGTGGGCGGGGTAATTGTATTTTGTATTTAGTATTTTGTATTTTGTATAACGAGGCAGATTCTTGGATTGCGAGACCTCCTCGGGAACCAAATCCCAAAAGCCGGGCAGTTTTGTCAAACGCCTCTCCAGCTGCATCATCAATAGTTCCTCCGAGCCATTTCAATTCTTTAACACTATTCATGAGAAATAGTTCTGTGTGTCCACCTGAGACAACAAGACCGATTGCTGGAAATGCAATTGGACAGTCCCTCGACTTCGCTCGGGACGAATTTTCATTCGAAGACGAAAGAAAATTCGCATACAAATGAGCAAGAACATGATTAACTGGAATAAGAGGTTTTTTGGTCACATATGCAATTGTTTTAGCAGTTTCAACACCAATAAGAAGTGATCCGATGAGTCCCGGACCGATGGTAACTGCAATTGCGTCAATTGAATCATACATGAGATGAGCTTCTTCCAACGCTTCTTGAATCGTCGGGAGAATACATTTTAATTGTTCCCGCGATGCTACTTCCGGTACAATCCCGCCATATTTTTCATGCATGGCAGAAGATGATGCTATGACATTACTTAGAATTGTTGTTCCGTCTTTTATAACAGCAGAAGCTGTTTCATCACAGGATGATTCAATTGCGAGTATGGTCATAGGATTTAAGTTTTATGCTGATGTAAAGCACGGATAACATGAGAAACTGGACGACAATGAGAGCTTTCGCAGGTCCTACAGAATCAGCGATGAATCCCAAGATAGGCGAGAATAGTCCGTAGAACACATTGCCGAAGAAGGAATTTATTGATGCGAGGGTCGCCCTCTGTCCCTCGGAATATTCTTTCTGCATGAGGTTGTTGATGCTGACTTCCTTTGCTCCGTAAAAAAGCGAAGCGGATGCTGTAATGACCGGTGAAAAAACAGTCGGGACTCCGTAAGCAATGAAATTGATAACACGTGTATATGCATACGTGACGATGAGGATATTATACTGGCCGATTTTCCGGATAATCTTGCCGCTGAACCAGAAGCTTAAAAATGCCGCGCCAAATGACAGCATTCTCGAAAACCCGATTGCCCAGAGAGGCCAGAGTGTGCCGATGAACGCGGCATTGAAATGAAAAGATGACTCGCCGATGCCGTAGCTAACGATATCCGCAAGAGAAAGAAGCCTGAGTTTTTTATTGTTCCACAGGCGGAGCGATGAAATGCGTATGTGGGAAAAAATATTTGCTTTTTCCCGTGACGTTTTTTCCGGTTCCCGAAGAAAGAGGGATATGAAAAAACACAAGAACTGGGGAACTACCGAGAGCCACATGACGAGGGAAAACGATTGCGCCGCAAGCACACTTCCGACAACCGCCCCGACCATGAGGGCGATCTGAAACATGGATTTTGTTTTTCCAAGATAATGGGAGAATGTCTCTTTTTTTCTGGATTCCCTAAGAGAGTCGTAGAGGAAAGCATCATTGTTTCCGCTGTACCAGGAGCGGGATAGTCCTTCAAGAAGCGCTCCGATAAAAAGTGGCCAGTACGAACCTCCTATTGCGTAAAAAACAGCAGAGACGGCTGCTGAAAATGCGCCGAGCATGACAGTTTTTTTCCGTCCGATCATGTCTGAAAAAATTCCTGTCGGTACTTCAAAAATTGCTGACGAAACCATAATAGCGGAAAAAAGGCTCATAGCAAGCGTATACGAGCCGGTTATTTTTGCAAAATAAATGACCAGTACGGCACTATGAAATTTAAAATCCGTAAAGAAGTTAAATAGTGCGAGTAGCTTGATATTTCGCTCCATATTAGTCTATTTTACTCAACTTCGAGGGATTTGGCGAGTGAAGTAGTGGAAATGTTGGGAATGCGAGGGATAATAACTGCTTTAGCGCTAATTAATTCTGCCTGTTTTTGTTTTTTTTCAAGTATTGGGTCTCCTTCTGTTAAGGCAATAATATCTGGACGAATATTTTTTATGACGTCAAAATATTCTTCATCTGTTTTAAGCGGAGAAATTGAAATAACTTCGTCAACAAATTTGATAGCAAGAAGCATTTTTTTCCGTTCCTCTTGGGTGTGGACCGGTCGATGTTCTCCTTTTAATTTTTTTATCGTTTCATCGGACTCTAACAGTACCGCAAGTTTGTCACCCAGTTTTTTCGCCTCTTCCAAAAAATATATATGACCGATATGAATAAGATCAAAACATCCGCCCACCAAAACTGTTTTCATTGTTTTACTCCCTTAAGATACACTGCTTGCCAAGGACGGTAATTAGATACGAAGGTTTTTTCAAATATCACTTTTCCTTCTTTTGTCACGCGATAATCAAACGATGCTTTTGCTCCCCATGCGGCAAAGTCAACTTGTTTGACTGTTCCAACGGGAAGTGTCGGATCATCTTGATAAAGAGCCGGTGGTGGAGCAGATATTCCTCCGACAACATGATTAAGAATTTCCGCTTTTCTTCCATCAGTTGCTCCATAAAATTCAAACGCAAGATTAACATTTGCTAAGTCAATTTTTGTTTGGATTAATATATATACAGGAGTATCGTTAATAAATTTCAGATCTTCCGTGGGATTAAACACTGTTGCATCAAGTCCTGCTTTTGATCCGTCATCTTCATAATAATGAACACGGTATGAATGTGCACTTCGTTCAGTAACGGGAAGTCCTGCGTTGAGCGCTGCTCGAAATAATGTTGTTGAAACCTGACAAACTCCGCCACCATCACCGAGTACCGTTCTCCCATCTTTAATAATATATGCAGACTGATACCCAGTTGCTGCTGAGATATCTCCAACCGTGTCATTAAAAGAAAACGTTGTTCCTGGGGGAATAAGCACTCCATTGAGTTTTGCTGCAGCAAGAGCGACATTATGTATGCGCCCTGCGATAGATCCCGGAAATTCAGAATATCCGCGACCAATGAGTTCCTTAATACCAAATGAATTTGTTTGCTTCGTTGAGATGATTGGTTCAATTGTGTCAATTGGAATTGGTAGAATAATCAGTTTTGTGTTTGTTTGGATTGCTGATAAAAGGGCTTCTACAAATCGTTCTCGCAGTTTTTGAACATGTACCACTCTCCCTTTTTTTGATGGTTTAAAGGCAATAACCTTTCCTTTTGTAAATTGGAAGAGCGCGTTTTCCACTGGAATATTGATCGTTTCTGATATAGATGTAATAAACTGGTCTACCGCATCCGTATCCCATCGAAGTGAAGGGGGCAGATTGATTGGTTGTTTAAAATACCGCTGTCTTATGTTACTTAAAAAATGTTTTGACCGTCCGACTGATAGTGCTTGCGTTGCAGAAAGCGTGGCATCATATGATAAACCAAGTGTCTCTGCTGAAAGTGTTGCTATGTGAGATTCGAAGCGAAATTCAAATTGAATATTCGTAAGAGTGTTGTTTTTGTCGAGCCAAAATATCTCAACTTCTTTTTGTGTTTTTCCTCCAAATGGAACGTTTCCGATTGAAACAGTTGGGTAAACACGATTCAAATATGAGGTCTCAAATTTCCATACGTATCCGGCACATACGCCAAAAACGATCATGATGATCGAACAAACGATTATAGCCTTGTGGTTTCTTTTTTGCATGGTATGATTATTGTATACTACGAAAACTTAAATACGAAATACGTTTTCTCAGTATGCACCCATCTAATCAGCTTTTTCGCTTAAGAAAGCTGTCCTTCGATAATACTCAGGATCCTGAGCCTGTCGAAGGACAAACCTGAGTAAGATGGGTACACACGATTTTTTTATGATGACGCCAGTAACAAGTGCAAACGCGCAACCACAAGGGGAAATTACATTCAAACCAGAAACGGTTGTTGTGCCACCACAAAGCAACACTCCTTCAGCGATTGTTCCGGAGGTTCCACAATCTTCTTCACCTGTTCCACCACCTAATCCATGGCCGAAACGAATAATTGCATTTATTATTATCATTATTCTTATCATCGGCGCTGTCTTTGGAGGACGATTTATATTTGGTATGTTGGAAGGATCAAAACAAGTAACAATTACCTATTGGGGATTATGGGAAAGTGATGCAATTGTAAGGCCGCTCATTACCTCGTTTGAATCAACGCATCCAAAAATTAAAGTGCAATATATCAAGCAGTCACATAAACAATATAGAGAACGGTTGCAAGCTGCAATTACTCGTGGAGAAGGTCCGGATGTATTTCGTTTTCATAATACTTGGGTTCCAATGCTTGTTCAAGAATTACAACCAGTTCCAGAAACTGTCATGACAACAAGTGAATTTCAAAGCACGTTTTTTCCTGTCGCTTCCAATGATCTTATTGGCGGAACAACTATGTATGGAATACCGCTCATGATTGACGGACTGGGACTCTATTACAATGAAGATTTATTTGCTCGGGCTGGAATAACGACACCACCGACTACATGGGCAGAGGTGTTGGCAATGATACCAAAAATTGCAAAGCCCGAAGGAGAAACGTTTGCGGTGTCGGCGATTGCTTTAGGGACAACCAATAATGTGGAGCATTATTCGGATATTCTGGCAACCATGTTTATGCAAAATGGAGCAAATCTCACTGCTCCAACAGGTAAAGAAGCGGAAGAAACACTTTTATTCTACAGAAAATTTTCAAATCCGAATGATCCGCTCTATACATGGAACGAAACAATGGATAATTCCATTTATGCATTTGCATCCGGAAAAGTTGCCATGATCCTTGCCCCTTCATGGCGAGCATTTGATATAGCCGACACGAATCCTTCATTACGATTTAAAATTGCTCCCATTCCGCAATTACCGGGAAATACAGTAAATTGGGCCTCATATTGGGTAGAAGGAGTTTCTTCAAAAAGTAAATATCCAGCCCAAGCCATGGAATTTATGAAATTTTTGACAAGTAAAGAAGGAGCAACTATCCTGTATTCAGAAGAAGTCAAAGCAAGGAAATTATTTGGAGAACCATATGCGCGCATGGAACTCGCAAGCTCTTTAACAAACGATCCGTATGCAGGAGCGTATGTGACTCAAGGAAAGGATGCGCGATCATTTCCACTTGCATCCCGGACATTTGATAACGGACTGAATGATAAACTCATTAAGTATTTAGAGGACGCATTAAACGCTTTAAAAACAGGATCGTCACCAACTGCGGAACTTGAAACAATGAAACTGGGGTTTCAACAAATATTTACGACTTACGGGCTTACAACAAATACCACCTCTGCCCAACAACAGCCATAATGATAGTATCAATGAGGTCACGTATTCTTGCTGCTATTTTATATGCTGATATTTTTCACTACCCACTGACTATCCGCGAGCTCACGCAGTGGATAGTGTCTGATACACCAATTTCTCCTCGTGTCATACAAAACCACATAAAGAAGCTTGTGAAAAAAAATAAAATAGGGTACACACCACCGTTTCTTTATGTGTCTGGTCACAAAAAAACAATTCAATTTCGCATTGAAAGGCTTGCTGCCTCAACAAATAAATGGCAAAGAATTCGTAAAACTGTGAAAATTCTTACGTATATTCCAACGATCTGTTTGGTTGGGGTGACTGGGGGACTTGCGGTAAATAATGCTAATAACCAAGATGATATCGACCTTCTCATCATTGCCCGGCACAATACATTGTGGGTGACACGGTTTCTTACGACACTATGTATTGAGCTATTCTCAAAAAGAAGGCATCCAAGAGATATACACGTTGTTAATGCTATTTGTCTAAACATGTTTTTGACTGATAAATCGCTTCAAATACCACAAAAAGAACAAGGATGGTATACAGCGCATGAAGTGTTGCAAATGGTTCCTCTATGGCAAAGAAACAATATGTATATGAAATACCTTCGTGCGAATAGTTGGACACAAAAGTGGTTTACCCGACGATACGAATTCCAAAAGCAGATTCAAATACCTTCGTACAATACTAGAAACAACAATATCAAATGGTATCAGGTGTTGGAACAACCACTCAAGGTATTTCAATTATGGTATATGAGGAAAAGAAGGACTACGGAGGTGGTTTCTGAATCAGTTATTAGGTTTCACCCGAACGATGCCCGTATATGGATACGGAAATCATTCCTCACGAAACTTCGCCTGTATAAAGTTCCTCTTGACAAGAAGCATAATCAAATTTAAAATAGCAGTCACTCAAAAAGAGTGCCAAAAAATTACAGAGTTACTTTTTCTAGAGGAGGTTTGTATGGCTAATAAAACAATTCAACCGTTATTTGATAACGTGTTAGTAAAACCACTTGAAGCAGAAGAAAAGCTTCCTTCAGGAATCGTTCTTCCGGATAGTGCAAAAGAGAAACCACAAGTAGGCGTTGTTATGGCAGTTGGTCCAGGAGCAACAGATGACAAGGGAAACAAAATAACCATGGTTGTCAAAGTCGGCGATCATGTGATGTACAAAAAATGGGGTGGCAATGAAGTAAAGGTGAATGGAGAAGAATGGACTATTGTCGAACAAAAAGATATTTTAGCAATTGTTAAATAATTATTTATATAGTAGGAGGATATATATGGCAAAACAATTAAAATTTTCAGAAGATGCACGAAGCGCTCTTGTTAAAGGAGTAAACGTGCTTGCAAAAGCAGTTGTCACAACCTTGGGTCCCAAAGGCCGAAATGTTGCAATAGACCGCAAATGGGGAGCACCGAATATCATCCACGATGGGGTGTCGGTAGCCAAAGAAATAGAGCTTGAAGATGCATTTGAAAATATGGGTGCACAGCTTGTAAAAGAAGCGGCATCCAAAACAAATGATGTAGCGGGAGATGGTACAACAACCGCTACCCTTCTTGCGCAATCAATCATCAACGCCGGATTTAAAAATGTGACCGCGGGAGCCAATCCGATGATTCTTAAAATCGGGATGGAAAAAGGCGTCGAAGCAGTGGTCACTGAAATTAAACGGGTAGCAAAAACCGTCAAGGATACGGATGTGGCAAAAGTGGCTACCATTTCAGCACAGGACGAAAAGATCGGAGGACTGATTGCAGAAGCACTCAACAAGGTTGGGAAAGATGGAGTAGTCACCGTTGAAGAAGGAAAAGGTTTGACCATGGAAATTGAATATAAAGAAGGAATGGAATTTGATAAAGGGTACGCCTCTCCCTATTTTGTCACGAATGCAGACAAGATGGAAGCAGAAATTAGCGAAGCATATCTTCTTATAACAGATAAGAAGATATCAGCTATTGCTGATCTTCTTCCGTTTTTGGAGAAGTTCATCAAAGTTTCCAAAAACCTTGTCATCATCGCTGATGATGTCGATGGTGAAGCACTTGCTACCCTTGTTGTTAACAAACTCAGAGGAACTTTTAACGTGCTTGCTATTAAAGCGCCTGGTTTTGGAGATAGACGGAAAGCCATGCTTGAGGATATTGCAATTCTTACCGGGGGAACAGTCATTTCCGAAGATACCGGACGAAAAATTGAAAATATCACCATTGAGGATTGTGGACGTGCTGATAAAGTCTGGGCAGATAAAGAAAACTGTCGCATTATCGGTGGAAAAGGACCAGTAGCAGGATTAAAAGCACGAATTGCCCAAGTCCGACGGGAAATTGATGCAACAACAAGCGATTTTGATCGCGAGAAGTTGCAGGAAAGACTTGCAAAGCTTACAGGAGGTGTCGCAGTCATTAACGTTGGAGCAGCGACAGAAGTCGAAATGAAAGACAAAAAAGAACGCGTGAATGACGCAGTTGCCGCAACCAAAGCAGCACTGGAAGAAGGAATTGTTGCTGGTGGTGGAGTAGCACTCCTTCGGGCTCGCGGTGTGTTATCTAAACTCAAAGAAACACTTACTGTTGAGGATGAGAAAACAGGAATTGATATCCTCTACAAAGCGCTCGGTGAACCCATTAGGTGGATAGCTAAAAATGCAGGAGCGGATGATGGATGGGTTATTAAGACCGTCGAAGATTCCAAAATTGCTGATTTTGGATTTAACGCAATGACCATGGAATTTGAATCCATGTTACAAGCAGGAATTCTTGATCCGGCAAAAGTTACGCGGTCAGCTGTTCAAAATGCAGCATCAATCGGAATGATGGTGCTGACAACTGAAGCCCTCATTACCGATATTCCAGAGAAAAAAGATGTACCAGCAGGCGGCATGTCAGGCGGTATGGGAGGAATGGATTATTGAGAACTGTAAGTTCGAAATCCCGAGCGGAGTCGAGGGATTAAGTTTGATTTTATTGTATTAACTCAAAAACCCCGGGAAACCGGGGTTTTTGTTAAGATATGAATAATTTTAGAAAAATTATTAATATAACAAAAGGGCCTTTAAATTATTTTAGTAGCTTATTTCAAGTTATTCAGACTTTATATACAATAGTGTTATCTTTAATACTTTTTTATAACTCACCAATTACCTTAGATTTGCGTTATAGAATTTTATTTTTGAATCCACTAATTAAATCTGCCTTACTTCTATTATTATTTTTTTCCTTTTATTTTTGGATAAAAAATATATTTGAAAAAACTCTGTTCATCCTCGAAAGCAATAAATTTAATGCGGGATTAGTAAAAAATATAGATTCAAATACAGGCTTAATGATAGATGACTATCATAATATTCTTCCACCCAATAGAATAGTTGTTGAAATTTATAACCAGTTTTATTCGAGAGCAATAAAATGGTCTAAAGACTGTTATCTTGCAAATTCAATTTTAGATATATTTTACAATAAAAAAAATATATCAATTAGTATTAAATTCGAATTTTTTTCGCCGAGTAAAAAATCAACAATTGAATTTCATTCAACAGATCTAAAAATTCCTCAAACAACTAGACTAGAACCAACTCAGCTACAAAAGGAAGACTTCAGAGTAAAATTTGTTCCCTTTTTTAACGAAAAATCTTGGAGAAGGCTCGTTGTAAATATTTTAGGCTTAGTTGAAAATGAAATAGCGGGGAGAGATTTTTATTTGTCTGTTGGTAGTGAGGTATTTGGGTCTACTAGAGTCTATTTAGATGCAGGATTTATTCCAAAAAAGGTTTTTACATATTATTTTAAAGATAGAAAGATATATCGTGACTTAAGTTGTACTGATCTGGTAAAATTTGAATTGTAATTTATTAGTTCCATAACATTATGAAACCGGGAATTGATTATATCGGCGTATCCGTTGGAGCAATCATTTTCAATGATGAAGGGAAAATCCTTTTATGTAAACGAAGTCAGAATGCAAAAAATGAACGTGGATGTTGGGAAGCTCCAGGAGGTGCAGTTGAATTTGGAGAAACATTGGAACACGCAATTGTCCGCGAGATAAAAGAAGAGTTAGGTGTTGAACTCAAGTTATTAAAACAGATGCCGGCGGCCAATCACATTATTCCAGCTGAACACCAACATTGGATACCATCTGCTTTTATTTCTCGTATTAAAGACGGAAAAAAACCAAAAATTATGGAACCAGATAAATGTGATGAGATTGGCTGGTTTCCACTCGACAATCTTCCAAGTCTATTATCTATCATTACCAAAATTGATGTTGACCGATATAAAATGAATAAAGTAGATATTTATTGATTGACATAATTTCAGTATATGCGGATTTTATGTTAATCAGTTGGTGTGAGTAATTAATTAATATTATGAAACAACAAGTTGATTACGTTTCTCAGACCATTGATGTTTATGATGTGATAGCTGATTCGTACGCTAAACAAGCGCTCAAGCATGGTCCGGGAGTTCAACGAAGACATTTTTGCTCACTTGTTAAAAAAGGTGGAAAGATTTTGGATGTTGGCTGTGGATCGGGAAGAGATTGTGCATATTTTGTAACGAAAGGATTTAAAACAGTTGGTGTTGATCTTTCAGATAATCTTCTTGAGATAGCAAAAAAAGCTGTTCCAAGGGCAACGTTTATAAAACAAGATATTCGAGCGTTGACAGTTGTTCCAAATTCTTTCGACGGCATTTGGTCTTGTACATCACTTCTCCATGTAAAACATGAAGAAATTCCAGCAACACTCCATGTATGGTTTTCTATATTAAAACCAGGAGGAATCTTATTCATTCATGTAAAAAAAGGAGAAGGTGAAGTTGAGCGAGTAGATCCAAGTGTGCCAGGAATTAAACGCTTATTCTCTCTTTTTTTAAAAGAGCAAGTAGAAATGTATTGTAAACAAGCCGGATTTACTGTACTTTCTTGTTATGAGGTAGAGGGAAAAGATTATGAGACTGGAAAATCACCAACAAAAATAAGTTGTTTTGCAAAAAAGATATGAAGAAATATTTTTTGACGGAGATAACCACAAAAGATAACCTGATTCATCAAGGGATTTATTTTGAACCGAAAGAAAAATCAGATATTGCAATATTGTGGGTGCATGGATTATCGAGTACTTATGCAAGTCATATTCCGACATGCGATGCATTTGCAGAGATATGCGAAACATATCATGTTGGGTTTGCGGCATTTAATAACAGAGGAGCGAAATTTATTGATGGAATTCAGAAACATGACCTGTCAAATCCAAAAGGATATATCCATGTTCCTGGAGGAGCAGGACAGGAAAAATTCGAAGACTGTGTCTATGATATCGATGCAGGTATTACATTTTTAACGAGTCAGGGATACAATAAAATTATTCTTGTTGGTCGGTCGACAGGTGCAAACAAAGTATGTTTTTATGCAGGGACAGTTTTTGATGCACGCGTTGCAGGAGTTGTGCTTATGTCTCCAATTAGTGACCGGTTAGAAATGGTTAAATCACGTCCGGATACAAAAGCTATTATTTCATACATGAAAGAACAAATAGCAGCAGGAAAAAGTGATATCCCCATGTTTGGATTTCATTTTTTCCCACTTACCCCTAAACGGTATTTGAGCCTAGTTGAAAAAGGATCAAAAGAGGATGTGTTTGATTACGGAGATGAAAAACCGAAACTTACGGCATTTTCCAATATTATAAAACCGTTATATGTCATTTTTGGTGGGAACGATGAACATGCAGATAGACCAGTTGCTGATATTAAAAAGGTTTTTGATGCGCATGCAAAATCAAAAAAATATACAAGCACTATTGTTTCCGGCGCGCTTCATGGTTTTGATGGTATGGAAAAGCAACTAGCTCGTCTTGTCGGTGAATGGATTGATTGTAGTCTCAAGCTGTGTTAGTATCGACATGCCATGAAGCAAAAGGTCTTTTTCCTCATTATTCTTCTTGTTATTATTGCTCTTATTATCGGCATTGTCCGTATGTTTGTTGGAAAATCTCCAAAACAAGGAGACCTGCGGGTAGATAGCACACCAGTTGCGAGTGTATTTTTGGATAACAAGCATGTCGGGCGAACACCGCTCGGAGCAACCTCATACAAAGTGGATGCAGGGGAATATACGATTAAAATCGTACCTGAGTCAGCAACAACGCAATATGCCAGTTGGCAAGGAAAAATTCGAATTACCCCCAATGTTCTAACGTATGTCAATGGAACACTTGCAGAATCTGAACTTGCATCAGCTATAGATGTATTATGGCTTGAGAAAGCAACAGGAGCTAAAGGAGAGCTGTCTGTCACTACAACTCCTGACAGCGCAACGGTGATGTTTGATGATGAGATGAAAGGTATGACACCAATAAGTATTCCAGACATCGCTCCCGGCAGTCATACCATTACCATTGCCTCACAAGGGTTTGTTACGCGAACACTAAAAGTTCAAATAACAGCTGGATATCGGCTCATTACTGCAGTGAAACTTGCTCTTTCTTCAGGAGTATCTGCACCAGAAGCATCACCATCGCCTACATTAAAAATTAGTGGTAAGCCGACTCCTACCTCGCCGGCAGGCGGGCCTGCAACAAGCCTTGTTGATCCAGTTAAACCATACGCACTTATAAAAGATACCCCAACTGGGTATCTTAATGTCCGTTTGGAAGCAAATAAAACTGCTTCAAAAGCAGGTGAAGTAAAACCAGGTGAGAAATTTAGCTTTACCAAAACGGCAACAGATAGTGCGGGAACAATATGGTATCAGATAAAATATGATGGAACAAAACTGGGATGGATATCAGGACAATATGTCGATAAAATCGAATAAGAAAGAGCTTCGTTACCCTCCAATTCCATAGATAACAAAAAGAACTGACATTGTCCAAATAATAACAGTTGTTAAAAGGGGTATGTCGGTAGTTAACACTTGCTCCGGGGATTCTCCCTTTCCTTCATAAATAAGCTGCATATATCGCATAATTCCATAAAGAACAAAAGGAATGGTAATCATCATCCATTTACGATCAGCTAAGGCCCCTATACTTAACGGTTTTTCTAAGAATGTGTAATATACATAGGTAATAAATGTTGAATTTGCAAACATTGCAGTATACGTATCTAAGAGCCGTTCAGAATAATGGGAAAGTGATTCTCTTGTGTCTTTTGGAAGCACCCCTTGATATCCCTGAAGGAGCGTAAGTTCTGCTCTTCGTTTTCCAACAGCTAAAAATAAAGCAAGAGAAAGCGCAGCAAGAGAAAGCCATATAGATATGTGATATCCCGTTGCCGCTTCTCCTGCATACACACGAATAAAATATGCTGTTGTTATCGCAAGAATATCAATAACAGCAATGTGTTTGAGAAGAAGCGAATAGGTGTATTGTAGTGTAATAAAGACAATTGAAAGAATTAAAAACGGTTTACTGATGGATGATGCAATAGAGAGTCCAACCACAAAAAATGCGGCTGATGTAAGAAACGCAATTGGTACAGGTAAGGCACCGCTCGCGACAGGTCGAAATTTTTTAAATGGGTGTTTACGATCTTTCGCCACGTCAAGAATATCATTAATAATATATCCTGAAGATGATAAGAAACAAAATGCAATAAATGCCCAGACTGTTGTTTGAAAAATAGCCGGATGGAAAAATTCACCGGTAAAAAGAATCGTGGTAAAAACGGCTACATTTTTCAGCCATTGTCTTGGTCGTGCGGTTTTGAGAATTGCGAAAAGAAGTTTACCCATAAGAGAAACCCTCCGATACCAACAGCAATTAAAATAAAGGTAAAAATTTTCTGTTGACTGGTAACAGTTAAGGCTACCCAGCCAAGTATAGCGGACACTCCCCAGTAAAACAAGGCGATTTTTCGTTTCCCCCAACCAGCTGCAAGAAGAACATGATGCAGGTGTTGGTTATCTGCCCATACAGGAGATTTCCCTTTGAGAATGCGCCTGAAGAGAATGAATACCGCGTCAATAGTAGGAATTCCAAGAACAAGGAGTGCAGTTCCAAGTTTTCCATATGAGAGTATTGCGAGGAGTCCCAAAAGAAATCCAGCGAGCGTTTTCCCACTATATCCGGGCATAATTTTTTGCGGATAAAAATTCCAAGGAATAAATCCCGCCCAGGCTCCTGAGACAATAAATGCAAGTATGGTAATAGGAATTTGGGATGGATCGGCAAGACTATATCGAAGGGACAAGAGTCCAATCACCGCTGCGCTGATCGATACAAACCCCGGCATTTGTCCCTCCACTCCTGCTGACCAACCAACGATTGTTGTGGTCCACATAAGCCAAAGAAACGCAACAATGGCCGACCAAACAAGAATAGAATGGGATCCAAAAAAATCAACGGAAATTCGCCATGTATCAAGACGAAGTATTGTTCCATTTGCAGGATTCGTGATATAGGGAACTCCCGCACCAGCAAGGATAACTATACCAATTGCAAGAGCGTTAGTGAAAATCCGAATATATGGACTGATGTCCTTTTTGTCGTCAAGAAGTCCAACAACAGTAAATAGAACGCATGAGATACCAATACCGATAAATAATTTGTTCCATGGAAGATACAACATAGACATAACTGAAATGACAAGAAATATAGCAAGTCCTCCTGCCCGAGGGATAACTCCCGTATGGGTATGAGCAGGGTGCGGTCTTTTTTTTGGATCATCGACGAGCTGATACTGTTTTGCAAAGCGGATAACCCAAGGGGTAATACCAACCATGGCAATGATGGACAGAAAAAACGGTACTCCAATTGTTGCTATCCACATAACGAACTATATGACGAGCGTAATAACTGTTGTAACTATGATGAAAGACATAATAGAGATGATAAGAGTGACAACCGATAAAATTTGCGAGAATACTAAATGCTCTTTGAGAAGTCGTATAGAAATACCAATGGTAGTCAGCAGCCAGCATAGTGAAGAAAAAGGAGGAAGATACAATCCAAACACTGATGTTAACCGTTCAAGACCCCATGGTCTTGAAAACCATAATGGGACAAGAGGAGGTAATGCTTTCCAAAAAAAGAGAGGAACGCAAATGGTAAGAATACAGAGAATAAAGCTGCTATATGTTGTGACACGAATAATACGATTTTGGAGATAGGTATGTAATTCAGAGTGGTAATCCATATACTACTGTAAACGATCGATCTCCCTTAAGTATAAACGCTCGTTTTGGATATGGGGGAGGTTGTGTGACAATATGTTCTGGTTTTACAATTCCATCTCCTATATACCAAGGAAAGTGACCACCAGCAGGCATATACAAAAACACTTTATTTCTGTCTTTTGCGTAGTACATCGTTTCAAATAAATGAAGGGGATTATCCGCATAAATAACATCGCCAGCAGCAGTCAGTGCGTTAATTTCGCGCATGGTTGTGCGATAATCAGTTTTCAGATGTTTATCCGGAAACCAGGTATTAAACCACAATGAAAACCCTAAAAGACTAAGTGCAAGAAGGATTCTGAGAACTTTTGGTCGGAATGCTTGGATGGCAAACCCCAGTAAAAATACCTCCATCATGGTAACCGGAATAAGGTAACGGATGACAAAAATTGGTTTAATAAATGATACGCCGATAATGACAACAAGCGGTACCAGAACCATTAAAACGAAAAACGATACAAGTCGTCGGGATTTTTTGGGAATGAGAGCGATAAAAAATAATATGACTAATACAATTGATATTCCGGCTGTCCATGACCATCCATTTCCCGGTGTCCCTTCGTACCCAACATACATATTGCCGAGCACAGATTTAATAAGATGCATATCTACAGGAAAGTACCAGCTTTCTTTTAATTGGGAAGTTACTAAAGCAACACGTATAAGCCAAGGGGTAACGCACAGAATAATAATGGCAGTAGTTTTGAGATATGCGTTATGTAGCCATTCACGAGGAGAAACAAGTAATTTTATATTTGTTCCAATATAATGAAGTGTACAGACAAAAGGAACTAAAATCATATAGAGGTGTGTATAAAAACCAACAATAGCTGCAAAGCAAAATAGTTTCCAATTGCCTTTGATATAGCTATATATAGTAAGCATGGCAAAAAACATATACCAGCCATATGCACGAACCTCAATGCCGTAATACAGAAGCATGGGATTAATAAAGAAAAGTAGTGGGATAAACCAAGAAAGCCAATGTTTTTTAAATACGTGTTCAGCAAGGTATATGGAAACGACTGTGGCAAGAGAAAATCCGACAAATGAAAGAGCGCGTACAGCAATCTCACTTTGTCCAAATATCCTCATCCATATATGGAGGATAAGATAATACAATGGAGGATCAAACGAAGATTTAGCTATTATTGCTGCAAACGATTGAGATGCGTAAAGAACGGAGAATGCTTCGTCTCTCCATAATGGTTGTGTGAGATACAAAAGAGGTGAGTGAGTAAATAAATAAGTTAGCATTACTTCTTATTATACCTTTTCTGTCACGCGATATTCCAGCCGTTTCCCGAGCATGAGTCTGGTGTGGGCGTCAAGTCCGGGAAGAGCGGATAAAAAGAAAGATATGATCGGAAGCGTAAACCATTGCAAATAGAGAAACGGAAGCTTCCAAGCGGCGAACTCTTTAGGCTTCGGTGGCTTTATGCGCCAATCGATGATAAATACAACAAGAAGAAAGATTGTCGACAAGGTAAGAATGCTTGAGGAGATGCGAGCAAGATTATGTCCAAGTACAGTCTTTGCAAATTCAGGATTGATCATAGGCGGGATGGTGCTGCCAATAGTAAGGAGAAACCAATTTGCCGGCCAGAATATATGATGTTCTAATATCATAACTACCCGTCGTATTCGATCCCAGATAGGAATTTCTCCGTGGAGAAAGGCATTGCGAATGACATAAGGAATATCCGATACTCCCCATGCCCATCTCTTTGATTGTTCATATTGATTAATCATTGTTTTGAAAAATCCATGGCTTTCCGCCGCATCAACAAGGATCGGAAGAAAAATGCCTTTTGTTCGTACACGGCTTCCTTTTTCAAAATAGACTTTGAAAAAGAGATGATAATCTTCTGGAATAACATCGATACTCCAGTATCCAACATCAATAACAGTTTTGAGAGACAAAGAATATGTTGAGAAATTTATAAAACGGTCAGACTGAGATAGAATTGCGAGATTCCAGATGCTATTGATTGTGTTAAAAAGTTTATTAGGAAGCGGAATTCTCCAAATATTGGAATAAAAGAGTATTGCTCCCTGATAAATATGATAGTGCCTTTCTGTATCACGTAAAAATGAATCTGAGAGATAAGAAAAATACTTTGGGTGAAGAAGCGCATCGGCATCACAAGAGGTAACTGTGGTGGTTGATGGATGAATCTTTGATCCGTGGATCCGCATAAATTCTTTTGCTGCGTATGCCATGTTTGACGATTTTCCCGAGACTTCTCCAGTCACGAGTGTGTGACGTGTTACGACAAATAAACCAAAGTGATGTTCATACTCTTTTTTGAGGATGTCGCTTACTTCCTTTTCCCGATCGTCTTTTGCTTCGGTTGCAAGGACAACGACGATTTGTTTTTTTGGAAAGTCCTGCAATACTAGATTATCAAGTGTTCGACGTAAAATATGAAGTGGTTCTTTATACTCAGGAATAATGATGACATGTCTGATTTTTTTGAACCCTTTGAGTTGTTTAATCTTGTTCAACCAGTCAACTTTGATGTGTGCTTGCATCATAAGGTATGACCGTATAGCTGAATATCCGAGAGTGAACGACTTGTAGAACCAATACACATCAAAGGTGATTATGATATACGCAACAAATGCAGGATGCCAAAAGGATAACCAGAGAGGCATGGTGATAAGAAACCATGAAGTAAGTGGAATTGCTATTTCCAAAATTCGTCTTGTTCTATTTGGGTACAGAAGGAATATTCGGCGCATAATGACAACCTGTATTGTATCACGAGTACCGTTATTTGCGTACAGCAGGAAATCCGATGGTGTCAGCCTTTCGGAAGAGAAAATAGAGGAAAAAGACTTTGAAAACTCTCAGAAGCAGTCCTTTTTCAAAACCACGCCGGCCTGATGCAGCGACATACTCTTTTTGCGTAAAAAAAATTTTTCCTTTTGTCATCATACGCCGTGCTATTTCAATATCTTCAGCCATTTTAAATTCCGGCGGAAATCCGCCTGCTTCAAGTGCTAGTGTTCGGTAAAATGCCATATTTTGACCTGTTGCCATTGGCATACGAAAAAGCGCAAAAAGAAACACATTCCATATAGGTTGGATTTTATTGATAAAAAATTTGTATGCCCATGGACCATCAAACACCTGATACCCGCCAAAATACCCAACAATTCCGGGGGTAGTCAATGCGCGTTCTATGCGGTTCAGCCAATTATGAGGAAGGAGAGCATCTGCGTCAGTAAAAGCCACAATATCGCCAGTTGCCTTCTCAAGACCTTTTTGTCGGGAAAAACCAATAGTGGATTTGGCAACAGTAATAACAATTGCGCCAGTTTTTTCAGCTACCTGGGCTGTTTTATCAGTCGATGACGCATTGACTACAATAATTTCATCCGGTTTTCGATCTAGTTTAGATAAAGAAGCAAGAGTTTTAGGGAGAAGTTCCTCTTCATTGTATGCTGGGATTACGACAGAAATGGTCATATTCATATTTCCTATTATATCTTAAACAATGTTTGAGTGTTTTTTGTTGTTTGTTCTTCCACTTGTTTGACAGAAATATTTTGTAGTTCTGCGATTGTTTTTGTAATAAGCGGGATATATTTCGGTTCATTGCGCTGTCCGCGATGTCCAGCAGGGGGTAAAAGCGGCGCATCGGTTTCCAGAAGAATCATAGAAAGAGGAATGGATGGAATGACGAGTTTGAGCTGTTTGGAATATGTTGCATTTCCGTCAAGACCTAAGAACAATCCTCGTTTTTCAATTTCCCTGACATCTGCAAGGCCTCCGGAAAAACAATGAAATACACCCTTCGGTATCGTTGGCAAGCTGTCAAGAACGTCAAATGCATCCGCGAAAGCGTCCCGGCAATGAATAATAACCGGCAGGTTATATTTGAGAGCCAGCAGTAGTTGTGCTTCAAACAATTGTTTTTGTTCTGTCTTTCTGCCAACAGCAGGAAAGTCTTCATATACATGATAATCCAGTCCGCACTCGCCGATGGCAACAATATTATTATGTGTAATTATTAATCGTTCTAAATCATGAGTATCTGGATTTCTTGTTATCTCATATGGATGAATTCCAACTGCCGGAAATACTACGTTTGGATATTGTTTTGAAAGTTCGATTGCCTGTTTTGATGTAACAACGCTATTTCCGGGATTAATAAACTTTTTTACTCCTACTTTTTTAGCATTGCCGATAACCATGGCACGGTCTTCGTCAAATTCTTTGAAGTTCAAATGACAGTGGGTATCGATGTACATACTTTTTTCCTTGTCATGCTGAATTTATTTCAGCATCTATTTAAAAACTAACGGGATCCCGAAACGAGTTCGGGATGACAATTTATGCAATCCTCGGGAACAACGGCGGTTGAGATGTAACCGTTGGTCCTTTAAATTGTTTCAATATCTTTTCGGCAGTTTCCGGAAGAAATGGTTGTAATGCGTCGACAATCATTTGAATGTCATCAACCAATCCTTTAAGAATTGTAATTAATTCTTTTCCCTGTTTTTCCCATGGTTTTGTATCGTTAATTTGTTTATCAACTCTTTTTAGATGAGCCCAAATATATTCTAGTGCTTGGTCAAATAGGAAGTTGTCCAAGTATTTTTTGGTATTGCCAGAGTGACTTTTGTAAAAATTAGGTTGATAAACAGGAATTGTTAGTTTTGCCGATTCGCATAATTTAGCAACGCGCGAAACTAAATTTCCAAGACCATTGGCGAGGTCTGCATTATAAAGTTCTTTAAATCTGCGTTCGGAAAAATCACCATCATCATATGCCGGTATTTCCCGAAGGAGATAATACCGCAGAGCATCGGTTCCATATTTTTTTACAAGTTCATATGGATCAATAACATTGCCAAGACTTTTACTTATTTTTTGTCCGTCAACCGAGATAAATCCGTGAATAAATATTTGTTTTGATGGCGGGAGTCCGGCTGAAAAAAGCATTGATTGCCAGATAGCTGATTGTTGCCGCAGATTATCTTTGCCGGCAAATTGTACAACTGGCCACCATGATTCAAATGTTTTTACATCATTTGGCCAACCGATTGCAGAAATATAATTAATAAGCGCATCGAACCACACATACATGACATGATCTGGATCATCTGGTACGTCGATTCCCCATGGCATCTTACTTTTTAATCGGGAAATACTGAAATCCTGAAGTCCTTTCCCAACAAATTCCGTTATTTCTTTTTGCCTATATGCTGGAATGACAAATTGTGGATTATTTTTATAAAGTTTTAATAATTTATCTTGATAGTTGGAAAATTTAAAGAAATAATTTTCTTCTTCAATGATTTCTAAATCCCGATTGGGATGAAGTGGACATCGCCCGTCAACCAGCTCTGAATCCGTTTTTTCCAGTTCACATCCGACACAATATTTTGTTTTATAGTTTTTTTTGTATATGTCTCCGTTTTTATTGCATTTTTTCCAAAATTTTTGAGCAGCATCTACGTGTTTAGGATCAGTAGTTCGAATAAAACTATTGTAACTAAGATTAAATGCTTGTTTGAGATCATCAAATTTTGCTGCATATTCATCACAATATGCTTTCGGATCTTTTTTAACCTCAATTGCTTTATCGTATATTTTTTTCCCATGTTCATCTGTACCAAAGTTAAAAAACACTGCATCACCAAGTAACCTGTGATAGCGTGCAATGACATCTGCCTGCACGATTTCCAATGCAAATCCGATATGCGGTGCAGCATTAACATACGGCAGAGTAGTGGTGAGATAGAATTTTTTCTTCATGGTTTAGTCCAATTGTACCACGATGAGGCTTTCTATTTTATCAGGAAACAGAAACAGTAAGAGGGGTCTTGACGGCATGCGAAAGACGCTCGATAAAAGAAAGCGTGGGATTGGTATTGCCCGATTCGAATCGCGCGATCGCCGACTGCTTTGTCCCCATTTTTACTGCAAGAGTTTTTTGACTCATGTTCTTTTTGATCCTCGCGTCTAAAACTTGCCGAATGAGCGCATATCGCGGTTCCAGTCGGTCGTATTCTGCTTTTATCTTTTTATTCTTCAGCGCTTCTCGTTTGAAATCTTCAACATTTTTCATATACAGAAGTATAACATAAAAGTTATATTTCTGTCAATCGCCGTTGAGCAATGCGCAGTTCTTTTATTGGTGTTTTTTGTGTCTTTTTCTTGAATGCATGAAGAAGGATATGCTCGCCGTGGAGATGAGTGTAGAAAATTCGAACTTCGGTTTTTCCCCGAATACGAAGTTCAAAAATATTCTTGGTAATAAATTTTGTGTGGGGGAATGTGAGCCGTGGTCCGTATGCGCGCAGAAGGTCGTACAGATGCAGAAATTTTGCTTTTGTTTGATCGTCTAAGTTGCTAATAAATTCCTCCACCGGCTTTTCTCCGCGAGCACTCTCGAAGAATCTTACCGTATAAGACATACACACGTAGTATAACAAAGCGGGAGATCATTATTAATTTCCAAAGTCTATTTAGATGTTTGCGTGTATTGCCGTATAGATACCAATACCGCAATAAGAAGTATCAAATAGAGTGGGTGGCGGAGGTTGAGGGAGCGAAGGAGAAAATAGACAATACTTCCGATGGAAATGAGCAGTGCTTCTTTTTTTGAAGCAAAAATAAACATACCTATGCAGAACATGATTATTCCAAGAATTGCATAAAAAATACATTGCATCCAGAGATTATCAGGAGTTAAACTATTGATAAACCACGCAAGACCGCATAATCCGACGATAGAAAAGATAAGATAATTAATATTCCTTTCTTTATGAAAAAACCGCTTCATGGTAGTATTGTACTACGAATCTATGGATATCCTGCTTATAGTTCTTGCAATTGTTGTTGGATTCATTCTTTTATATATTTTACTTCGTTTTGAACGCATCAATCAAGCAGTATCAGATTCAATACGCGGTCAAACCGGCGATGTAGCTAAAATGCTGCAGATGAACACGCGACAGCTCAATGAACGTTTGGACACTGCTTCACAGGTCATCGGAGATCTCAAAAAAAATCTCGGAGAAATGAGCGAAGTCGGGAAAGGGATCAGAAGTCTTCAGGAATTTCTGCAGTCCCCAAAACTACGGGGCAATATCGGTGAACAGGTGCTGGCTGACATGATCGGTCAGACATTTCCTAAAAAATCATTTCATCTGCAATACGCGTTCAGGTCAGGAGTAAAAGTGGATGCGGTGTTAGAAACTGATGCAGGACTTCTCTGTATTGATTCCAAATTTCCCATGGAAAACTTTACGATTATGCATAAAGGAGAGACAGAGTTGGAACGGAACCAGGCAAAAAAAGATTTTGTGAGCGACGTAAAAAAACATATCACGGATATTTCAAAAAAATATATTCTCCCTGAAGAAGGAACCATGGATTTTGCTCTTATGTATATCCCATCAGAATCAGTGTATTACGAGATAGCAAACAACCAGCCGCTCATGGACATGTCACGGGAGAGCAGGGTGTATCCTGTTTCTCCCAACACACTCTATGCGCATCTTCAGGTGCTACTTTTGTCTTTTCAGGGAAAAGAGCTGGAAGAACAGTCAAAAGAGGTATTTCGGATACTAAGAGCCATGCAAAAAGATTATGAAAAAGTTGATGAAGCAATTGGAACACTCGGAAAGCATGTAACGAATGCATATAACAGCATGAGCACGGTTGCGACCAATGTCGCGCAGCTCGGGCAAAAGCTGGACCGCACGAAGAAAATCTCCGCTCCAGAAAGCTGATTTTGGTGTATACTAAAGCTCTATGCTTCATAAAGTAAAAGAGCAAATAGGCAGCTTTCTCCCAGCGCTCCGGTCCAAAAATTACCGGCTGTATTTTATTGGTCAGGGAATATCTCTTATTGGCAGTTGGATGCAGATGATAGCGGAACAATGGCTTGTGTATCCAATTTTGACAACAAACAAATCGCTTTTGGGTATCATCGGCGCAGTGGGAATGCTTCCAATGCTTGTTTTTGTTCTGTTTGCGGGAGTACTTGTTGATCGGATAAATAAACGGAATGTTTTTTTGCTGTTTCAATATGTATATACCGCAATTGCAATTTCGTTATTTTTTCTTATTGCTACGCATCAGATACAACTCTGGCATATATTTGTCGCGGCACTTGTTAGTGGCACTATTTTGGCATTTGAAAGTCCAACCAGGATGATCTTTGTCATGGATTTGGTTGAGAAAAAAGATCTACCAAGCGCTCTTGCACTCAACCAGGCAATGTTTAACAGCGCTCGGGCAGTTGGCCCCGCCTTGGCAGGATTTACGATTGCAGCAATCGGTATTGCTCCGACATATTTAGCAAACGGACTCAGCTTTTTTGCGGTGATAGCAAGTATTTACATGATGCGGTTTCCGAAAATGGAGAATGTCGCTATTCAACATCCGCCGATTCTCAAAGGACTCAAAGAGGGATTTCAATTTATCGGTGATCACAAAATATATATCGCGCTTTTGGGGATTGTCGGCATTTTGACATTTTTTTCCTGGCCGATAGCGACCATTCTTCCGGTGTTTGCCCACGATATCTATAAAACAGGAGAAGTAGGATTTGGACTATTACAAAGCGCATTTGGCATTGGTGCGGTGTTTGCCGGTTTATCATTTCATACACTGTATGGAAAAGTGACAAAAAAATATCTGCTTATATATATCGGTATGGCGGTAACAGTGCTGGTATTTAGTGTATTTGCGTGGAGTCCTTGGTTTTGGATGGCACTCGTTACTCAGATGTTCGGTGGATGGGCAATATCAACTACCTATGCGACTGCAAATACATTAATTGTGACGACAATTCCCCAAGAATTCCGCGGACGCATGATGAGTATCTATATGTTTGTGTTTATGGGCGGTATGCCGTTTGGAGCACTCCTTTCAAGCGGTCTTGTACATCTTGTCGGTGCCCGAATGACTGTCTTTCTTTGCGCGACCGCAATCCTTGTCGCCGGACTGACCCTCATTCTTTCCCTACGCGAAAAACTCCAAAGCAAAATCATGACAATGGTATAACTATTCTCTTTTTTTCAGCCACTTAACAACAGTTTCTACTAGTTCATCTTCTCTTCCCAAAAAATTATGAACAGCATTTTTTATAACAAATGCACTGAAATCTTTTGAGGCAGTTCTTTCTCTAATAAGTTCTATAGCTTTTTTTTGTTCTATTCCTGTAGCTACATCATTCTCCGGATTAATCACGACGATAGGAAGTTTTATTTTGTTAAAATTTTTGTATTCTTTCTCCGGATGCGTTCCGTTGAAAACAAAACAGTTATTGTTCGGATTTGTATAATTCCAGAAAGTAGCTGCAGAAATCGGACAATTACTCCAGAGACGAATAGGCATTAAATCCTTTCCTTTTCCGTCGTCAATCATACGTTTGGCAATCAGAGAATATTTTGGCCAATCAGTGATGCTAGAGTCGAACTGATAATGAACATCTGCGGTGGTTAATAAAATTATTTTCGACACCGGATGATCGGGAATATTTACTAAATAATAACAAATTTTGTGAGGACCCAAGCTGTGTCCTTGTAAAATAATTTCAGAATAACCTAAGTTTTGAACATAACTGATTACACCCTGAAGATCATATACAGAGTCTTCAAGAATATCGAACATTGAACCACCCTGTTCCCAAATGAAACCAGTTGAAGTTTTTTTAATTAGATCCGCCATATAATCATGTCCGCGATTGTTGAATGTAAGAAACGCATACCCGTTGCGCGGGTAATTCTCTCCCATTATTGTTACAAAATGATTTTGAATAAAATGTCCTTCTTTTCCGTGGACATGAACTATTATTTTGTTAGATGGTTTTGGAGGTTCGAAAAGAATGCAATCGAGTTCGATACCGTCAGTAGAATACGTTTTGTGCAGGGTAACTTGAGAAGCATGATGAATTTTCATAATAGCAATTATAACATTTTTAGTTTTGCATCGTAATTTCATTGCCAACTCAAATAATTTCTAACCGGTGCTATAATCGTTTAAGAATGAAATCACTATCTTCGCAAGAAAGAATTTTAAATAAAGAACAGAGAAAAGCCGTTCGGTTTGGGAGTGGGCCGCTTTTGATTATCGCAGGCGCGGGCACCGGAAAAACAACAGTGATAACGGAACGGATCAAATATCTGATTTTATCTAAAAAAGCACATCCTCAAGAAATTCTCGCCCTCACGTTTACGGAAAAAGCGTCCCGAGAAATGGAAGAGCGGATTGATTTGGCAATGCCATACGGAACCACACAAATGTGGATCTCAACATTTCATGCATTTTGCGACCGAATACTTCGAAATGAAAGTCTTGCGATAGGGCTGGATCCAAATTATAAACTCATGGGGGAAGCAGAGACCATTCAGTTTTATAAAGATCATCTCTTTGATTTCACCTTATCGTATTTCCGCCCGCTCGGAAATCCGACGAAATTTATTTCCGGCATGCTCCAACATTTTAATAGGCTGAAAGATGAAGACATAGATCCGACTACATATATTTCCTGGGTACAGAAACAAAAAGCATTTGAAAGCGAGGAAAAGAATAAATACATAGAATTAGCCAACGCATACAGGAAATACGAAGAATTAAAAATAAAAGAGAGTGTGGTTGATTATTCGGATCTTATCGCTAATACTCTCAAATTATTCCGCTCACGTAAAAAAATTCTTGAGGGATACCAAAAACAATTTAAATATATTTTGATTGATGAATTTCAGGATACGAATATTGCGCAGAACGAACTGGCAATCCTTTTAGCTGGCAAAAGGCAGAATCTTACCGTTGTTTTCGATGACGATCAAAGTATTTATAAATTCCGCGGGAGTTCAATGTCAAATACCATGCAATTTACAAAACGATTCAAAAAGTCGAAGATTATTGTTCTCACCAAAAACTACCGTTCGAGTCAGGAAATTCTTGATAGGTCCTATGACCTTATTCAGCATAATAATCCGGATCGGTTGGAGGTTGTTGAAAAAATAAATAAGAGACTTGAATGTATTCGAAGAGTAAACGGAGAAAAAATTGAAGTACTCTATACAGAGCGGGTTGAGGATGAAGCGGAAGCGGTGGCAAAAGAAATTAAAAAAACGATTGAACACGGTAGTACTTACAAAGATATCGCGATTCTAGTGCGTGCGAACAATCACGCAGAACCATTTGTTCGGGCACTATCGAGAGCCGGTATTCCATATCAATTCTTAGGCCCCGGGCAGCTATTTAAGCAACCAGAAGTAAAAGACATCATCGCATATTTAAAAGTACTCTATGATATCCACGATAGTGTTGCCATGTACCGGGTGCTTACCATGGACGTATTCAAGATATCTCCTCGGGATGTCGCTGAAATTGTCTCCTATGCAAAACAACACGCAATTTCCATTTTTTCAGCCTGTGAAGAACAACAAGAAAAGATTTTGACAGTAAAACCAGTGGTTGCGATGATTTATAAACATCTCGGGCTCATTAAAAACGAAACTGCTGGACAGATTGCCTATTACTTTTTACAAGAATCCGGATTATTAAAAGAATTTACCACCATTGATACCACAAAAGAACAGCGTAAAGCTGAAAATATCGCAGCGTTTTTCGATAAACTCAAAACATATGAAGTTGATCACGATGACGCAAGTATCTTTCGTGTTGTTGACTGGCTTGATTTGTCCATGGATCTTGGAGAATCACCACGTGCTGTCAATTCCGATTGGAATGAGGTAGATGCGGTGAACATATTGACAATCCATTCAGCAAAAGGTCTGGAATTCCCAATTGTATTTTTGGTCAACCTTGTAAGCGCCCGGTTTCCAACAAATGAGCGTCATGAACAAATTCCCATTCCTGACGAGCTTGTGAAAGAAATTCTTCCTGTTGGAGACTATCATCTTGAAGAAGAACGCAGACTTTTTTACGTCGGGATGACGCGGGCACGGGATATGTTATACATGACCGGAGCCCAGTTTTATGGTGACGGAAAACGCGAGAAAAAAATTTCACCATTCGTCGAAGAAGCGATAGGAGAAAAACCCTCCTTCTCCGCCAGCTGGCGGATTCGGGCGAGCAAGCAACTTTTTCTTATTGATTGGAAACAAGAAAAAGAATCACAGAAAAAAATAACTACACCTCCGGTATCGTATCTTTGGTATACACATATAGAATCATTTCGCAGGTGCCCCTTGCAATATAAATACCGGTACGTTATCAAAATCCCTGTTCCAACATCGGCGGTTCTTGGGTTTGGGGATATCATGCATAAAACCATGCAGGAGTTTTATCAACAAGTGATGAAAGGAAAACATCCGACAAAAGAAACGCTTCTTTTAATCTATGAAAATAAATGGTCCGCCAGTGGGCGGATTGGTTTTAAGATTGAAACATATGAAAAAGAAATGAAGAAACACGGTGAAGAACTTCTTAAAGAATATTTTGTAAAGGGATATGACCAAAAAACTAAAACAATTGCAGTAGAACAGAGATTTAAGATTAAAATCTCAAACGAGATTACTCTTGGAGGAAGAATTGACAGAGTTGATAGAAAACCTGACGGATCCTTGGAGATCATTGACTATAAAACAGGTGCTGCACCAAAAAAGCGAGATGTATCAGAAGATTTTCAGCTGTCTCTGTACGCGCTTGCGGCTACTGACAAAGGAGTGTTCGGAGAAATATCAGAGAATATCATGGTTTCATTTTATTTTTTCGAAGGTCAGGAGTGCATGAGCGCGACACGGTCAAAAGAACAGTTAGAAAAAGTAAAAGATGAGATAGTGAGTACTGCACAGGCAATGGGAACAAGTGAATTTCAACCAACACAAGGAATGTACTGCGCGTTTTGTGAATTCAGGCTTTTGTGTGAGGCGTGGAAGTGATTAATTCTTGTCATGCTGAACTCGTTTCAGCATCTGTCTGAAAACAGCTGGGATCCCGAAACAAGTTCGGGATGACAAAATAGCTGAAATAGGGTAATAGAGTGAAGCTCCTCCAAAACCCTCTTTAAATTTCGTAAATCCTTTCCATTCGAAAAATTGCTTTGGCTTTCGTTCATCCCATACACCAATAAAGTCAAATACGGTACACTTTCGCTTTTTTCCAATTTTAAGCGCATGCCATATAAGAAGTGTCGGCGCAAATAGCCTTTTTCCTTCATGAGTTGCTCCAGCAATCCAATAAAACGCAGTGTTATTCCAAAATAGTAACAATATGCCGGCAACGACGCGATCAGTATTGGTTTTAGCAAGAAGAATCGTCGCGTGTTTTGGATAGAATAATTTCCAAAGACGGTCAATGCCATGCGTGGTAATGCCACCAAACATTCCCGCGCCCTTGGATTTAATAGCTATTAAATCGTTAATATCATGAGACTCTACAATCGTAAGGTTATTTTTTTCCGCTTTCCGAACAGCCCTGCGTTTAGCAGATGTAAATTTGGAAAATAGTTCTTTTGTACTTCCTGATAGGTCAATAACAATAGTTTTCGTTGGAATAAATGGGGAAGTCATGATGTGAAAAAACTTCGAAAGAGATGAAAGATATTTATTAAATTCTTCTTGCGATACATCTTCTTTCGGTTCAACACTTAGTTGAGTTACGCGGAGTTTTTTTAGTGTCATAACCATTTTTGGGAGATAGGGAAGATGTTCAGGTCGTTGAAGCTTTGCAAGAGTTCCAATGAGCGGAATGCGGCGGTAAAAAATAGCAGTGCCATCAATAGTCGCTACGTTCCAATGCAATGCTTTAATATACGCTTGATAAAGAGAGGATTGTTGCAGTTCCATAATTTTTCTTGTCATCCCGAATTTATTTCGGGATCCCATCCGTTTTCAGATGGATGCTGAAACAAGTTCAGCATGACAATACACAAGTTATTTCAGCATCTTTAATATTCCCCATCTTATGGAATCAGTAATACAGTAAATACGATATAAGAAAGGCTTGAGAACAAGATCATAAGATCCGACAAATTCAATAAGTTTTGGAGAAAAGCCCGCTTTAAACCTGTGGAATCCATACCACGGATCTTTTGGGTCTGGTCCGCCAGCTGGCGGAGGACCAATTGCTCCCCACAGATCAAATGCTTGAAGTCCTTTGGACTTTCCCCATTTTATTAATTCCCATAGTAACAGGTTTGGCGCCATAACTTCACGATGTTCCCTTAAAGATGCTCCGTATGGATAGTACATAACACCTTCGTGAATAAATATAACCCATGCGGCAACTATTATATTGTTATATTTGGCTGTCCACAGAGTTGCAATTCCAGCCTTGTGCATAATGTTCCACATTGTTCGTGTGTATGTTTCGTTGTGTGCATAAAATCCTTGTCTGCTTGTTGTTTCGTAAGAAAGCTTCATATAGGTTTCAAATGCATTCTCGCTATTATCTTCTTGGATTTTTACATTATATTTTTGGGCTATTTTTATGTTGTATCTTGTTTTTGGATGCATGGCTTTCAGAAGGTCTTCCTCAGATTTTGTCAGATCAATCACAAACGTATATTTGGTAAATAGAGGATGATGACTGGGGATAAAGTATTTTGTATTTTGTATTTTGTATTTTGTATTTTGTATGACATTTGGCTCTATTTGTATAAATATTGCATGTTTTTGTTTTCCTAATAGTATTAATTCTTCTATCATCTTTTTTGTTGGGTTGGGGCCTTTGGGAAAAAAGCCAATAGTGAATGGAGTGTAAGGGATGCGGTGAAAAGAAATATACCAAGCATAGAGCTTCACAACATCGACTCCCATTGCTTTTCTAAATTCTGCCCACGCTTTTGTTTGAAGTGGATGAGTCATAGTGATATTATACAACTAGTATGAAAAAACATACTTCTTCTTGGTTTCCCTTTCTCGATACGCGTATATTTCCTGGTATTATTTCTTTCAAATGTGTAAAAGGTCCATGTAGGTTTTTCTTACAGATGGAAATCATACTATCGCTTCTTGTTGTTATCGGAACATGTTTGTTAATTATTGTGAAGTATTTACCTCGTTAAAGGAGCATGTCGTCTTCATGAAATCCATGTGTTGCATCGATAGAAACGTGTTTTTCAAGAATATGCTCCGGAATATCAGAAATAAATCGCGAGATCATGTTTTGTGTTCTTGTTCCGAAGAATAGTCTTCTGTTTGCATAGGTCAGATATAACCGTTCTTTTGCCCGTGTTATCCCTACATAACATAGTCTCCTCTCTTCCTCGAGTTCATCCCGGTCCATGAGCGCCCGCGCGTGGGGAAACAATCCTTCTTCCATGCCAACAATATAGACAATCGGGAATTCCAACCCCTTCGCAGCATGCAATGTCATCATTGTAACAGCATTGCGTTGTCTATCATCCTTAATTTTATTGCTATATTTCTCTTCAAGAAGCGCTACTGTTTCCAAAAACTCTGATAACACTGGATATTCAGTAGCAACGGACCTGAGTTCTTTAATGTTTTCAAGTCGTGTTGCTTCTTCTTCAACGTTGGCATCATAGAGCTCTAGATAGCAAGTTGTGTTGAGAACTTTATCCATAAGTTCAAGTGTGCTAAATGATATGAGTTTTGCATCTGTTTTCACTGTTTGAGAAAACGTGACAAATTTTTTTAATCGTCCTAACCCAAGTTTTTCAATGCGTCTATAGGAAACAGTATCTTTTGGGTTAGCAAGAACCTTTAGATACGCAAGTACGTCTTTAATTTCTTTCCGGTCATAAAATCTAGTTCCTCCGACAAGAACATAAGGAACGCCAGCGCGTAAAAACGCTTCTTCAAGAACTCTTGATTGCGCATTCGTTCTGTAGAGAATTGCATGGTCGGTATATGGACGATTTGCCTGAAGAATTGTCGTAACAATAAATGAAGCCTCGTCGTGTTCAGTTCTCGCTTCGTAGAGCACTACTTGATCACCACCGTGTTTATCAGTCCATAATGTTAATATTGGATGAGATGTATTTTTGGAAATAATGTTTGTAGCTGCATCCAAAATAGTTTGTGAAGACCGATAATTTTGTTCCAAGTGAAACTCCTTGATGTCTTTAAAATCGTGTTTGAAGTTCGTAATATTACGAAAATCTGCCCCCCGAAACCTGTAAATACTTTGTGATGCATCACCAACAACTGTAATGTTTTTATGACGTTTGGATAGCATCGTAGTAAGAGTGTATTGCGCGTGATTGGTATCTTGGTATTCATCAATAAGAATATACATATATTGTTCTTGATATACCCCAAGCACATCAGGATGTTTGGTAAATAATTCAACAGTTTTTGAAAGTAAATCATCAAAATCAAGCGCATTATTTTCGATGAGTTTTTTTTGGTAAAGAAGATAGACACGAGCAACAGTTTCCTGAAAGTAGCCGCGAGCAAACTGGGGATATTCAAGGGGTCCTATCAACTCGTTTTTTGCTTCTGAGATAGTTGTCGCGATGGCGTGAGGTTTGAAGTCTTTTGTCGATATATCTGCTTCTTTCATAACATCTTTTATTACATCGAGCTGATCTTGTTCGTCATAAATAGTAAAATTAATAGGAATGCCCATGTGTTTCCCGTCACGCCTCAAAATTTTTGCGCAAATTGAATGAAACGTACCCATCAAAGGGAAACCAATTGACAATTGACAGTTAACAAGTAACAGATTTTTGATCCGGTCTTTCATTTCTCCTGCTGCTTTATTGGTAAAGGTGACCATGAGAATGCGGTCGGGGTCAACCTGTTTTTCAAATATAAGATAGGCTACTTTATAAGTGAGTACTCTGGTTTTTCCACTGCCGGCTCCTGCTAATATAAGCACCGGTCCGTCAGTAGCAATAACAGCTTTTTGTTGATCGCGGTTCAGTTCATTGAGGAGCGCGCTTGTCATAGAGTATAATCTTATCATATGAACCCGAAAAAATATTCACGGCTTCAGCTTGTTGTTATCATGATTCTTTTTTTTGTAAGCATTTTTTTGAGTATCAAGACGTACCGATATATCCAAGCAGTTTCAACGCAAACAGGAATAACTCCACGTATACTCACTCAGCTTATTTTTGATGGAGCAGATTCTTTAAAATCTTCGGACGGTCGTATCAATATATTACTCCTTGGCATATCGGGAGGGACGCATGAGGGACCGGATTTGACGGATACAATGATCGTCGCTTCTGTTTCGAAAAAAAATCCTGCCTTGCCGGCAGGCAGGCCCTCAATATCTCTTCTTTCTATTCCTCGTGACATTTGGTCAGAAACATTGAAAGATAAGATTAACAGCGCATATCACTATGGAGAAGAAAAAAGAAAAGGAGGAGGAAAAGTACTGGCGAAAGCAATTGTTGAAGATGTGACCGGACTTGTCATTCATTATGTCATTGTTGTCGATTTTTCTCGATTTGAGAATCTTATTGATATAGTAGGTGGAGTAGATATTGTTGTTCCAAAAGCATTTATCGACACCGAATATCCCATAGCAGGTAAAGAGAATGATGAATGCGGAGGGGACATCACTTTTGCATGTCGGTATGAAACAGTACAATTTCAAGCCGGATTCCAGCATATGAATGGAAGTATTGCGCTGAAATACGTACGCAGCCGTCACGCAGAAGGGGATGAGGGAACAGATTTTGCACGAGGAAATCGTCAACAAGATGTCATCGTTGCTTTAAAAGAAAAGATTATGCGCAGTAAACCATGGCTTCATCCAAACACATCATTGAAACTACTACAAATTGCTGATATAGCAACAGATACTGATATGACCATTGGTGAGCAGCTCACTATGGGAAAATATCTTCTCAAAGTAAAATCACCGGCAATTTCTAGAATTTCAATTGAACCGCTTCTTATGAACCCACCATCTTGGATGTATGGAAGATATGTGCTTGTTCCCGAAAAAGATTATGAAGCGATCCACGATTTTATAAAATTAAGCCTAACACAAGAAGAAGAACGCTTCCGACAGTAATAATGATTGCTTTTATGTCGAAAAATCCAGAAACTGGTACTTTTGGTGTAGGTCGTTGAGTCTCTGTTACAATAGGTGCTTCGGCAATGACCCGTTCACGAGGTGGTTGTTGCACATAGACAACGCGTTCCGTTGGCAGCGCAGTTGCCTCAGCAATCGGACATTCACAATTTGTTCGATCCGGACACGCAGCTTTTCTGCATCGTTTTACACCGAGTGATGTAACACACGAAAGGCCTGATTCACAATTGCTGTCAAAGTCACATGACGCGTCACATCTGCCCGGAGCACTTGTATTTACAATCGTTGGTGTTGCTGTTGGGGCTGATGTATTGGTCGGAGCAGGAGTATTGGTTGCGATTGGTACGGGAGTATTTGTATTACCAGGTTGATTTGTTGGTGTTAGGGTAGGTGTATTTCCTCCCCCGCCGCCAGCTGGAGTTGGAATCGTAGCTGGACAGGTACCAGAAGTACTCCAAACACAATAATTTTCGTTTATAGTACAAGCATTTTGGCTTGCACCAGTGCATGTATTAATAGAGTAGGTGGTATTATATTTATGGCAACATTTTTTTGTACTGCTTACAGGAGCAGTCGTTGGCGTTGCTGTTGCTGTAGGACAAGCGTCTCTACAATCCTCCGGTGCAAAATTTTTGCAAATACAGTCGTTGTAACAATTTCCTGTATTACAACTTGGCGCTGCTGGACGAGGAGTAGGAGTATTTGTTACGGAAACAGATATTTTGCAACATTTTCTTGGCGTAGTACAATTTGTACATGAACCATTGGGTATAATCGTTCCACCGGCCTCAGTACACTCTATTGCTGCAGGCACACAAAATATTTCTGACACTATAGCTGCTCTGCTTCTTAGCTCAGTAATTTGCTGGTATTTTTGAGAACCGTAATAAATTGCAACAGGAAGAGTTAGGATGAAAAACAAAAGCATGCCAATGAGCATGCCTTTTCCGCCTTTTTTCTTTGGTGGTTTTACTACCGGTGGGGGAGGTTCTTGTTTTTCTTCCTTCGGTGCAATAACGATTGTTTCCGGTTCAGTGGGCGGTAATGGAACCGCCTCTAATTTTTTTGAAGCTTCATCAACTATCTGCTGTGGATTTGTTGGTTCGTCTGCCATATATCCAGACTAGTGCATACGAGATGTAATAGTCAATGCCCCCCCACTAATAAATAATATACAACCAAGTAGTATTAACATTAATGTTGGTACTATGGACCCACTCGTTGGTATCTCATCAGCGATTAATTCTCCTGTTGGAGTCGCTTCTCCGGAAGGCGTCGCAGTGGGAATCACTTCCGTTGTTGCTGATGGTGTTGCATCTCCAAGCACCTGAGATCCGCTTTTGAGAACTGTAAATGTATGTGTGATCGCAACAGGTTTACTTTTTGCGTCTTGCGTTGTTATCGTGACACTTTGTTTTCCTGGGGCGAGTGCTTGTTTTGGGGTATATCTCCAAACTCCATCTTTTCCAACAACTGTCGATCCAATCGCCGGCTCTGTAATTCCAATAGTAATAGTCACTGTTTTTCCGGGAATTCCAACGCCACTGATAAGAGGTTTTGTTGAACTAAGTGTTGCTCCTTGAATTGGAGCGGTGAGTGCAACTCCGCCAGTTAATTTATCAGATGTTACCCCTAAAACAACTTGTTTTGGTTTTGTTGTGGGCGCCACCTGTTTTTGTGCAAGTGCAGCAGGAGTGGTTTTCTTTGCGTCCCGTCCCCGGAAATCATATGTTTCTCCCAAAATAATATCAGGAACCGGTGCATCATTTAACGTATCAGTGGTTACCCGGGAAACACTAGATCCAAGTTGGATAACAAGTGTTTCATTGGTGCGTTCTTGTGAAGTGATATACGCTGCGCCATCTTGAGTGCGAAGAAGTGACAATGGAATAATCCACGATCCAGAAGTTCGGACAAGCGTTGATAGTGTTTGACTTCCTTCGAGACTTAAATATACGAGTGCCCCTTCAGCGGGAAGACTGCTTATCGTTTTAACTGACCCAAACGCAGGATCAAGAAGTGGAGCGTCACTGGTTAAAGTTGGAAGAGTTGTAACAGAAAAACTTTTTTTGTCTTCTTTAGGATTTATAGGATACTTCTTTCCGTTAGAAAGTACAGTTGCATCATATGTCGTTGACGGAACAAGTGTTCTCACTGTTACTGAATGGGTAAGATATTTTCCCATTTTTCCCGTGATGTCCCGTTCATCAAAACTGGAATATTTTTTTCCACTAGCTGTTGTGACAAGAAGTGTGCCTGAGGTAAGTTCATCTGTTTGCCAGGTAAAGGTAAATGATGTATCAGTGAGATTTGTTACCATGATACTTTTTGGTTCTATGGAAAGTGTTGCTTTTGTCTCTTGTCTTGTAATTCCTTCAAACAAAAATCCAATACCACCCACAGTAATAAGAAGGAGCATGATTGCAAGAAGTGTTGGTATTCGTTTTGTTTTCTGCATACGTTTAGTAGCGTTTCTTATTTGTCAATATATCCAGTGTATCAGTATCAAGCTTCGGTGTTAAGGGTGTGATGAGTTGGTTCACCACAGCTGTATTTGTGGATGTTTTTGTTGTGCGTACAAGTTCAAAATAGATCCACAATAACACCGTAATAAAGGTAAATATGGTAATCAGATAAAGATCCCGATCAGATTCTTGTTTCATATGTTCGTCTTAATAACTTTGATAATACGCAGTTAATTTTAATTGTAACCGAATTTCATTTAGTCCTGCTTGTGGTAACCCACTTTTGCCTGGAGAAAATGAGATTGAGTCAATAGTAATAATGCGCTGCATAGCTAACAGTCCACTCATAAAAGACGCAAGCACATTATATGGTCCATCAATAGATACATTGATTGGAATAGCGGTGTGTTTAACAATAGAAGATGGAAGAGCGGCACTCGGAGTAGCGACAAGGATAGGGACTGAAGCTATTTGAATACCGCTCAGTGACGCTTGTGACGTTTCGGCTAACTTTTTCAGCTGTCGCGCGATATCAACTGCCTGAGGATTCATTGGTATGGTATAAGAGATGACTTCTAACTGAGGTTGAATATTCTCAAGTATTGCCTGTGCTTCTATAAGAGCATTAATTTTTTCATCCATTTTTGTATTGACCTCTTTTTTATCTACAATTTCTCTCTGTAAATAGAGAATGGTTTGGATCGTAGGTTTAATTGCAAACCACCCAAAGAGAGCAACAGTTAAAAAGAAAAAGATAACAGTAGAATACCGTTTTGTTTTTGGTTTATTGAGTATTGGCTCAAGTGATCGGTAATATTTTCGATATTCCTGTGGTATAGAAAATTTATCCATACGATATTATTTTTTACCTGCCTGCGCAAGTTGCGCTGTGAGCGTGTACTGGATACCGGCAACTGTTTGTTTATCAACAGTCCCGATTTCAATATTAGATAATTGTTTTGTTGCGCTTAAATTGATCAAAAATTGAGAAAAACTTTGGACGGTCAGTGATACAACTTGTGATGTAATTTTACTATCATTAATTGATAGCGATTGAAAATATGTCCCCGAGGGAAGCAGCACATGCAATGTATTTATGGTGTTTGTTGGAATTTCCTGTTTCGCAAGAAGCGCTTTCATCTTGTTTAGAGAATCCTGTATTTGACGAAATTGAATTTCTAAATCCTGATTGGCGGCAATGATATCTTGTTTTTGTTGTATTTCATCTTTCAGATCTGTTAATTGACGATCTAAGCTAAACCTGGAAAGGAACGCGACAAGAACAATCATTTCTGTTGTCACCATAATATATCTGCCATACGTGGTAGCCCAGCCAATGAAGCGACCGAGTGGAGAATGTTCTTGTTGCTCAAGACCCAAGAGATTGATTGATATTTTTGGTGCGGCAGGCATACCTCCATAATATCATAGTTATGGAGTAAAGAATTATTTCTTAATAAGAAGTTTTGAGAGGCGGGATTTGAGTCGTGAAGCCTTATTTTTGTGGATCACATGAAGTTTTACTGCTTTATCCAAGAGAGAAAACACAGCTCGCAATTGTTTTTTTGTCGGAGTTTTTCTCATGGATTTCACTCCATCACGAAGGTGCGCACGGTGAGCCGCGTTAATTACTTGTTGTTTCCGGTCCCGTCTTAATTTTTTTTCTGCTTGTGCTGTAACTGGCATAGGGCAAAGTATACCTGATTAGGGTATAGCTGGTCAAGGTGAGATTGCGTTATAATAGGGTCGTAATGAAACGTGTATGGTCATTCCTTTGGAATAAACAAGCTTCGATGCGGTCGGCCGTAACTGTTCTTATCATCATGGTGTTTGCATCTCGCGTACTCGGACTCCTTCGGGACAGAATGCTCGCTGCACGATTTTCTCCCGATGAACTTGGTGTGTATTTAGCGGCGTTTCGACTTCCTAATCTTCTTTTTGAGCTTCTTGTCATGGGAGCCTTAACATCGGCATTTATTCCTGTATACACAAAATATATAACCCTTGGAAAACAAGAAGAGGCTTGGAGAATTTCAAATACCATTATTACTATTTCCTGTATTCTATTAGCGTTCATCGCAATACCAATTCTTATCTGGACCAAAGCAGTATCACATTTCATAGCCCCTGGTTTTTCAGATGCCCAGGTAATGCAAATGATAGGGTTTACCAGATTTATGGTAGTAGCCCAAGTATTTCCACTTCTTATAGGAAATTTTTTTACCGGTATTTTACAATCACATAATTTATTTACCGTTCCGGCAATAGCGCCTGTTGTCTACAATATCGGAATTATTATTGCCATTGTTGTTTTTTCTTCAACAATGGGATTATGGGCACCGGTTGTAGGAGTGGGCATTGGAGCAGTTCTTTTTATGTGTATTCAAATTCCGTCTCTTATTAAACTCGGGTACCGCAGTCGAATCGATTTAGATATACATAATCAGGGCGTACGAGAAATTGGAAAACTCATGGTGCCAAGAACAATCGGTCTTGCTATATCACAAGTGGACACAACAGTCGATCTCATATTATCAACCCTTCTTGGAGCGCGTATGGTAACCGTGTTTCATTTTGCGCAGCATTTACAGCAATTTCCCATTGCTCTTTTCGGAGCCACAGTTGCTCAAGCAGCATTTCCCTTGTTATCCCAGGCAAGCGCATCGGGAGATAAAGATAAATTTGCTAAAACGTTATACTCAGCACTCAATCAAATCATTTTTTTCATTATGCCGGTATCAGTGTTGTTTATGGTACTTCGAATTCCCATTGTACGGCTTGTTTTTGGTGCGTCGCGATTTGATTGGCAGGCAACGGTGCTAACCGGTATGACGTTATCCATGTTTGCCATTTCACTTTCAGCCCAAGCGGTATCACAACTTTTCACTCGGGGATTTTATGCGCTATATGACACAAAAACCCCAGTTATTATTGGAGTTATTACCATTTTAATTAATACAGTTTGCAGTATCGTATTTGTACAAATATATAAGTTTCCTGTGTGGTCTTTGGGATTATCAACAACCATTGCAAGCATCATCAATGCGTCACTACTTGTTGTATATCTTGGAAAACGAATAGGCGCTAGTACTATGATACATATGTTTTATACACCTGTTAAAATTGTTATTGCGTCACTTATAACAGGACTCGCTTTATATATTCCACTCAAATTATTTGATCAACTTGTTTTTGATACAACGAGAACATCGGGACTCCTCCTTCTAACAGGAGCAGCGAGTTTGATTGGACTTATTGTTTATGTGTTTCTCGTTTGGGTACTTGATGTACGGGAGGTAAAAACATTTGTCAGTATGATTTCTCAAATACGCCGGCCGAAACAAATTATTTTGGAATCCGCAAGTGAAGTTGTCGGCAACGGGGGACAAAACACCCCGATTTCGTAGAAAAATTACTTTTTTGACAGCTCCAAGATGGCCATGCTTTGTGCCTGCATAAACACTTCTTTTGCGAGTGTGCCGCTTGCGACAGATTCATCTGATTGAATAGATCGTCCAAATAAGAACCGTTCTTTATATGTATACGCGCCATTGGGTAACCCTGTTATTGTGACGGGCACTTGTTCGCTATGTGTACCATTGGCATCAAAATTAACTAAGAATATACGGATAACACCACCGCGTTTCGTTGCAAACGCCGTCACCCAAGATCCTTCTCCAGTAAGTTGTAATCGCTCTCCTTTCATTGCATCAATAAATGCATAGACGCTGTAACGCGGTTTTGCTTTTTTCCCGTTTGTTGAATGGGTAAATAAACCCCATCCAGACCCGTCTTCCTGGTTCGGCCCGTCAATAAGCTCAAAGGAAAATAAATATGTTGGACCCCCTGAGATAAGCTGTCGAATAACGGCCGCGGTATGAGCAGCGCCAAAGGCGGTACCATACATTTTATTTTTTGCTCCGGTAAATCCAAACTCAGTAATAAGCGTTGGCTTGAGGCTAAGTCCCGGATACGGTAGGAGCCATTTGACAAGATTATGCTGATCTGTCATATATCGTTTTGGATCTCCTAAATATGTATGCCAGGAAAAGAAATCTATCCGAGCGCCGGAATTAGCAAGGCCAATAATCCAATTTTTGTAGAGCCCTGTTGTCGATGGTCCGCCGATATAAAATGTATTCACATTAGCGGCTTGACCTGCTCCTTGTGCTGCATACCGATATAACGTAACGTAACTCTTTTCTCCACTCATTTTCCATTTTCCAAATTGATCTAGATCAGGCTCGTTCCACACTTCGTAGTAGACGCCGTTGATATTCTTTTCTCCTTTTCCGCTATAGTGTTCAACAGTCCGTTTGACAACAGCCGCCCAATCATCCCAATTATTTGGCACATTAATAATCGAACCATCTTTTGCGATAACCGATGGCATAAAGGAAAGAGCAAGTAACGGTTTTGCACCTGTTGACACAATGGTATTCACGATTTGGTCTAATTTGTCAAAGTTGTAGGAAAGGTTCCCACTGGACCCGGACACCACGTCAAAATGGTCATAGATATGGTCAATACGAATAATCTCTGGTGATAGCGCCTTTGTTTCATTAATAACGGGCGCGATCATATCATTTGCTTCTTCTCCTCCTTGTGCAAATGCGTGGTAAAAATTCGTTGAAATGGATTCTAAAGGTACACTTGCATCAACAACAATATTTGCTTTTGTTCCCGATGCCTTGGTTGCAAGAGACATAATGCCTGCAATTCCCGCAACCAGAAGCGGTGCGAAAATGACGAGCGCGATAATGATAACTACTTTTTTTATTGACGGGGGAGCTTTTTGTTGAATAAACATAGTCATATTCGTATCTGTGATGTCTGGATCATCACGCCTCCTAGTAATAATAGTAGTGAAACACCAATAAGAACAATTGTATACGTAATAGTGCCGGAAATGGGCATCGTCTCTCCTGTTAGCTCTCCGTTTGCTGTGCTTGATACGGTAAATTCAGATGAGGTTGTATTTGCTGTTCCATCTGAATTTTGAGATGTGACGACGATCGTATGCGTCCCATCAGTCAGTGGTTGAGTTGGTGTGTATTGATAATTCCCATTTGCATCAGTGGTAACCACAACAGTAATTGGGTCAGAGTGGATAACAATTGTTACTGTTGATCCGGGAGGAGCAACTCCTTGAATAAGAGGAGCATTGGGAGAAACACCTGATTCGTCTTTTTGAATAGAAACCTGAATTGCAGACGAACTTGCTTGGGGTGTTGGAGATAGTTGAGGTATCGCTGTTGGAGTAATGATCACTGTTGGCGAAACTGCATTTGACACGGTTGGAACGACCTGTGCATCTTGACCCATAGAAACAGTAACGGAAGCGGGGATACTGTTAGTGAGTACATTTGGATTATTTTCTCCGAGTCCAGAAACAAACGTAGTAGTATCAAATTTTACTTGAGTTGGCGCATCAGTTGCTCCCATTGCTTTAAAGCGAATAACTGCAATCGTACCAGTTCCTTTAATGGGTTTTGTTGTATTTTCAGCGCGTACGGTAATTGATGCCGTTCCTCCTCCAACAACTCCTGAAGCAGCTATTTTTGGCGCCAGTGGACCATTTGTGATGCTGAGAGCCTCTAATTTTGTTGCGTCATAGATAAGATGAAGTTCTGCCATTGCGACATTATTAGCCGCTGTATCAATCTGTACATCAAATGAGAAAATATCACCTTTGGTTTTTGTCGTAGTACTTGGATTTAGCGCAAGAACTGTTGCTGGAGCAGCACGACTCCGAAGTTCTTGTTGTTGTCCAACCATATATACCGTGATAGGAACAACAGTAAGAATAATAAGAAGAATGATAAAAAAGACGACTTTTTTCATCCTATAACCAGTATGAAGTATTGACGCAGAAAATTACAATAGGGTCTTGACATGAATTAGCACTCGTTATATATTACTGCTAATATGGAAACAACATTTGATCTTACTCCAAGACAAGTTGCAATCTTGAAATCCATTATTGAGGAATTTATAACAACTGCAGAAGGGGTCGGTTCCGAAACGCTGGACAAGAAATATAATCTCGGTGTTTCGCCAGCAACAATTAGAAATGAAATGGTGAGACTAACCGATATGAAACTTCTCAAACAGTCGCATACGTCAGCTGGTCGTGCACCAACACCGGCAGCCTTAAAGTTTTATGTAGAACATCTCATGAAGCAAAAAGAAATGTCAGTTGCTGAAGAGATGTCAGTGAAAGAGAAAATTTGGGATTATCGGCAGGAAGTGGATAAGCTGCTGCGCGAGGCAACGAAAACCCTCGCTGACAGCACAAAAACACTGGCAATTACTGCTACAAAAGATGGAGATCTCTATTTCGCGGGTGCTGCCAATATTCTCGATATGCCGGAATTTTTTGATTATGAACTCACTCACGCGCTTTTTGCAGCGCTTGACCGATTTGATTTTTGGTGGGAACTCTTGGCTCGTGAAAGCGGACCATTTGAAATTCTCATTGGAGAAGATTTGGGAGATCGCGGCGTATTATCCCAATGTGGATATGTGTATCATAAATTCGAAACCCCGCACGTGTCAGGAGCAATCGGCATTGTTGGTCCGTCACGCTTAAATTATCCACGGCTTATCCCCATGGTGCGCTATATGGGCGGATTAATTCATGAATTTGGGAGTAATTGGTAACTATGAAACAAACGAAAATGCAATCACCTATTATTATTGATGACGAGTGGAAAAACAAATATTTGCGGGCACTTGCAGATTATCAAAATCTTGTGAAACGGACTGAACAAGATGTATTTGATGTGCGTCTGTATGCAACAGAGCAATTTTTAAAAAAATTATTGCCTGTTGTTGATACGCTTGAACTTGTCGAGCATCATGTGCACAAAGAGGGACTTGCACTTGCAATGAAAGAATTACACGCAGTGTTAAACACGTATGGAGTTGAAAAAATTGATGTTGCGGGTAAACCATTTGATCCGCATATCATGGAATGTATAGAAGTTGTTGACGGAGAAAAGGATCATGTAATGAAAGTTTTGACAGACGGGTACCGGATGCATGATAAATTGCTAAGACCATCAAAAGTACAAGTAGGTGGAGGTATAAAGGAGGAAGTATGTCTAAAATAATTGGTATTGATTTGGGTACAACGAACTCTTGTGTTGCCATCATGGAAGGCGGCAGCCCGAAAGTCATCTATTCAGCGGAAGGAAGAAATGTTTTTCCTTCTGTCGTTGACCCAATTAAAAATATTGTCGGAGATGTTGCGAAGCGGCAGATGGTGATCCATGCAAAATCGACCGTGTATTCCGTCAAACGTCTCATGGGAAGAAAATACAGTGATAAAAGCGTCGAGCTCGACAAAAAATTGCTTCCATATGAAATAAAGAGCGGAAAAAACGACATGGCGGTCGTTGTCGTTGAAGGAAAAGAATTCACTCCTCAGGAAATTTCTGCAAAAATACTATCTAAAATAAAGACAGATGTTGAAAAATATCTTGGAGAATCGGTCAAGCAAGCAGTAATAACCGTTCCAGCGTACTTTGACGATAGCCAGAGACAAGCAACCAAACAAGCAGGAGAAATAGCTGGTCTTGAAGTCATGCGTATCTTAAATGAACCAACCGCTGCAGCGCTTGCCTATGGACTGGATAAGAAAAATGCCCATACCATTGCTGTTTATGATCTTGGCGGAGGAACATTTGACATATCCATCCTCGAGCTTGATCTTGATGAAAAGTCAGGCGTCTATACCGTAAAAGCAACAAATGGTGACACACACTTGGGTGGAGATGATTTCGATAAACGGATTCTTGATTATTTAGCTGATGAATTTAAAAAAGAACACGGGGTAGATTTACGGAAAGACCCTCAGGCACTGCAGCGGATCCGTGATGCAGCTGAAAAATCAAAAATAGAACTGTCAAGTTCCATGGAAGCAGAAATTAACCTTCCATTTATCACCCAAGGGAAAGACGGTCCGGTGCATTTGGTTACAAAATTAACGCGAGCAAAACTGGAATCACTTGTTGGAGATCTTATCGAAAAATCCATTGAGCCGGTGAAAAAATGTTTGAGTGACGCCAAAAAAACAGTCAAGGATATCGATGAAGTGGTGCTTGTTGGTGGAATGACCAGAATGCCAAAGGTTGTGGAAGTAGTAAAGAACTTCTTTGGCAAACAACCCAATCAGTCTGTCAATCCAGATGAGGTGGTAGCAATTGGAGCTGCTGTCCAAGCTGGTGTTCTTGCTGGAGATACGAGTTATAAAGATATTGTCCTCGTAGACGTAACACCACTCACTCTTGGACTCGAAACGCTTGGAGCCGTATCAACACCGCTTATTCAAAGGAATACCAGTGTACCAACAAGTAAAACTGAAATATTTTCAACAGCTGCTGACAACCAAACATCTGTTGAAATTAATGTCCTTCAAGGAGAACGGGCAATGGCAGCGGATAATAAATCGCTCGGTCGATTTATTCTTTCCGGTATTCCGCCGGCGCCGCGAGGCGTCCCGCAAATTGAAGTGACATTTGATATCGACGCCAACGGGATTCTGAACGTTGCAGCAAAAGATAAAGCAACGGGAAAAGTAAGTACCATTAAAATCACCGGTTCTACGGGACTTTCCAAAGATGAAGTGGAGAAGATGAAAAAGGAAGCAGAGGAACATGCAGCAGAAGATTCTGAAAAGAAAGACAAAATTGAAGCAAAAAATAAAGCGGAAAATCTCATCTATGTAGCGGAAAAAACCATCAAAGATGCGGGTGATAAAGCAAAAGCAGAAGATAAAACCACTATTGAAGAAAAGATAAAGGCACTGAAAGATATTCTTGAGACAGGTAGTAAAGAAGATTTGGAAACAAAAACCAGTGAACTCTCTGATGTAGTCCAAAAAGTGGGAGCCGCTATGTATCAAGGCCAAACACCACCGACTGAAGAGCCAAAAGCAGAAGAAAAAAAGGACGACAAAAAAGTACAAGAGGGAGAAGTGGTTAGCTAATGGCTACAAAAAGAGATTATTACGAAATCCTCGGTGTTTCAAAATCCGCTGGTGATGTGGAGATTAAACGTGCATATCGGAAACTTGCATTGGAGTGGCATCCGGACAGAAATAAAGCAGCACATGCAAATGAAAAGTTTAAGGAAATCAACGAAGCCTACGCGGTTCTTTCAGATAAAAGCAAACGAGAAACTTATGAACAATTTGGTCATACCGCCTTCGCCCCCGGTGGGGGCTACGGGGCACGCGGCAGCGCAGGACAAGGGCCATTTACTTATTCTTATTCATCCAGTGGAGGAAGTCCATTTGGGAATGATTTTATTGACCCATTTGAAATATTTGAGCAATTTTTTTCGTCCAACGGACGACCAGCCTCTGGCTGGGGCGGTCGCGCTCGCAGCCATCCAGCGTATGAAATTACCATTGATTTTATGGATGCGGTACATGGAGTAACAAAGGAAGTTATGGTTCCAAGAGGGGGAGCCGGCGAAGGGTCAGAAAGAAAAACAATCAAAATCCCAGCAGGTGTTGATACCGGATCACGCATTCGATTTGATGATTTTGACATTGTCATTGAAGTCAAACCCAATCGGCTATTCCTGCGGGAAGGGGACGATGTCATTGTTACCCACGAAATCCCGTTTGTACGGGCAGTGATAGGGGGAATAGAAGAAGTGGAAACAATTGATAAACCCGTAAAAATCAGAATTCCGGCTGGCACGCAGCCAGGCACACTCATCCGTCTTCGCGGTCAAGGAGTACCGCATGTTCGAGGCGGCGGTCGGGGAGATGCGTATATCAAAATACAACTGAAAATTCCGACCCATGTCACCCATGAACAACGGAAACTGTTGGAAAAATTAGACAAAACGATGCAACATTGACGTGGTAGGCTCAAATCAGTATAATAGAAGTATTGTAGTAGCAAGGGAGGTGGGTAAGTAACCCGCCTTTTTTTATAAAAAGAGGAATATATGCCGGCAACAGTCAGAAGCGAATTTTCACTTGCACTTAACCAAGTAGCAACAGAACGGGGACTTGATCCAAAAATAGTCCTTGAGACCATTCAAGCAGCTATCCTTGCTGCGTATCGAAAAGACTATCCAACAGATGAAGTTGATACCCTAACTGCATCTGTTGATCCTGACACTGGGGAAGCAAAAATTGTCAAAGAAGGAAAAGACGTCACTCCTTCGGGATTTGGCCGTATTGCAGCGCAAACTGCAAAACAAGTTATCCTTCAACGGATCCGCGAAGAAGAAAAACAAGCAGTACTAACGGATTATCAAACAAAAATTGGCATGATTGTTCCGGGAATGGTGCTTCGTTTTGATGGCCCTAACATCATTGTGGATATTGGTCGAACGCAGGCGGTCATGCCGGTATCTGAGCAAAATCCGGGTGAACGGTATCATTTAAATGGGCGGCTCACGTTTTACATTGAAGGAATTCGGGAAACTCCCCGAGGAAATGAAATTATTGTCTCACGCAGCCATAAGGGACTTGTTGAAAGACTATTTCATCGGGAAGTGCCGGAAGTTGCCCAAGGAGCAGTTGAACTACGAATAGTTGTGAGAGAGGCAGGAGGAAGAACAAAAATAGCGGTATTTTCTAAACAATCAGGCGTTGACCCTGTTGGATCTTGTGTCGGGCAAAAAGGTGTTCGGGTAACAGCAGTTATTAATGAACTCGGAGGAAATGAAAAAGTAGATATCATCCAATGGAGTGATCAGCCAAAGGCATTTATTACGGCAGCTCTAGCGCCAGCAAAAGATATTGATGTAGCGCTCAATGAAGAAACGAAAATCGCAACCGTTACGGTTCCTGAAGACCAATTATCTCTTGCTATTGGAAGAGATGGTCAAAATGTACGGCTTGCTGCAAAATTAACCGGTTGGAAAATAGATATTCAGGGGAAACCGGTCGTTGTTAAAGAGGAAAAAACTGAAACGCCAAAAACAGAAGTAGTTCCTGAAGTCCATGCATGAAAAAAAGTCAGAAGAAATCAGAAATGTCTGTAGCACGTCCGCCGATAGTTGCGGTCTTAGGTCATGTTGACCACGGAAAAACATCCCTTCTTGATTACATAAGAAAAACCCAAGTAGCTAGCCGTGAACACGGAGGAATAACTCAACACATTGGTGCATATCAGATTCCAGGCATTACCTTCATCGATACTCCCGGCCACGAAGCATTTGCAAAAATGCGTACCCGCGGCGCATCAGCGTCAGATATCGCCCTTCTTGTGGTAGCAGCTGATGATGGCGTGATGCCGCAAACAAAAGAATCCATCCGGATGATAACGGAAGCGGGAGTACCCATGATTGTTGTTATTAATAAAATCGACATGGAGACAGCAAATGTCGATAAAGTCAAAAAAGATTTAGCCCGAGCCGGTGTTCAGGTGGAAGGATTCGGAGGAACAATTCCGTTTGTGTTGGTATCCGCTAAAACCGGTGCAGGAGTAAAAGATCTTCTTGAGATCATTAAACTTGTAGCTGATGAAAAGAAACTATCCAATGAGCCAATAGCTCCTCTTGAAGCAGTGGTCATTGAAACCAGAATTGATAAAGGAAAGGGACTCGTTGCAACAGTCATTGTGAAAAAAGGAACACTTCGGTTTGGAACGACACTCTATAACGGAGTCCAACCAATAGCGAAAGTTCGGGCCATGTTTGATGAAGCAGGAGTTGGTGTATCAGAAGCTCCTCCTTCAAAACCCGTGGAAGTATTGGGATTTACGAAACTTCCACAGGTGGGAACCAGTATCACCGACGTCATCCAACAAGAAGCAGTATTGCCGGAACAAGCTGTTCCACTTTCGCAAGAACAAACCGTGCAACAATTCCTTTCCACAATGGAACAAAAGAAAAAATTAGCAATTATTATCAAAGCAGACACATTCGGGTCTCTTGAGGCCATTTTAGAAGCACTCGGAGCGGATGTAGACATTGTGACAGCGGGTGTTGGTGATATTGCTGATCAGGATATACTCCTTGCTAAGTCTACAGGCGCGTTTATAATTGGCTTTAATGTCAAACTCAAACAGGAAATTCAGAAACTCGCGCAAATCGAAGGAGTGGTCACGCGGACATACACCATTATTTATGAACTATTGGACGAGCTTCGTGATGTGATTGCAGGAGCAATGGAAGTCATCATGCAGGAACGGGAACTGGGAAAAGGAACGGTGATTGCTGAATTTCCTTTTGACGGGAAACGGATTGCCGGCACAAAAGTCATCTCAGGCAGAATTGCCCGCGGAGATCAGGTGAAGATTATGCGTAAAGAAGAAGAAGTGGGCATTGCAAAAATTAAGTCTGTCCGAAAAGGAAAGCTAGAGGAAACAAAAATCGAACCAGGGAACGATTGCGGTATTTTATTTGACCGTGACGTTGCGTTTGCCATAGGTGATGATATAATCGCATTCACCAACCGATGAATCCGCCAGCTGGCGGACTGCCTCCAATAAATATTGTATGGATGATATTCATGAAGTAACCCAAGTGAAGTCCCTCATTGATAAAGCAAAAGATATCCTCATTGTCACACACATGAACCCCACCTATGACAGTATAGGAAGTGCGCTTTCTCTCTATCTAGGATTGAAGGGGATCGGAAAAACCGTAACCATTGCCTGTGCGACACCAATGATAGTTGAATACTCAAGTTTTGTTGGAGCAAACAAGCTGCAAACAACAATTGCCAAAAAGAATTTTGTCATATCGCTTGACTATGAAGACGGATCGATTGAAAAAGTCAGTTATAACATTGAAGGAAAGAAGTTTAACCTCATCATTGAACCCAGACCCGGGTTTGCCGAATTTTCTCAGGATAAGGTCATGTATAGCCATGCCGGAACTGCGGTGGACACCATCATCACTGTCGATACGAAGCATTTAGGAGGACTGGGGAAGGTCTATGAAGAAGATAAAGAACTCTTTGCAACCCATCCGATTATAAATATTGATAGTCACGAAGATAATGCAAAATACGGAACAGTAAATATTGTCGGAAATTCCGGAACAACAGCGGAACTCGTTGCGAGATTTCTTACAGCACTAGGAATTGTCCTCACAGAGGATATTGCAACAAATATTCTTCATGCACTCTATAAAACAACAAATTCATTCCAAAACCACATCACAGCGCAAACATTTGAAGTAGCTGGCCTTTGTGTAAAAGCAGGAGGAAAGCAAATAGTTCCCCACCAACCAGTTCCCGAGCCCGTTCCTCCCGTATCACAACCCCAAGAACCGATAGCTCCGGTCGCACAGCCCAAAACTCAGAATCCCCCGGAAGACTGGTTAAAACCAAAGATCTTCAAAAGTTCAAATTTGCTTTAACTATGGTAGCAAAATTAGAGGTTAATAAAAAAGGTGGATTGGAAGCCGGACAATCGCGCGTCGTTGGTAATCTTAAAATTACGGGAGCGTAATAATATTTCTTCCTTGTAATTTACCTCTATTTAGTGTAAAATAGCCACATTGGAGCGTAGAAAGCTGCTCCATTTTTATTAAATAGTTATGCCAAAAACAATCAAAAAGACAGTTAAGAAAGCTGAAAAAGTTGAGAAAAAAGCGGTAAAAGCCGTCAAAAAAGAAGAGAAAAAGGCTGTTAAAAAAACCACGCCTACGCACGAGCCAGCCTCGCCGGCAGGCAGGGCTACGGCGGGCAAGGCAAAAAAAGTGACAGAACCGATTCCAGTTCCGGGTGTTGAGAAAGCACAGATTATTGAACAATATCAGGTAAAACCCGGAGATACAGGGAGTCCGGAAGTACAGATTGCACTCTTAACAAGCAGAATTGAGAAATTAGCACTTCACCTGAAAACAAACAACAAAGATAATCATTCCAGACGGGGACTGTTGGGAATCATCAGCAAACGCCGAAGACTGTTAAACTATCTTGAAAATAAAGAAAAACCCCGGTATAAAGAAATAGCAAAAAAGTTGGGGTTAACAAAGTAATTTTATCCTCCGCATACTTGCGGTTGGAGAAGATCATTGGAAGTGTGATGTCTTGAATTTTTGATACGTTCGACGGCGCCAAGCGCCGCTCAGTATCAAGAACTCGAGTTGTCTCACTTCCCATAACTTCTTCCCCTCAGGTAGGCGAGAAATATCATATGAAACTAACACAAAAATCCGTTGAAATCGGAAATTCAGTTATAACGCTTGAAGTAGGCAGATTTGCCGAACAGGCAAGTGCCGCAGTGGTAGCCCGCAGTGGCGACACCATGGTACTGGCAGCTGTCACAGCCTCCAGCCGCGAAACAACACTTGATTATTTTCCACTTTCCGTTGAATACGTCGAACGGCTCTATGCAGGCGGTCGCATTAAAGGATCCCGTTGGGTAAAACGGGAAGGGCGACCAACAGATGACGCAGTACTAGCCGGTCGCGTCATTGACCGGTCTATTCGTCCTTTGTTTCCAAAAACATATAAACACGATGTGCAGGTGATTATCACCACGCTCTCTGTTGACGGAGAAAATGATCCGGATATATTGGCTCTTGTTGCAGCATCCGCTGCCATTTCCATCTCTTCCATTCCATGGAATGGCCCAGTTGCGGCAGTCCGTGTCGGATATACCAAAGAAGAGGGGAAAGACAAAGGAGCAATTCTTATCAATCCAACCGCTCCGCAACAGGAACTCAGTGAATTTGATTTTGTTGTGTCCTCAAACGCCGAGCGCGTCATGATGCTTGAGGGAGGATTCTGCGAAACACCGGAAGACGTGGTGTTTGAAGCAGTAAGCCAAGCAAAAGTAGCCAACAAAAAGATCATTGATTGCATCAATGAGTTGGTCAAAGAAGTCGGGAAAGAAAAGGTCGTTGTTGAAGAAAAACCAACAACTGAAGAACTTGAAAAGAAACTTGCGAAAGATTTCAAAAAAGAACTTGATGTTCAGTTTAAAAAACAAACAGAAAAAGAAGGCGGCGATACGGGGTTGTCGGATCTTGCCAAGGCAATAGCGGAAAAGTATGAGCAAGAACACACCACTCCGGACATCATGGTAGCTATTGATCATATGTTCAAAAACCGCATCCGGGAAGATGTACTTCTTCACGCCAAACGCGTTGACGGACGAAAAATTGATGAAGTACGGGAACTTTCTATGGATGTAAGCCTGTTACCACGAACCCACGGAAGCGCAATGTTCAAACGAGGGCAAACACAAGTTCTCACTGTTGCGACCCTTGGATCACCTGACATGGCGCAGCTTATCGAAAGCCCGACAGGAGAAGAATCAAGACGATACATTCACCACTACAGCATGCCTCCATATTCAGTCGGGGAAACCGGACGTGTGGGAACACCAAGTAGACGCGAAATCGGTCACGGAGCTCTTGCCGAACGGGCACTCATCTCCGTTATCCCTGATGAAACAGAATTTCCCTACACCATCAGGCTTGTATCTGAAATTATGTCATCCAACGGGTCTACATCCATGGCATCAACCTGCGGATCAACCTTAGCGCTTATGGATGCAGGAGTTCCAATCAAAGAACCGGTAGCAGGAATTTCCGTCGGACTCATGACAAATCCAAAAGACAAAAAAGAATTTGTGCTGTTAACCGACATCGTTGGCGTTGAAGATTTCGGTGGAGACATGGATTTTAAAGTAGCAGGAACAAAAAATGGCATTACGGCCATACAGCTCGACATGAAAGTTGATGGAATCAGTGATGAAATCGTCAAAGGAGCACTGGATCGGGCAAAAGTAGCTCGCGCCATGATTCTTGAGAAAATGCATGTACTGATCGCTTCCTCACGACCAGCTCTTTCCCAATATGCACCAAAGGTGCAGATGGTGAAAATTCCGGTTGAACGCATTGGAGAAATCATCGGTCCCGGTGGAAAAATAATCCGACAAATTCAAACAATCACCGGAGCAGTGGTTGATGTGAAAGATGACGGATCAGTATTTATTAGTTCTGTTAAACAAGAAGCAGTGGATAAGGCAGTTGCTTGGATAGAGGGAATTACCCATGAAGTGAAAGCGGGGGAAGAATATGAGGGAGAAGTGAAACGCATGATGGCATTTGGTGCATTTGTTGAGATACTTCCCGGAAAAGAAGGACTCGTGCATGTGTCGCAAATGTCAACCGGATTTGTACAAAATCCCGCAGATGTTGTAGCACTTGGTCAAAAAGTAAAAGTACGGGTCATTGAAATTGATGATCAGGGACGGGTAAATCTTTCGATGTTGTTTGGCGATGATGCCGCTAAGGCACCACCACGGGAACATACGGATCGCCCACGACGGCCATTTAACCGCGGCCCAAGACGATATTAATCAGTTTGTGTTCATGCTATTATAGAGGTATGTCTTTCCTGTCTGATCGATTGTCTACGTTACGAAAAAATCTAACTGATAAGCATATTCCACCAGAGCTCGATTTGCGGGTGAAAAGCTACTTTGAAGAAATTGAACGGTTGCAACAGGACATTGCAGCTCAGGTGCATATTGAACAACTTTTTGACTACATTGACTGGATTGTGAATCTTCCATGGAACGAGCGGACGCAAGATGCAATCGATTTGACCAAAGCAAAAGAAATGCTTGATCATAATCATTTCGGTATGCAATCAGTGAAAGACAAGATTTTGGAATATTTAGCAGTATTAAAATTAACACAAGACAAAAATATGCTTGCCCGGCGTGCCCCCATTCTTTGTCTTATTGGCTTGGTCGGGACCGGGAAAACAACCTTAGCAAAATCCATTGCCGATGCAATGGGACGAAAGTTCATCCGCGTTGCGTTCGGAGGATTATCAGACGCACTGGATTTAAGAGGTCAATCGCGGGTGCGTCCTGATGCGGAAATCGGACTCATTCTCAAAGGTCTTCGCTATGCAGGAAGCAAAAATCCGGTGATGCTTCTTGATGAAGTCGACCGCGTAGCTGAACATGCACGAGGCGATATCATGGGAGTATTAATTGAGCTATTGGATCCGGAACAAAACCAAGCGTTTACCGATCATTATCTGGATTATCCGTTTGATCTTTCAGAAGTATTGTTTGTCGCAACAGCCAACAACACCGCAAATATCTCAACAGCGGTACTGGACAGATTGGAAGTTATCCAAATGCCGTCGTATTCAGATACGGAAAAAATGACGATAGCCAAAGAGTATGTACTGCCGGAACTGTTACGCGCATCAGGGTTAACAAAAGAGAATCTGACCATTGATGATGGTATCTGGCCGAAACTCATCCGTCCTCTTGGGTACGACGCTGGAATAAGAAGCATCGAACGAACAATTAATGATGTGTGCCGTAAAGTGGCACGGATGATTGTCGAAGGAAAAGGAACAACATTCCATATTACTGAAAGCAACATTAAAGAGTTTGTAGAAAGTTATTAATCTCGTTTTTGTCATGCTGAATTCATTTCAGCATCTATCTGAAATCGGCTGGGATCCCGAAACAAGTTCGGGATGACAACGGAAAGGTAGAAAGTTATTAATGTATGAAAAAATTTTTTCATTTTAAACAAAAAACACAAAAAAAAGTCTTTCAAGGCTCTTCTTTTCATGGGCAAATAACCGGCAAACAGTCAATTCGTATTGTTCCTATCGGAGGCTCCGGTAACGTGACGAAAAACATGTTTGCATATGAGCTTCGGTATGACGGACTCGTTCGTGACATTCTTCTTGTTGACTGCGGCATCGGATTTCCTGATGCTGACATGTATGGAGTAGATCTGGTTATTCCCGATACCAGGTATTTAATGGACAAAAAACAATATATCCGCGGACTGGTATTTACCCATGGGCACGATGATCACATAGGAGCAATTCCTTACATCTATCCAAAACTCGGGAACATCCCCATGTTTGCTCCTCCACTTGCTGCTGCATTTGCCAATGTAAAACTCAAAGAAGCAAAATTGCATGTGCGGGTGAAACCCATGCAATTTTCCGACACCATTACCCTCGGACCATTCAAAATATCATTTATTAGAATGACGCATTCTGTACCTGACACATCACATCTTGTTATTGAAACGCCCATTGGTATTTTTTACCACGGCAGTGATTTCAAATTTGATTTCGATCCGCTTGACGGGAAAAAATCAGAAATAGAGAAAATCAATGCTGTTGGGAAGCGGGGAGTTCTATGCATGCTGACCGATTGTTTGGGAAGCGAGCGGACAGGATTTACTCCGTCAGAGCAAAAAATCAGAGATGCGATTGAAAAGGAACTAGCAATGTGTCCAGGAAAATTTCTATTCACCACGCAATCGAGCAACATTTCCCGTATCCAACTGGCTATTGATATCGCTTTAAAAAATAATAGAAAAATTGCATTTTTTGGAAGAAGTGTTAATAAGAATGTTGAAGAAGCAGTCAATCTTGGATACATGAAATTTCCCCGCGACATGATTGTGAGAGACCGCGATTTGAAAAAAATGCATCCGTCAAAAATGTTTCTCATTGTAGCCGGTGCCCAGGGACAACCGGAATCCGCTCTTACTCGAATGGCAAATGACAATCACATGTATGTGACGATTGCCGAAGGGGATACGGTGATGTATAGCGCAGACCCGATTCCCGGTAACGAAAACAGTATGAATACCGTTATCGATCAAATTTATCGGACTGGAGCGCGCGTTTCATATACCAATATCACGGAAGATTTACATGTGTCCGGGCACGGAAGCCAAGGGGATCAAATGCTTCTTCTTTCCGCAGTTGGTCCGCAGTATATTTTCCCAGTCGGAGGAACGTATCGGCATATGATGAATTACCGGACTATTGCCATGGAATGCGGATACAAAAAATCCCAGATTCTCATGCCGGAAGAAGGGGATATACTGGAGTTTAAAATTGGTCTTGCTCCTAAAATAGCTCAGCATATCACTCTTGAAAATATCATGGTTGATGGACTGGGAGTAGGGGACGTGGGAAGTGTCGTGCTACGGGATAGGCAAACCATTGCCAATGAAGGAATCGTTGTTGTGGTTGTTCCTGTTGAAAAATCAACCGGACGGGTAACCAGTGAGCCTGATATTATTTCAAGGGGATTTGTTTATATCAAAGAATCCGGAGAGCTTCTGGCACGAGCAAAAAAAGTGGTAAACGAATCTCTTCGGGTGAGGCATGGACATACCATGGACTGGCGCTTCATGCGCGAAATGATCGAAGATAACCTGCAAGGATTTTTGAAAAAAGAAACCGGCCGCCAACCTCTCATAGTGCCGGTCATATTGGAAGTGTAATTTTCGTTTGTCATGCTGTCCGCCAGTTGGCGGATCAGCATCTATTTTTTTCGAAGACGCATGGTAAGCGGTGTAATTTCTAATAGTTCATCTTCTTCGATAAAATCCAAACACTGTTCCAAAGAAAACACGGTTGGCGGATCAAGTTGGATGGCAATATCGGCATTTGCTGAATGAATGTTTGTGAGTTTTTTGATTTTACAGACATTAATATCAATATCCTCTCCTCGATTGTTCAGTCCGATAATCATTCCAGCATATACAGGAACACTTGGACCGATAAATGATTTTCCGCGTTCCTGAACAGTTTGCAGTGCATATCCTGTTGATTTCCCTGATTCAAAAGAAACAAGAACGCCGTTTCGAAGTTTTGGAACAACAGAGGAAAGTGGAAAATATCCAATAAATCGAGTAGAAAAAATCCCGTTTCCTCTGGTTTTGGTTAATATATCACCTCTGAATCCAAGTAAATTTCTGCTTGATATTTTATAGACCATTTTTGTACTGCCCCGAGTGTTGGTATGAGTATCAAGAAGTTCCGCTTTTCGTTTTCCAAGTTCTTCGCTGATAACGCCGATATACGCACTTCCAATTTCAATAGTAATTTCTTCAAACGGTTCCTGGGTCATTCCATCAATTTCTTTGAGAATGACTTCCGGTTTTCCTACCTGCATTTCATATCCTTCACGTCGTAAATTCTCTAAAAGGATTGCTAAATGGAGTTCCCCCCGACCTGCAACAACAAAACCGGTTCCCTGCGGATTAGGAGTGATGGTAATGCCAATATTGGTCTGTTTTTCTTTAAGAAGTCTCGCGTGAATTTGTCGGGCGGTACAGAATTTTCCCTCTCTTCCTGCAAACGGACTGGTGTTAGCTGAAACAAGAATTTTGAGTGTCGGTTCTTCCAGTGTAATAACCGGATATCCGGTCGGATCAGACGGATCTGTTATTGTCTGACCGATTGCAACATCGGTAATACCCGTTACTGCAATAATATCTCCGGTTTGAGCTTCGTCTGTCTCGACGCGTTTAAGCCCAACGCTCGTAAATACCTGTTCTATCCGGTACTGTCCTATTTTTTTGTTTTCTTCTAATAGAAGTATTGATTGACGGGGTTTAATTGTTCCCTGCAATAATTTTCCGATAGCATACGTGCCTTTATAATCATCAAAATCCAAGGTTGATACCAACATTTTAGTAGGTTTGTTGCTATCAGCTTTAGGAGCTGGTACTATTTTAAGAATTGCTTCAAAAAGAGGTGTTAAATCACCAGGAGCGTTCAAATCTTGCGGATATGGATCCCACACTTTACCAGCCCGACCAACGGAATAGAGGACTGGATACGTTAGATCATCATCTTTGGTGGCAAGATGCAAAAATAATTCTTCGATTTCCCGAACAACCTCTTCTACCCGTGCGTCTTTTCGATCTATTTTATTAATGACAACAATAATTTTTAGTTGCTGCTCCAGTGCCTTTGTAAGAACAAACTGTGTTTGCGGAAGTGGGCCTTCGGCTGCATCAACCACAAGCACAGCTCCATCAGCCATATTTATGGTCCGTTCCACTTCTCCAGAGAAATCTGCGTGCCCCGGGGTGTCGATAATGTTAATTTTTGTGCTTTTATACATGACAGAAGTGTTTTTAGCGAGTATTGTGATACCTTTTTCCCGCTCCAGAGGATTACTGTCCAAAATGGTGGTTTGGTTCATTTCAGCTTCATTTTCCCGAAACGTGTGAGTTTGTTTCAGCATGCCATCGACCAGGGTTGTTTTCCCGTGGTCAACGTGAGCGATGATTGCTATATTTCGGATGTCCATAATAAAAATAACCCCCTTCTCCGCCAGTTGGCGGATTCGGAGGACAAACCTGCTTATTATTATACCATGTCTTTTTCATTTGTCATGCTGAATTTATTTCAGCATCTCTTTGATATGATGTATTTATGCGTCACGTTACCTATCACTACTTTATCTACATCATGACAAACAAACGACGTGGAACATTATATATCGGAGTAACGAATAATTTAGGAAGACGGGTGTTTGAACACAAACATGCTCTTTTTGAAGGATTTACAAAAGACTACCATCTTCATACATTAGTATATTACGAAGAATTTACGGATGTAGAACTCGCAATCAAACGCGAAAAACAACTCAAACGGTGGCATCGTCAATGGAAGATAAATCTGATTGAATCAACTAATCCAGATTGGAAAGATTTGTCTATCCAATATTTTGGATCCTGAAACAAGTTCAGGATGACAAAAAGGCTTCTGTTGCAGTAAACCCAATTTCTTTCTATACTGGTTAGTATGCAACGAAAACGCCATTATCGGAAACGCGGACCATTCCATTTAAAATTAAAAAAACAAACAGTCTATACCGTTGCCGCTGTTTGGCTCTGGTTGTTTGCGGCCGCCATCTTTTTGTCTCTTTTTGGTGAAGGAACGGCACTATCACGGCTTCGGGATGCAATCTATACAAAAATCGGGTCACTTCTGTACCCACTGCCGGTGTATCTTATATCCGTCAGCTTCTTGTTTTTTAAAGTGAAATCAACATTGGGTAAACCCAATATACCACTCGGATTTACATTGCTTCTTTTTGCTCTTTTGGGACTTACGCAATCAGGAGCATTTGGAGAATTGCTTATGGCAACATCTGCCAATGCCATATCTATAGAAGGAGCATTTTTATTATTTATTGGCATATTTATTATCGGTCTCATTGTTGTACTTAATACGTCACTTGATAGTTTTATGAATATCATCCTTATGGGACTACAACGCATATTTGAATGGGTGGGGGGACTGTTCAAAGAGATGGTGGCACCAAAAAGTAAATTCATTGGTGGAACAAAAGAAATGAAGATTAAAGGTGGAGAATTTTTAGATACAAAACCCATGATCAAAGCAAATCCCGTAGTCCCAGTTCGTCCCGCGCCAGTGATACCAAAATCTGAATTTAAAATTACTTCCAATATGGTTCCTCAAGAGCAAATGATATGGGAATATCCGCCGCTTACCCTTTTGTCGGATGGCCCAGGAGAACGGGCAGACCGGGGAGATGTGAAGAAAAATGCCGATATCATTAAAAGTACACTGGATAGTTTTGGCATTATGGCTAATGTTGTTGAGGTAAATAAAGGACCGGCAATAACAGAGTATGCGCTTGAAATTGCTCTTGGGACAAAAGTATCCAAAATTCAGTCATTATCCAGTGATTTAGCACTTGCTCTTTCAGCGCCCACTGGTGCGGTTCGTATTCAAACGCCAATTCCGGGAAGAAATCTTGTTGGTATTGAAATACCAAATCGCGGACTTGAGTTTGTCACACTCAAACGCATGTTGGAATCGCAAGTTTTGGCGAAGGCAAAAAGTAAACTATGTGTAGCACTGGGCCTTGATGTGTCTGGAAACCCCGTGATGGTTGATATCGGGAAAATGCCGCACATGCTCATTGCCGGTACCACAGGGAGCGGGAAATCCGTTCTTGTGAATGCTTTTATCACGTCACTTTTATTTCGAACCACTCCTCAAGAAGTGAAACTTATCCTTATTGATCCAAAACGTGTTGAGCTTACCGGATATAACGGCATTCCGCATTTGCTGGCTCCTGTTATTGTTGATGCCGATAAAGCATTAAGCGCGCTTCACTACGCGGTCAAAGAAATGGAAATACGCTATAAGCAGCTTGCGGAAGTCGGGGTAAAAAATATTGATGGATTTAATGAACTTGCCGGCATTCAAACCATGCCGTATATCGTTATCTTTATCGATGAACTTGCTACCCTTATGGCGTTTGCTCCCGTTGATGCTGAGGATACGATTTGCCGGATTGCTCAGATGTCCAGAGCTGTTGGAATTCATTTGGTGTTAGCGACACAGCGGCCGAGTGTTGACGTTATTACGGGACTTATCAAAGCAAATATTCCATCTCGTGTCGCTTTTAATGTGTCATCCATGATTGATTCACGAGTGGTCATTGATATGCCGGGAGCTGAAAAACTACTTGGTCGTGGAGACATGTTATTTGTTCCTCCTGATCAAAGTAAACCGACGCGTATTCAAGGAACATTTGTATCAGAACAGGAAGTCAACAAGGTAGTAGAGTTTCTAAAGTCAAAAAATACTCCTGTTCAATATACTGATGAAGTAGTCAATACTCCTGTGTCGGTTCTTCATAGAGGTGGTTCTATGGCAACGATGAGTGCGGACGGGAAAGATCAACTGTTTGACGAAGCCCTCAGACTTATTTGTCAGCATGATAAAGCTTCAGCGTCACTTTTACAACGCAGGCTGTCCGTCGGATATGCCAGGGCCGCTCGCATTCTTGATCAACTTGAATCAGAAGGAATAATAGGTCCTGGGGAAGGATCAAAACCACGAGACGTGCTTATAAAAAATCCTGATGATTATTACGCACAAATTCAACAACCTCAAGAATAAGCTCCTATGAAAACAGTTGGCAGTATTCTCAAAGAAGCGCGACTAGCTAAAAATCTTACCCTTATTGACGTAGAAAAAGTAACGAAAATCCGCGAGAAATTTTTAGACGCGATTGAACAGGATGCATATCAACTGCTTCCATCTCCAATTTATGCAAAAGGATTTGTCAAAAATTATGGAGAGTATTTGGGGCTCGACAGCACCCGTGTGATGGCGTTTTTTCGAAGACAGACCGTTGATATAAAACGCTCAAGTTTACTTCCAAATAAATCAGAAGATATTGGGTCAAAAGGATTACGTATCACTCCCGGCAGGTTTATTGCTCTTATTGTCGGTGCGTTTATATTAGTATTTTTAGTGTATTTTGGATTTCAATATCAAAAATTGTATATGCCGCCAACGCTTGCCATTACTACTCCCATACAAGAATCGATAGTAAAAGAAAAAAAATTAGATATTTTGGGGACAACCAATCCGGATGCAACAGTTATGGTCAATGGAGTAAGTGTGACTGTCCGTTCCGACGGACGGTTTTTTACACAGATAACGGTTGAACCCGGAGTCAACACGATAACCATTCTTGCAACATCTCGGTATGGAAAAACAACCATGATTACTCGAAAAGTGGGATTACAACAATAACTCATTGACAGATATCAGCTTTTGATTTATTGTACTTATACGTTTACCTGCCTATGGATCCAGTACAGTTGACCATCATCATTATTAGCTTCATTTTAACGACCCTTGTTGTTATTTTATCCATTCAAGTTTGGCATATTTTAGGAGAATTTCGTTTAACAGCACAGAAAGTAAACAAAATGCTTGATGATGGCGGGAAAGTTACTGGGGTAATTAGCGATTCTGCTACGTCTGTAGCCGGATTTGTGAGCGGGATTAAAACGGGAATGAATGTGTTGTCTCTATTTAAGAAAAAGAAAGAGGAACCTCATGAATGAAGAACGACATGATAATCGGTTTTGGTTTGGTTTTTTTATCGGCGGTCTCATTGGAGCAGGCATTATTGTTCTTTTGGGAACAAAAGAGGGGAAGAAAATTGAACAACTTCTTGAGAAAAAAGGAAAAGATGCACTTGATGATTTGGAAGAGAAAGTGAAAGACTTGAAAGAAAAAGGTGAAATTTTGAAAGATGAAGTTGTGGAACAGGTTATTGAAAAAAAAGAAGAACTGACAGAATTAGCATCAGAGAAAGTTGATGAAACACTTTCACACATAGAATCTCTACAGCAACAGGGTCTCCATAACACCCAAAAACTCCGCCGCGCCTTCAAGAATCTTCCGAAGAAGAAGTAACGGTATCTCTTCTTGCAAAAATATCATCCTCGGTATATTGTATGTGTAACTAATTGTTGAGGAGGTATTCATGAGGAGCGCTATATTTTTGCAGAAAAAAGTATTTACAGACAGCCAACTTGTTAAATTAACTGCTCTTGGTGATATATCATTTACATCTACAGACGGAGAAATGACCATCGAAGAATGTAAAGAGCACGCAAAAAATGCAGACATATTAGGATTAGATCCCGATAACTTTGGAGGTTTTGAAAAAGCTCGAGCGCGAACAACAGAGATAATGGAAACATGTCCACAGTTAAAAGGGATTGCCCTTGCAACGACGTCCTTCGGATGGGTAGATTTGGAGTACTGTAAAAAGCGGGGAATTTCTGTATCAAATGTCCCCGGATATTCGAGAGAATCTGTTGCAGAGCACACCATTGCACTTCTTTTGTGTATGGCAAAACGAGTGTTAATAACAGATCGCAAAACTCAAAAAGGGCAGTATGTGAAAGAAATGGGTTTTGAACTTGCTGGGAAAACACTGGGAATTATCGGCATTGGAAATATCGGTTCAAGAACGGCAGAAATTGCACAGGGGATTGGGATGAAAGTAATAGCATATAATCATTCTTCAAAAACTGTCCCAGGAGTAGAGATGAAGTCACTTGACGAAGTGTTGAGTGAATCTGATGCTCTTGCATTTCATACGACGCATACAGATGTAAATAAGGGATTTATTGGGAAAGAGCAAATAGCAAAAATGAAACAGGGAGTGATTATCGTAAATACTGCAGATGAAGCCTTTATTGATGAAACCGCAATGGCAGAAGCATTAAAAAGCGGAAAAGTAGATATGTATACCAGCGAAGGAACGTTATTTGAAAATACACCGCTTGCCGGAATGGAGAGGGCAATAGGGCTTAAAGGATTTGGGTACTATACCCGCGAAGCAATACGGAATCTCTTTGAAATATTTGCAGACGATCTCGTCGCAATATCTCAAGGGAAACCAATCCATGTCGTTGGTTAATTGATTTCTTTTTTCATCCACGCGAGATATTTTTTGGAGACATGAGTGAGAGGGATAGCTAGAATTCCAGGAGTATCGTATGAGTGAATTTTTGATACGGTTTTTTCTATTTCTTCCCATTTTTCATCAAAGGTTTTTGCAAAAAGTACAATTTCATTGGCGTCTTCGATATGTTTATGCCAGAAATACAAAGAATGAACAGGATTTGTGAGGATATTTACACAGGCGACCAATCGTTTTTTGAGAAGCATTCTGCTTATATCTTCCGCTTCTTGTTTATCTTTACAATCAATGAAAACGAGAATTGGGTTCATAATATGATTTTATGTTGTTTTGGGTTAAACTTAGGTGAGGTTACCATAAAAATAGATAGATTTCCATTCCATGCAAACTGTTCGTGATGTTGTATATAAAGTGTGTCGCCAGAAATGATGGAATGTTTTTCTTTCGGTAATTCTATTTCTCCTGATCCACTAACAACATAAGCAATTTCATCCGAGATTTTATTCATTGCAAATCCCTGTTCCGGATACCTTCCTTTGATTTCGGCAATAGCTCCATTCATGAGTTTTATATCCATAGGATATTCATGAATGTTTGTAGTTAGAGAAGAATAATTAGTTGTTTCTGATTTTTTGACAAGTTTCATAATTATCGATAAAGAAAAAATATTCCTGCGATGCCAATAATAACACCGAGAATTTTTTGAAATAATTGTAAATTTTCTCCGAGTAGCAAAATTCCAAATATTACTGGAGTGACATAGGAGAGACTTTTATACATAGGTAGTGTTTGAGAGACGTTGGTTTGTTGAAGAACAATAAGAAATATTAGCCATGAGCCAACCGCGAGGAACGCATTCAACATAATAATTATCGGGTATTTGTGGAATATTGTTTTCATTTCCATCCATGTCGACCGTTTTCTTCCGAAAAGAAGAAAAATGAGAAACGAATTAATGAATGTATAAGTATACGGAGAAAAATCATCGAGAATAATTTTGTCTAAGTATCCCGCAATTCCGCTTGTTGTAGCCATAAGAAGCGCAAACCACATACCAGTGGTGACAGAAAATCGTTTCTTGTTATATGCAAGCAACATTCCGCTTCCCACAATAAGGAATAATCCAAAATATCGAAGAGGTGTGTAGGATTCACGAAGAAAAAGGATTCCAAGAATAGCACTGATGACCACGCTTATTTTATGAATAATACTTACTACTGATGCATCAGTGTTTTGGTATGCTTTGAAACTGAAAAATACACTTAACCCATATACTGTTATAGATATAAAAACAATAAGCCAATATGTTGGAGAAAGGGAAATATGCGGACGGATGAAAAGAAGAGGAAAAGCAATAACAGAAGCTGCAAGCATTTGAAGGGCAGTATAAGATGCGGCTGAGTATTTTACATCAGTGATTTTTTTATTAAGAAGATAGGTAAACCCTATTGCGATGCTAGCAAGTATCAGAAGAACTTGATGTGACATAGTTCTATTATAAAGCTTTACCTATTATGTTTTTTCAAAAGAACAATTGTTGTTGGAACAGTTGTTATAAGAGTTAATACTCCAAGACTAAACATGACCCATCCGCTTCCAAATATTGAGAGAATTGGATTGAGTGCAAAGGTGAGAAGAAAATATATTAAACTTGTTGCCATACCGAGTGCAGATATTGCTGTTGCTCTATACTTTGATTCAAATTCCATATTGGTATATTGATCAAGAATTGTCCATCTAAAGATTGAAGCGATATAAATAAGAAAGATACTAACGGTGGTTGCAATTTTCGGGAGCATTGGAGCAAATAAGAAGCCAAGAAGTAAACAAATAGGAAAAAATAAATATGCAGTGGTTCTTGAAAAAAATTTATATTTTGCAATTGCTATTCCGACGATTGCGACAATGATACTATTTACTGCTGCAATCCATCCGCGTTCAATTGCATTAAATCCAACATCGGTTGTAAATACATTGAGGAGAAAATACAGGTAATACCACGTGATACCGCTTATCGAAATGTAATAGAGAGAAAAATCACGAATATATGGGGTTTTAAAAAGTTCCCCAAATCCGAGTTTTGTTTGCTGTATATAATTTGTTATGGTAAATTTTTCAGAATCAATATGCGGTTCGACCATAAACAAAGTAATAATTCCCGCGATGATCATCGCAATGCCAACGAGCGCATAGGGGAGGCGATAATAGTAAAGAAAAATATATCCCCCAGCAAATGCTGCAATAGTAAGTCCAATCCGATAAATAAGTTGATTTTGATTAGCAAGTAAACTGAATTGCGATTCCTTTTTAAGTTCTTTGAGTGTGTCATAGAAGAGGGCGGTATCCGCTCCTGATACAAATGTACTTCCAATTTGGGCAAATACTGCCCCAATCCACAACCAAGAAACATTTTGTGATTGAGATATAAAAATATAACTTCCTCCCTCAATGAGAAGTCCAAGAAAAACGATATATTTTCTTCCAAGTAGGTCAGCGAGTGCTCCTGTTGGTAGTTCAAGAAAAACTGATACTAAATGTGTTACTGCGTAAATAATAGCAAGTGTTGTTGCCGGGGCAAACTTTCCTTCAAAGGCATACCAGATAGGAAGAAAAAAAAGAAGAGAAGTGAAAAATATTTTTATGCGAGCTAAACGAATATTTCTCTGAAGAAGTTGTTGATAATTCATGACCTATTTGTTTAATTCCTGCAAAATATCATCGCTTGTTACGACAAATCCATAATAATCATTAAAGAAGGCTAATGTGTGTTCATGAATAAATTGATTACCATCATATGTTTGTACTAAATCACTGAGGATAAATGAATTATATCCTTCGGACGCCGCTCGTTTGGCAGTTGCATCAACACATACTTCAGTTCGTACTCCGGAAATAAGAACATTTTGAATATTTCTTTTTTTGAGGAGTGTTTGTATATTGGTATATGCAAACGCATCATAATGAGGTTTATCAATGAGTATTGCTTCTTTTGGTATTGCACAATCATAAATTTCTTCTCCGCCAGACCCTTTCACACAAGGGAAGGTGAATCCTTCTTTTGTTACTGCGGTTATTAAATTTTTTGGAGTTATTCCATCTTTTGAAATAAATCTCGTGTAGATTACTAATATCCCTTTATTGGCTAGTGTTTGAGCAAATCTCTCCACTTTTTTTGTAATTGAATACATTTTAGAAACTAATTTTCCTCTTTTTACGACATATCCATCAGGAGCGTAAAAATCTTTCTGCATGTCAATAACAATGAGCGCTGTATTTTGGGGAGTTATTGATGACCAATCAGAGAGATTGCCTTTCATATGTTTATAAATCCAATACACATATTATACATGGTATAATCTGATCATGACCAAGTAGTGAAACTTCAGAAGATTATGTTCTTTTATACGTATGTTCTTGAGAGCAAAATAAAGAAAAAGTTGTATATTGGATATACGGGTGATTTAGTTCGAAGAGTAAAAGAACATAATCTTGGACTGAATCAATCAACGAAACCTTATAAACCGTGGAAACTTATTTATTATGAAGCGAGTCTCGATCAAGAAGATGCAAAACGCAGAGAAATGTATCTTAAAACAAGTCAAGGAGGGAGACTTCTCAAGCGCAGATTGAAAGAATATTTCTTTCAACACCTGCGTTTTGCCTGAAGTTCTACTACGTGGATGAGCGCTGATGAGATTCGGTCGAAATATTTATCATTTTTTCAAAAACCTCCCAGGAATCATAAGGTAATTCCATCTGCTCCACTGGTACCTGAAAATGATCCAACAACACTGTTTAACAGCGCTGGTATGCAGCCACTCATTCCATACCTATTAGGTCAACCTCACCCTTTAGGCAAACGTTTGGTAAACAGTCAAAAATCATTCAGGTCTCAGGATATTGATGAAGTCGGGGATAACCGGCATACCACATTTTTTGAAATGCTCGGGAATTGGTCTTTGGGAGATTACTTTAAAAAAGAACAGCTTTCATGGTTTTATGAATTTCTCACACGTGAATTGGGACTAGATCCAAAAAAACTGTATATTTCTGTATTTCAAGGAAATGGAAGCGCTCCAAAAGATGAAGAATCATACGGTATTTGGAAAAGCCTTGGATTCCCTGATGATCACATTTTTTACTACGATGTCAGTAAAAACTGGTGGAGCAGATCTGGAGCTCCAGAACAAATGACTGCTGGTGAACCGGGCGGACCGGACAGTGAAGTGTTTTATGACTTCGGCATACCACATGATGCAAAATTCGGTAAGAAATGTCATCCGAATTGCCAATGCGGACGGTTTATGGAAATAGGCAATTCCGTATTTATGGAATACCAAAAAACATCTGATGGAAACATTGTGCCACTCCCCCAACGAAGCGTAGATTTTGGTGGGGGACTTGAAAGATTTAATGCTGTTGTTAACGGCACGCCGGATATTTTTACAACAGATAGCTTTTCTTCCATTATTTCCATCATTGAGCATGTTACAAAAAAGTCTTACGGAAAAAACATTGCTGAAACAACATCCATGCGAATAGTTGCAGACCATATCCGAGGGGCTGTCATGATGATGGCTGATGGAGTAGTACCAGGTAATAAACAACAGGGGTATATGTTGCGCAGACTCATCCGCAGGTCAATGCTTCATATCCGAAAACTTGGCCTTTGGGGTGAATGGAGTTATATCCCAGCTCTTGTTGCAGCGGTGATCAACCTCTATGAAGATGCATATCCGGAAATTGTTCCGAAACAGGACATCATTGAGAAACTGTTTATTGATGAAGCAAGCCGTTTTGGAAAAACAATTGAAAAGGGACTAAAAGAAATTGAAAAAATTCCAACACTAGACGGAAAACAGGCGTTCACTCTTTATGAAACATACGGATTTCCTTGGGAAGTGACAGAGGAAATTGCACGCGATAAAGGGCAAGTAGTTGATAGAGTTCAATTTGAAGATGAATTTAAAAAGCATCAGGAACTTTCGCGGACGGCAAGCGCAGGAATGTTTAAAGGAGGACTTGCTGATCACAGTGAGGAAACGACCGAGCTTCATACCGCAACTCACCTATTACATGCAGCACTGCGGAAAGTATTAGGGGATCATATCGGGCAAAAAGGAAGTAACATAACAGGAGAGCGTTTGCGATTTGATTTTTCCCATCCGACAAAAATTACACCAGATGAACTGAAAACAATTGAAGATTTGGTAAATAACGCGATCGCGAAAAATTATCAGGTTTCCTATGTGGAGATGGACAAAACCGAAGCACTTGCTTTCGGCGCCCTTGGATTTTTTACGGAAAAATACGGTGACAAAGTTAAGGTTTATACAATTGGTGCTTCTTGCGAGATTTGTGGTGGACCGCACGTTTCCTTTACAGGGCAGCTTGGGCACTTTACAATAGATAAAGAGGAGTCAGCGAGTTTCGGCATCCGCCGGATCTATGCACACCTAACTCATGAATCTACCAGAACCACTACAGCAACTGTTTCGTCCTAAAAAACCTCGGAAGGAACTGTATCTTTCGATTGCGCTTTGCCATTTCCATATCGGAGCATGCGCGTGGTCAATGGATGCTGATGGAGTGCTCCTTGTTGCAGCTTCTGAAAGTAAAAAACTTGGAGTGTATAGCTGGGAAAATCGTATTGAAATTGCAGACGAGCTCATTGAAAAATTATCTGAATATGCAGGAACTGATGCTATTCACCAAGTAGTCTTTGGATTGTCTCAAGATATGCTGACTGCGTCAGGAGATATTGAAAAAGGAGTAAAACTTGAGTTGAAAAAGATGTCAACCATGTTGGATTTATCTCCTGTTGGATTTGTGAATATTGATACAGCAGTGGTATTTCAGATAAAACATGATGAAGGAGTGCCTCCGAGCGTCATTCTTTTACATGTGCAAGGGGATGAAATGACTATGTCTCTGTATCGCGTTGGAATCTGTGTTGGGACGCGAACCATTCAAAAAACTGAATTTATTGTTGAAGATGTTGAGACCGCAATCAAAAGCTTTTCTGACGTTGAAGTGCTCCCCTCCCGGATACTTCTTTTCGGAGATGATACAAATGTTTTGGAAACCATACAATCGCAACTGTTAACACATCAATGGCCAAACCGAGTAAATTTTCTTCACTATCCAAAAATTGATGTTATGCCTGTGGAAGACGTTGCCCGTGCAGTGGCTCTCGCTGGAGCAAGCGAATTAGCTTCCGCAATGGGCATTGATACTGAAGAACAAGAAACAACTGTTGTAGCGCAACCAGAAGAAAAGCTTGTCGCTGAAGAAAAACCATCTTCGGAAGATAAAGATATTGTTGAGGAAATTGATGATGCATTTGGTAAGGACATAGATAAAGAGAAGTTAGAAGAAATTGAAATTAGTCCTGAAGATGCAAATGTGGTTTCGGTATCACCAGAAGTATTAGGGTTTGGGAAAAAACATTTTCAAATGCCTAAAATGCCTAAACTGCCAAAAATACCAATTCACGGAATTACGCTTCCACTTGGAATTATCGGAATTCTCATTGTTGTTCTTTTAGGATTTCTTTACTATTTTCTTCCAAAAGCAACTATCACTATCGGTGTACTGCCGCAGGTGATTACCAAGGAAAAAGCAGTCACTATTTCAACGGTTGCAACAGGAGTAGATGGAGAGAAATTTATTGTTCCGGGGAAAAAACAAGAAAAATCCATATCCGGAGAAAAAACTATGCCGGTCACCGGAAAGAAAAAAATCGGCGACCCCGCTCGCGGAACAGTCACAGTATATAACCACGATGAGACTAATCCCCTTGTTTTAAAAAGAGGCACAGTGTTTATTAGTAATTCGTTAGAATTTACTTTAGATAGTGATGTAACGATTCCCTCCGCAAGTGTTTCTGGATTAACGCTTGGTGGCAAGACGACAACATTTGGAAAACGTTCTGCTGTACTGACAGCATCAAATATTGGAACAGATAGTAATTTGCCAATTGATCAAAAATTTACTGTTAAGAATATGTCTACAGAAGATGTTACTGCATCAAATGCGCAGGCATTTACTGGAGGAACGAGCAGACAAGCAACTGTTGTATCACGGGCTGATTATGATGCGCTCATCAAGGCACTCACCGATGAGCTGGTTGTCAAAGCAAAAGAAGAACTTTCCCAAGGAGTGATAGGAGGAGAAAAATTAATTGAGCAGACAATCAAAACAACGGTGACAAGTAAAACATTTACAGAAGAATTGGATCAGGAAGCAAAAGAGTTGCATGGTAAGGCAACTATAACCGTAAGTGGAACTTCGTATAAAGAGGAGGATATTCAATTACTTTTGTTAACGCTCGCTTCTAAAGATATTCAATCAGGATATATCGCAAATGAAGGAAGAACGACCATAACAGTGACAAGTCCAATAGTGAAAAAAGACGGAACTATTGCCGCTCAAGCTTCAATTCGATTGGTATCTATTCCAAAAATTGATGTTGAGAAGGTACGAAAATCACTGGTAGGAAAATCATTTATGAGTGCTCAAGCACTCTTAAAACAAATTCAGGGAGTGGGAAGCGCTGAGTTTGTATTTAAACGATCACTTGGGAATAAACTTCCGTTAAAAGCAACGAATATCACCATTGACGTTGTCATAGTCCAGTAATATGCCACTGTACCGCTACGTGAAAGCCATACCAAAAAAACCGGTGAAACGATCGGTGTACGTATCATATGGTCTTATGGGGACAGGAGTATTGATTTTATTATGGACTCTCTGGCCAATTCTATCTTTTTCAACGCTTGCCAACTCGCTATCTAAAACAGTTTCTCCAGTAGGTCCGTTTACCCCTATTGCACAAGCAGCAGATATTCTAAATCCTAATACGTGGTTTCCGACGTCTCCACAAAAACGAGTGACGGCGAAAGTAAACACGTACACGCTTTCTATTCCTAAGATAAAGATCAAAGACGCATTGGTCACTATATCTGGAGATGATTTAATGGTGAGTTTAGTGCATTATGGAGGTACTCCGTTGCCGGGGCAGTATGGTAATAGTGTGATATTTGGTCACTCAACCCTTCCGCAATTTTTTAGTCCGACGAATTACAAAACAATATTTTCACTTCTTCCAACGATGAAAATTGGTGATGTTATAGATGTGATGTATGATGGAGTCAAATATTCTTATATTGTGTATGACATGGTGGTAGTTGAACCGACGGATTTATCTCCTCTTGAACAGCGATTTGATGATTCATATATGACCCTCGTAACGTGTGTTCCACCGGGAACCTATTGGAAGCGGCTTAATGTAAAAGCGCGGCTTATGAAAACACCATCATAGTGACAACGTGATATACTATGCATACAGAATATGTTTAAAAACATGATCGCACCAGTACAAGCATGGCTTCTTTCCCAAGGAAAATGTGTTGGATGTGGAAAACCATTGGATAAACCTCAAGGAAAGGGATTTCTTCAGATAACGTGTGCGTGTGGACGGATGTATATGTTTGATGCCCAATCAAATAAATACAGGAGGGCAACGCTCGATGAAATTAAATAATATTGTGAAGGTCCGCATCATTGTTACTGTGATTATTATTTTCTTTTCTGTGTTGGGTGGATATCTTTGGTGGACGTATGCGATGGGGCCAGTCGATACAAATGATACTACACCAATGATGTTTGTTGTTCCCCGCGGGCAAGGATCCAAAGAATTATCGAAGCGACTTGCAACAACTGGACTTATTCGAAGTCAAATTGGTTTTTATCTTCTTGTACGGTTTTTCGGAACCGATGGACAAATCCAGGCAGGGGATTTCCGCTTAAATAAATCCATGGATGCAAAAACCATTGCCTCGGAACTCACCCGCGGCATGCTTGATGTTTGGGTGACAACATTAGAAGGATGGAGAAATGAAGAAATTGCAATGGTGCTTTCTAAAGACTTGAATATTCCGGAAAAAGAATTTTTAGAAGTAGCTCAAGAAGGGTATATGTTTCCTGATACATATCTTATCCCAAAAGATGCAACAGCAGGGGCAATTGTTTCAATGTTTATTGATAATTTCAATAAAAAAGTTACACCAGAAATGTTGAGCACACTTAAAAAAGAAGGGATGACAAAAGATGAACTTGTTATTATTGCGTCACTGGTTGAACGGGAAGGGAGAACGAATACCGATCGGCCAATTATTGCTGGCATTCTTCTTAATCGTCTTCGGAGAAACTGGCCTTTACAGGTTGATGCAACACTTCAATATGCTCTTGGGTATCAACAACGGGAAAAAATATGGTGGAAAAAAGAGTTGACTGATGAAGACAAAAAAATTGATTCTCAATACAATACCTATCTCAATCCTGGACTTCCTCCTGCACCAATTGCAAATTCTGGACTTGAAGCAATTAAAGCAGTTATCAATTCTCAAGTAACCGAATATATGTTTTATTTGCATGATAAAAATGGTGTGGCTCATTATGCTAAAACTATTGAGGGTCACGTAGAAAATATAACCAAATATTTAGAGTAATTTCATGAAGCGGCTGTTTTATTATATTGTTAGTTTCTTTGTTTTTCTTGTGCTTCCATTTTCAGTTCGCGCGGAAGATATCCGTAATTTTACCACAACTATCACAGTTGCAAACAATAGTTCCATGACTGTGTCTGAGGATATTACATATAATTTCGGTACTGTTGACCGGCATGGAATATTTCGAACTATTCCCATAACGAAAACCAATGATCAGGGGGAGAAATTTAAACTCGATATTACTGGGATTAGTGTCGTGGATAGTCAGGGAGTGCCGTATCAAATGCAACAAACGTCCACTTCAGATGAAATAACATTGAAAATCGGAGATCCGAATAAAACCATTACTGGTGTTTATACCTATCGTATTACATATACTGTTTCTGGAGCATTCGTTCCATTTTCTGATCATGATGAATTATATTGGAATATCGTCGAAACAAAATGGGAAGTGCCTATTCAGAAAGTCAGAGTTGTCGTGCAGTTTCCCTTTTCATCCGTTTCTGGTGACATACAACTTGCCTGTTACACAGGAGTGTATAAAAGTATTTCCCAAGGATGTACGACTTCATACAACAGCGGTACGGTAACTGTTGATTCAACAAGTAGTTTATCCTCAGGAGAAGGGTTATCTGTTGTCATTGGGTTTCCGAAAAATTTACTCACAATTACTGAAGCCAAAAAAATTAATACTAGATGGGAAACCATCATTGGATTTATCATGAGCATACTATTTATTCTAGCTGGGCTCTCTTGGTATGTGGTTGCTCCGCTTTGGATAATTATTCATTGGTATAGAATTGGTCGTGATCCGAAAGGAACCGTCGGAGCCGCGCATGTGTGGTTTGACGTGCCGAAGTTAAAAAATGGGAAAATACTTACTCCTGGTGAAACAGGAACGCTGGTCGATGAGACAACAGATTTAAAGGATATTACCGCGACAATTATTGATTTAGCGAGACGCGGATATACAAAAATTGTTGAAAAAAAGAAAAATGATTTTTACCTGGAAAAAACAACGCCAAAAAAAGATGCAGGCATGGATTCATTTGAGAAAAAATTATATAATGGAATATTTGATGGAGAAGAAAGCATACGGATTAAGGGTACAGATTTGGCTCCAGTTGTATCAATTACGAAAGCAGAGCTGTATGAGACCGTGGTGCGGGATGGATTATTTCCAAAAAATCCGCAAACTCAGAGGACTATGTATTATATTCTTGCAGCTGTTGCGTTATTTACCGGTAATTTATTACTTGCAGCTGTTGCGTTTTTGTTTGGTCGGGCAATGCCACGAAAAACTATTGATGGAGTCAATGCCGCAAATGTTGCTGCTGCGCTCAAGGGTTTTATTGTTTCTCAGGATAGGCAGTATAAATTCCAGGCAGAAAAACAGCTCTTATTTGAAAAAATGCTTCCCTATGCAATTATCTTTGGAGTTGAAAAAATTTGGGCACAGCGTTTTAAAAATATAGACATAAGTCAGCCATCTTGGTACCAGTCATACAATAGTAGTGCTTTTACCACTATGTATTTAGCGAGCAGTCTAAGTCACAGTTTTTCCTCTAGTGTTGTGAGTGCCGCTACACCAATGCGTTCATCATCTGGATTTTCATCTGGATTTTCCAGTGGAGGTGGGTTTTCCGGCGGCGGAGGCGGTGGTGGAGGAGGCGGAAGTTGGTAGTATCTAATACCCTATAATAAAGGTATAATAGAAAAGCAGTATGGAAGGAGAATAATTATGGCACGACTAGTGAAAATAACAGCACAGGAACCATTTGAGGTTAAACCACAAGTGAAATCCGTGCATATTTGTATGTGTTGATTATCGAAAAATCAACCATTTTGTGATGGATCACACATGAAAACGAACAATGAAGATGAAAAAAAAGTATATGTTTATAGCGATAGCGAATCGCGGAAGGAGGTGTGCGATTGCAGCAGCGACAAAAAGTGCGACTGCGGAAGCGCGTGTTGTGAAGGTAAGTAAAAAGGTGTTTTTTTAAAGAAAGTATTATTATGGCAATGAAATTGTTTGTTGGTAGTTTATCGTATAACACAACTGATCAAACGCTCCGCGATGCATTTTCGCAAGCTGGAACAGTCGTCACCGCAACGGTAATCATGGACAAATTTTCCGGCAGATCCAAAGGATTTGGATTTGTGGAAATGAGTTCAGATGATGAAGCTAAAAAGGCGATGGAAATGTGGAATGGGAAAGACCTAGATGGTCGAACTCTCATCGTAAACGAAGCACGTCCTATGGTTCCCCGAGATCAACGCCCAGGAGGCGGATTCGGTGGAGGTGGTGGACGAGGTGGATACGGTGGTGGATCACGCGGCGGATTTGGTGGTGGACGAGGTGGAGATCGCGGCGGACGGGATGATCGCGGCGGACGGGATTGGTAAATAAAACCTTCTGTCTATGATAAAGACTCTAGCTCTTATTATCGGAGGACTAATGGCTGTTGGTGTATTAGCAGTGGCTTTTAAAACAGTTACAGGTGAAGATGCGTGGATTTGTTCCGGTGGAACATGGGTGAAACATGGGAAACCATTTTTACCTCAACCGACATTTCCTTGTCCTACTATTGAACTGACGCCAACGATAAAAAATAAACGATAAAATAATAAAACAAAAAACAGTCCGTGTTTTTCATGGGCTGTTTTTTTGTTGTAGAATGAATACAAGGAGTACAGTATGCCTTGGTATGTGTATGCGTTTTTATCCGCAATTTTTGCTGCAGCAGTTGCAATACTTGGGAAAATTGGAGTAGCAAACATTAATTCCAACCTCGCTACAGCAATCCGGACCATTGTCATTTTTGCGTGGGGTATTGTATTTGCACAGGGGACGCATAAGCAATTAGGAAGCATTCCAAAAAATACAATCATCTTTTTAATTCTGTCTGGGATAGCGACGGGTTTATCATGGCTCTTTTATTTTAGAGCACTCCAACTTGGGACCGCCTCACAGGTGGCTCCGATTGATAAATTCAGCCTGGTTTTGACGATTATCTTTGCATTTTTATTTTTGAAAGAAAAAGTTACTCTGTCGGTACTAGCTGGGGTTATTTGTATTACTATCGGAATCTTACTCGTACTTCTCAATAAATAATTCTCCTAGTTGACAGGATGGGAAATATAAGTATAATTAATGGTAATTGAATAGCCTAAAGAGGTGAACGATCATTGTTCACTTCTTTCTTTTGCGTTTTTATTAAAGAATTTATAGGGATTTATTGTTAATGGCCAAAGACAATCATTCTCATCGATTATATTGGGGAAAAGAGTATACAGATCTTCCCGAGCTCGATCTTACGCTTGTACAGCGTGAATCATACCAATGGTTTTTGGAAGATGGTGTCAAGACGCTTCTTTCTGAAATTTCACCCGTATCAGACTTTACTGGAAAAAACTGGGAACTTGCTTTTAGCGATTATTTTTTTGGAAAACCACGACTCACTCCACTGACTGCTATTGAAAAGGGTTTAACGTACGATATGCAGCTGAAGGTTATTGCAACACTCACAAATAAGCAAACCGGTCACCACGTATCCCAAGAAGTTTTTCTTGGTGATATCCCAGCAATGACTCAAAATGGAACCTTCATTATTAATGGAACAGAACGATGTGTTGTTAATCAACTTGTCAGGTCTCCCGGTATTTATTTTACCGGAGAAGTAGATCCTACAACCGGAAGAACTCTCTATAGTGCTGAAATTCGACCAATGCACGGAAGTTGGTTAGAACTGTTTGTTACACGAAACAATATACTTATGGTGAGAATTGACCGAAGACGAAAATTCGTCGGAAGCACATTTCTACGCGCTTTGGGATTATCCACAAATGAAGAAATTAAGGAAGCTTTTGCAGCTGTGGATGTCAATCCTGACATGCGCATTATTGATAATACGCTTGTAAAAGATCCAACAACAAGTCAAACAGAAGCAATTTTGGAAATCTACCGAAAACTTCGACCAGGTGAACCAATTGTACTTGATAATGCGCGTGAGTTATTTCAATCGATGTTTTTCGATTATCGAAGATATTCTCTTGAACGCGTAGGCAGGTACAAGATGAACAAAAAACTTGGGATTGACGTGCCAAATGAAAAGTCTCATTGGATTTTAACCAAAGAAGACGTACTTGGGGCAATTACCTACCTTATTAATACCATTAATGGAAAAGGTGATGTTGATGATATTGATCATCTTGGAAATCGTCGTGTTCGAAGGGTGGGTGAGCTTGTCGCAACCAATGCGTTTCGTGTTGGACTTCTCCGACTCGAACGGTCGATTCGGGAAAAAATGAGCTTAGCCGGACCACTCGCAGTAGATTTACTTCCGACGCAACTGGTCAATGCTCGGCCGATTATTGCTGCAATTAATGATTTTTTCCGTACGAGTCAATTGTCAACAATTCTTGATCAAACAAATCCACTTGCGGAGGTCGATAATTTACGTCGGTTTACCGTTATGGGTATTGGTGGAATTTCCCGAGAACGCGCATCATTTTCTATTCGAGATATTAACGCTTCTCAATATGGTCGGATTTGTCCAGTAAGAAGTCCAGAGGGGCCAAACATTGGACTAGTTACCTATATGTCTTTGTATGCCAGAGTCAATGAATACGGATTTTTGGAAACACCATATCGAAAAGTAGTAAAAATCACCTCTGGAGATAAGACACAAATGAAAGTTACCGATGAAATGGTGTATTTGGATGCAAACGATGAACAATATCATTATATTACTCATGCAGATTTACCTATTGATGCAAATGGAATTATTCAAATTGATCGTGTTCCCGTTCGATATAAAGGAGATTTTGCTGAAGCGGATGTGATGGTTGTTGAGTATTTGGATATCGTTCCACGGCAAGTTGTTGGGGTTCCAGCATCCCTTATTCCATTTTTAGCTCATGATGAAGCAAACCGTGCGTTGATGGGCACGCATATGCAATGTCAAGCAGTGCCATTACTTCAACCACAAGCTCCTATTATTGGAACGGGTATGGAACGAGCTGTTGCTGGATCTATGGGTAGATGTATTTATGCAAAAGATGATGGAGTTGTTGTCTATGCAGATGCAGCATCAGTAACAGTGAGATATAAAAATGGTGATGAAGAGCAGTATACTCTTGAAAAATTTAAGCGATCAGCTCAATCAACATGTTATAACCAACATGTTGAAGTCGCAACGGGCGATAAATTGAAAAAGGATGACGTCATTATCGAGGGGCCGGCAACTGATGGAGGAGAACTTGCTCTTGGATCTAATATGGTTGTTGCATACATGAGTTTTGATGGCCTTGGATACGAAGATGCTATTGTTATTTCAGATCGATTAGTGAAAGATGATGTGTTGTCATCAATTAATATTGAGGAATATGAAGCGAGTGTTGTTGATACAAAACTAGGGCCTGAAGAAACAACGCGTGATATTCCAAATGTTGGAGAGGAAGCGCTTCGAAATCTAGATAAAGATGGGATAGTTGTTGTCGGCGCAGAGGTTGCTCCAAACGATATTTTAGTTGGAAAAATTGCTCCAAAAGGTGAAACAGAACTCACCGCTGAGGAACGACTTCTTCGTGCAATTTTTGGAGAAAAAGCACGAGAAGTGCGCGATACTAGCTTACGGGTTCCTCACGGCGAACGAGGAACCGTAATTGATGTACAAATTCTTGATAAAGAACAAGGGGATGAACTTGAACCGGGAACAAACCGAAAAATCATTGTTAAAGTGGCGCAAATGAGAAAAGTCGTTGTGGGAGACAAACTTGCAGGAAGACACGGAAACAAAGGTGTTATTTCAAAAATACTTCCAGTTTCTGACATGCCATATTTATCTGATGGAACAATTGTTGACGTTATCATTTCCCCATTATCAGTTTTGTCTCGTATGAATTTAGGGCAACTTCTTGAAACCCATTTGGGACTTGCTGCTAAAAAACTCAATGTTAAGATTGCTGTTCCAGTGTTTGAAAAAGTTAAAGAAGAAAAAATTGTTGAAAAAATTAAGGAAGCGAATTTACCATTATCTGGAAAAGCAACACTTTACGATGGAAGGACTGGAAAAGCATTTAGTGAATCAATAGTTATGGGAGTCGGATTTATTATGAAACTTATCCACATGGTGGAGGATAAAACTCACGCGCGCTCAACTGGTCCATATTCTCTTGTAACTCAACAACCTCTCGGCGGAAAAGCACAAATGGGAGGACAGCGGTTAGGAGAAATGGAAGTGTGGGCACTAGAGGCACACCGCGCAGCACATATTTTACAAGAAATGTTAACGATTAAATCCGATGATGTAGTGGGACGTGCAAAAGCATTTGAATCAATTGTAAAAGGTATTGATATTCCAGCTTCTAATGTTCCAGAATCATTTAAAGTGTTGGTTAAAGAACTTCAAGCATTAGGATTATCTGTTAAGCCAACGGGAGCAGTTACAGCGAAACAATTAGCTGTTGCCGAAGAAGCAAAAGCAGCGGTAGACGCGAACGCGAAAGAACATGCTCAGGCAACTGGGGCAGAAGTTGTTACAGAACCGATAGTCGAAGTAACGGAGGGAGTTGCGAAAATGGAGTAATTATGGATACGAAATCAACATTTGCTAATATTATTGATTTTTCTGGACTTGAGATTCGACTTGCCTCAAGTGAGGATATTAAATCTTGGTCCTATGGGGAAATAACAAAACCAGAGACCATTAATTACCGGACACTTAAACCAGAAAAAGATGGGCTGTTTGATGAACGTATTTTTGGACCCACCAAAGATTGGGAGTGTTACTGCGGAAAATATAAGCGGATTCGATACCGCGGTATTATTTGCGATAAATGTGGTGTAGAAGTCACTCAAAGTAAAGTGAGACGAGAACGAATGGGGCATATCACACTTGCAGCTCCTGTTGCGCATGTATGGTTTTTTAAGGGAGCTCCTTCAAAATTATCACTTCTTTTAGACATGAGTCCACGTGCATTAGAAGGTGTCATTTATTTCGCTCAATATTTAGTTACAAAGATTGATGAAGATAAGAAAAAAGAAGTATTAAAAAAGATGACTGATAATGGAAAAGTACGCTTAGATGAGATAGAAAAACGGTTTAAAGATGAAAAAACAAAAAAACAAAAGGAATTATCGGAGGAAAAAGAATCTATCAAAGAAAAAATCAAAGGAAAAGAAGCACAAGATCTTGCTATAGTAGAACTCGAGCTTCGTGAACGACAGGAATTAACGAGACTAGAAGATCAGATGATTAAAGAACAAGCAAAAGTGAAAGAGGTAGTTGATCAACTATTATCTATTGTTAAAAACATTAAACCATTAACAACGATTACCGAAGATGAGTATTTAAAACTTTATGAATATGACGCTGTCGCAGGATTTTCTGTTGGTATGGGAGCGGAGGCGGTACTTGAGGTAGTCAAACATGTAAATTTAGCTAAACTAGCTGCTGAACTTCATGAAGAAATTCAAAATACTTCAGGACAACGTCATATCAAAGCAACCAAACGGCTTCGTGTCGTTGATGGTATGCGAAAAGCAATCATTAAACCTGAATGGATGATTATGTCACTATTACCTGTGATTCCTCCAGATCTTCGACCTATGGTGCAGTTAACTGGTGGACGATTTGCAACAAGCGACTTAAATGATTTGTATCGGCGGGTCATAAACAGAAATAATCGTTTGAAGCATTTAATGGATCTTGGTGCGCCAGAAATTATTCTTCGGAATGAAAAACGGATGCTTCAGGAGGCTGTTGATAGTTTAATAGATGCCACACAGCGTCCATCATCCCGGGCAGTTATTCAACCGCTTCGATCACTATCAGATATGCTTCGTGGGAAACAAGGTAGGTTTAGACAAAATTTACTTGGAAAGCGAGTCGACTATTCCGGCCGGTCCGTCATCGTTGTCGGACCAGAGCTTAAACTTACCCAATGTGGACTTCCAAAGGAAATGGCACTTGAAATGTTTAAACCGTTTGTTTTGCGTGAGCTTATCGTCAGGGGAATTGCTCCAAATGTTAAAAATGCCAAAAATGTACTCGATCGTCGGACACCTGAAGTATTTGATATATTGGATGAAATTACAAAAAATCATCCGGTGCTTTTGAACCGTGCACCAACACTCCACAAACTAGGTATTCAGGCATTTTTTCCAGTCCTTATTGAAGGATCAGCTATTCAGATTCACCCATGTGTTTGCGCGGGATACAATGCTGATTTTGATGGAGATCAGATGGCTGTTCATATCCCACTTTCTAAAGAGAGTCAATATGAAGCAATCCATTTGATGCTTCCAACATTTAGTTTGCTTAAGCCCGCTGATGGATCACCAATTACCGTTCCAAACAAAGAAATGGTGATTGGTTGTTATTACTACACCACCATGGATGCTGGTAAAATTCAAAAGCAAGAAAAGGACATGACGTTATATCGTGATGAGGAAGAAGCAATAATTGCGTATCAAACAGAACATATTACGCTTCGGGAGCCAATTCGATTACCCATCAAAGGAAGTATCATAGTTACAACGATTGGTCGAATTTTGTTTAACGAAAAATTACCTGAGAAACTCCGTTATATCAATACACCTGTTAAAGCTGCAACGATTAAAACAATTATTACCCAAGCACTTCGGGAATATCCAAAAGAAGAAGTGGTGGTGCTTATTGACGCAATCAAATCCATTGGATTTGAAGGGGCAACATTCTGCGGAGGATTGTCCGCATCAGTATTTGACAATGTCATGGTAGATAATAAAAGTGACATTATTGATGAAGCAGAAAACAAAGTTAAAGATATTGATGGAAACTATCAGCAAGGTCTTATTACTCTTGAAGAGAAGAAACGGTTATCGAATGAAATTTGGATTGAGGTTACTGAGCGATTAGCAAATTTAACCTGGGATAATATGAAAGTAGATAATCCGGTAAAAATGATTATCGATTCCGGAGGAGCTCGTGCATCCAAAGATCAACTCAAGCAGCTGGCAGCTATCAAAGGACTTGTTGTTGATCCCTTAGGAAAAATTGTTGAGTTACCGACAAAAAGCAATTATCGTGAAGGATTATCTATTTTTGAATACGTCACTTCTACTCGCGGATCTCGAAAAGGACTGACTGATTCAGCACTAAAAACTGCTGACGCAGGATATTTGACCCGACGACTTGTTGATGTGGCGCACGATGTTCTGATTCGCATGGATGATTGTGGTACGGAAGAAGGGTTTGAGTTAGTACGACGGGAAGACAGACAAACGCCATTTGCAAACCGTTGCATCGGCCGATTTGCAGCTGTTGACATTAAAGCTCCGGACAGCAAGAAAGTGCTTATTGTCAAAGGAGAACTCATTGATGAGTCCAATGCAAAGCTCATTGATGAACATGCCGTAGAAAGCATTAGTGTGCGTTCCCCAATTACCTGTCGGGCGCAAATTGGGATGTGTGCAAAATGTTATGGTCGTGATTTTTCAACAACAAACCTTGTCGACATGGGAACACCAGTCGGTGTCATTGCCGCTCAGTCAATCGGTGAGCCGGGAACACAGCTAACTATGCGGGTTCGTCATGCAGGAGGAATAGTTGGACTGGACGTCACACAAGGACTTCCTCGTGTTGAGGAATTGTTTGAATGTCGAACACCGAGAGTGTTATCACCAATTTCAGAAATTGCCGGAAAAGTTGAGGTTACAGAAACAACTGAAGGATACAAAATTGTTGTTAAAAACACATCTCTTAAGCCGGTTGAAGAACGGGAATACACCATTCCCATCACAAGTGAACTTAAAGTAAAAACTGGAGATCTTATTGGTGCAGGTGATCAATTATCGAGCGGGTATCTTGATGTGAAAGAAGTGCTTGAAATCCGTGGACTTCGGGGAGCACAAAAATATCTCATTACCGAAGTGCAGCGTGTCTATGAATCTCAGGGAATTGGCATTCATGACAAACATTTTGAAGTAATTGTCCGGAAAATGAGCGATAAAGTACGTATTGATAGCGCCGGAGATACAACCATGCTTCCGGGAGAACTTGTTGACCGCGCCAGTTTTACCGCCGAAAATGCGCGGGTACTTGCTGCAGGCGGAGAACCGGCAACTGCAAACATCGTGCTTCTCGGTATCACCCGGGCATCACTCTATACAGAGTCCTGGCTGTCAGCAGCATCATTCCAGGAAACAACGAATGTGCTTACCGATGCAGCCCTTGCTGGTAAAGAAGATAAGTTGCTTGGGTTAAAAGAAAACGTTATAATCGGACGACTTATTCCAGTTGACGCTGAGCGTGCACAGATGCTGAAATAATACCTATGCCAACAATTAATCAACTTATCAAATTTGGCCGACGCCGAAAGTCAAAAAAAATAAAAGCAACAGCGCTACGCAAGTTTTTTAACACGAAAACGCGGCAGATGAAACAGATGCCGGCTCCGTTTAAACGGGGTGTGGTGACACTGGTCAAAACCATGACCCCAAAAAAGCCAAATTCAGCGTTAAGGAAAGTTGCCCGTGTGAGATTATCCAATAAACAGGAAGTGACGGCATATATCGGAGGAATCGGACATGAACTCACTGAACACGCAATTGTAATGATTCGCGGGGGTAGGGTGCCGGATTTACCAGGAGTGAAATATCATATCGTTCGGGGAAAATATGACGCAACGGGGGTAGTCAATCGAAAACAAGGAAGAAGCAGATATGGGACAAAAGCAACTGCTACCGGACCAACTGCTGCAAAAGCAAGTTAATAACCTATGAGATCAAATAAAACATATACAAAAATACTCCCGGGTGATGCAATCTATGGAAATAGACTACTGACAAGGTTTATTAATCGTGTGATGAAAAGCGGAAAAAAACGGGTAGCCGAGCAACTCGTGTATGGAGCATTAGATATCATTAAAGAAAAGGGAGAAGATCCAATAAAAGTGCTTGAAACAGCAATTAACACCGTTGGACCGAAAACAGAAGTGAAAGCGCGGCGGGTTGGTGGAGCATCTTATCAAGTGCCTATGGAAGTACGGGGAGATCGAAGAATTGCTCTCGCTATTCGATGGATTGTGGAATCCGCTAATAAACGGTCAAATAAAGAATATAAAACCTACGCAGAAAAATTAGCTGCAGAATTGACTGATTGCGCTAAAGGTGTCGGAGAAGCAATTAAGAAACGTGATACCATACTCCGTATGGCTGAAGCGAACAAGGCATTTGCCCACTTCAAGTGGTAATTTGTTCTTCATAGTACAATAGAACCATGGTATCTATTACTATTCAATCGGTTAGGCAGAGTGATATTCCTTGGATAACCGAGGTCTTTCAAACACGTTGGGGAGGAGATTTTATCGTAAGCCGGGGCAAGAAACATAACCCAAAAGATCTTTTTGGTTTTATTGCATGTATTGATACACAAAAAGTTGGGCTACTGACATTTAGAAACGATGATGATTCAATAGAATTAGTTTCGTTAGATAGTCTTTGTGATAATCAGGGAATCGGAACGGCATTAGTTCAAGCGTTAATTAATTATGCTAAAGAAAATAACAAACGGCGGATATGGCTTGTGACTACAAATAATAATACTCATGCGATGCGGTTTTATGAACACAGAGGATTGAGAAAAGTTCGCGAATATCTAAATGCAATAGTTGAATCAAGAAGAATAAAGCCATCAATACCGCTTACAGATGAATTTGGAGTAGAAATCAAAGATGAAATTGAATACGAGTATCAATTATGAGACAAAAATGTTTTATATTTTCTATTACTTAGATCTGCAAGCTTCTTGGCTCTTTGTTTTTTCACATCAGATGGTAGTTCTTTGTAAATACAAGACAATTTCACTGCTGCGGTTCCTGGTCGGGGCGAATACCGAAAGACATGAAATTTTGAAATTGGGCTTTTTTTCAGAAACTCATACGTTTTTTGAAATTCTTTTTCAGATTCTCCGGGAAATCCGACGATGACGTCTGTTGCAATGAGCGCGTGCGGGTTTATTTTATGAAGTGTCGTTAATCGGTTCATCAATTCTTCTTGTTTATACTGGCGGTTCATACGTTTTAGAATTGTGTTGGATCCGGATTGAATAGGAATATGGAAAAAATGAACAAATCTAGTGTTATCTTTATTGTTTTTGTACCATGAAAGGAATTCTGGAGTGATGCTCCAAGGATGAATGGATCCAAAACTTACTCGATCAATTTTTGTATGCGTAAGTATTGAATCGATAAGTTCCATAAGTGTTTCTTCAGTGTCTTGACCAAAATACTCTGTATTAATCGCTGTTAAAATAACTTCTTGAATGAGAATATTTGATTGCTGTATTTCGGTTACAATATCAGCAATTTTTCGTGAAACTGCTCTTCCGCGAGTAAACGGTACAATACAATACGAGCAAAACCGATTACATCCATCCTGAATTTTTATCATCATCCGACCTGAGTTTAAAAACTTATCATGGTTAACATTGTCATCCGCCAGCTGGCGGATCCCAGTATGATTTTTGGTTAGATGCATTAATAATTGTGCTATTGAATTTTTCTTTTTATTATGTATCCAATAATCAACTTCTTTCAAAAGAGTGTTATTTTTAAACCACAACGTCGCAGAGCATCCCGTAACGACGATTTTGGTCTTTGGAAATTTTTTCCGTATTTGATAGATATGTTGTCGCACTTCCCGTTCTGCTTTTCCGGTAACTGCACAGGAGTTAATGATATAGAATTCTGGACGTTTTTCATCCCATGAAAACCCTGCATCAATAAGTTTTTTATCTAATACTTGTTTTTCGGCCTCATTGACACGACAGCCGAATGAAAAGCTCATAAACGTCCGATTCATGAAGCTCATTGTAGCACACCATTCTTGCTTGATCCTGTGTTATTAAAGGATCAGCTTAGAATGGTGGGTACCCGTAGTAATTCTGATTACAGAGGGTATACAATAACTTCATGTTGCCAATGAAGGTTCGAAACCATTTTAAAAAAGTTGACCCAATTTTATTTTCTTTAATCAAGAAACATGATGATATATCAATACAGCATTCGAATAACTATTTTTTGAGTTTATGTCGTGAGATCATGACACAACAACTGGCGAGCGGAGCGGCACGTGCAATTTTCGGGAGATTTGAGAAATTGTTTGAAAAAAGAGAAGTGGCACCGGAAATGGTTTTATCTCTTTCCGATCAAACAATTCGCGATACCGGAGCTTCATGGGCAAAGGTCAAATACATAAAAAGTCTTGCACAATGTGTCGCTTCGAAAACAATTGATTTGGACGGTATTGAGAAATTAAATAACAAAGAAGTGATACAAGAGTTAATAAAAGTGAAAGGAATTGGTCCGTGGACAGCGGAAATGTTTTGTATGTTTTCACTCGGCCGTGAAGATGTATTTTCGTATGGAGATTTAGGTCTTCGTCACGCAATACAAAAAGCATATGGATTCAAAAAAGAACCAACAATAAAACAAATGGAGAAAATCACTTCAAAATGGTCACCATATCGTACCTACGGAGCGCTTCTTCTTTGGAATAGTATTGATACAGTATAATGAAATTATGAAAGATAAATATTCTGCTATTTGGTTATCGCATTCATCAATTACTGACTATCTCAAATGTCCGCGCGCGTATTTTTTGAAAAACATGTATCGGGATCCGAAAAATAATCATAAGATTGCCATCATGCAACCGGCTCTTGCTCTTGGACAAACCGTGCACAGTGTTTTAGAATCACTTTCAACGCTTCCTGTGGAAGATCGTTTAATAGAATCGCTTGTAACGAAATTTGAAAAAACGTGGGAAGAAATATCCGGGAAAAAAGGCGGATTTACAACAAGTGAAGAGGAAGAAAAATATAAAAAACGGGGGATAGAAATGATGGAACGGATTATGAAAAATCCCGGACCAATTTTGAAAAAAGCAATAAAAATCCGCCAAGAATTGCCGTATTTTTGGCTATCGGAAGAACAGAATATAATTCTCTGCGGCAAACTTGATTGGCTGGAGTATCTTGAGGATGTTGACAGTATTCGGATTATTGATTTCAAAACAGGAAAATTTGATGAAGATCCGGATTCCTTACAACTTCCTATTTACATACTTCTTGCAACCAACTGTCAGACAAAAAAAGTATATGGTGCTCAATACTGGTATCTCAATCGTGATATTGCACCCGTTGACGTAGTTCTTCCCACAGTAGAAGATGCGACAAAACGGCTTCTTGATATTGCCCGAACTATTTCTCTTGCACGAAAACTTGAACGGTTTGTGTGTACTCGGAAAGACGGATGTCCTGCATGTACACCCTATGAAATGGTGTTAACAGGAAAAGCAGAATTTATCGGCGTAGGAGTATATAATCAGGATACGTATATATTAAAATAAAGGAGGATCACCATGTCAACAAATACACTGTCAGTTACAATAAAAAAAATTATTACACTGGAAACAGCGATTTTTACGTTAGCATTTTGTGTGCCGCTTCTGTTTAATGGTTCACAGATTGTTACTGGAAGTATAATAAATACTCTTTTGTTTATTTCAGCAGCTAAACTGTCAAAGCGGGCGTTGCCATTCATCGCGATCATTCCAAGTTTGGGCGCTGTATCAAACGGTATTCTTTTTGGCCCATTTACTATATATCTCGTTTACTTTCTGCCATTTATTTGGATGGGAAATTATCTTTTGATGTGGATAGCAAAATCCAGCAATTTTTTGATTGCCGCACTTGCGAAAAGTACATTTTTGTTTTTGATTGCTTATGTTTTTGTATCTTTCCATATTGTTCCAAAAATATTTTTAACTGCGATGGGAGTTTTACAGCTTGTTACTGCCATTGTTGGAGGAATAGCTGCCATCGGGATATCAAAATATATTTTAAAACCAGCTCATGAATGAAGTAGAACAACTCGTTCAACTAATAAAAGATAAAAAGCATCTTGTTGCGATGCTTGCTCCGTCGTTTCCAATTGTTTTTGATTATCCGGATATTGTAAAACGTTTGAAACAAATAGGATTTCAGGAAGTTTTGGAGGTATCGGTGGGAGCTGAAATTACAAACGAACAGATGCTTGCGGAGTTAAATAAAGATAAAAAGAAACGATTTATTACCAGTCCCTGTGCAAGTGCTGTTCGGCTTATTCGGAAAAAATATCCGCAGCTTGAAAAATATCTTGCGTACAACGTTGATTCGCCAATGGTTGCTACCGCAAAGATTGCCCATCATAAGTGGCCGGATGCAAAGGTTGTGTTTATCGGACCCTGTATAGTGAAACGGCTTGAGGCATCAGAAGATCATCCGGATTTAGATATTTTAGTTTTGACGTATAAGGAGCTCAATGAAGTATTGAAGGTTATTCAACCAGATGAAGCCATACCAGTTGAGAAATTATTTGATTTAGAAAATTCCAGCACTCGGTTGTATCCAATATCCGGAGGATTAGCAGCCACAAGCTGTTCGTCACATTTACTTTCAAGTGATGAACTACAGGTGATATCAGGATGGAAAAACTGTGCAGAGGCGCTGGATAATTTTGAGAAAAACACCTCTGTTCGGCTTCTTGATATTCTCTTTTGCGATGGAGGATGTATTAATGGCCCGGGGATTGAAAGCACGTTATCACTTGATGAGCGAAGAAATAAATTACTCGGATATATCGACCAGAGAAAAGCAGAATCTTCAGTTTCTTCGTGACAAATTCGGGAATTTGTGTATACTACGAAAACAAAAGTGTAAAAGATTGTTTTCTCAGTATAAACCCATCTAATCAGATTTTTCGCTTTACAAGCTGCAAATCTGAGTAAGATGGGTATACAATACTCCTACTATGATGACGACGATCAATTGTCCCTACTGCGGGAAACCTGTTGAGATATCAAAAGCGATTGAAGAGGATCTTCGACATGCAATTGAAGATGACGTAAAGAGTAAATTGCAGGAAAAAGCAGTTTTAGAGGTGAAAGAAAAAGAGAGAGAATTATTGGAGACAAAAAAACAACTTGCTGAACTTATCAGACAACTTCGTGAGGAAAAAGTAGCACGCGAAAATGTGGAAGTGACGATGCAAAAAAGACTGTTGGAAGAACAGGAAAAAATCAGAGTGAAAGCCAAGGAAGAAGATTCCGAAAAACACAGATTGGAGCTGAAAGAAAAAGAGACGCAGCTGGAAAGTATGCGAAAAACCATTGAAGAGTTGCAGCGTAAGGGAAGTGTCGGGTCACAACAGTTGCAGGGAGAGGTACAGGAGCTGGATCTGGAGCAAACACTGCATAACACATTTCCTCAAGATGCAATTGTTCCAATAGGAAAAGGAGTATTGGGAGCAGATATCAGGCAGGTTGTTAAAAGTCCGATGGGTATGGATTGCGGGACGATTCTTTGGGAATCAAAGCGGACAAAGGCATGGTCAGATGGATGGATAGGAAAACTCAAAGAAGATTTGCTTCATGACAAAGCACACATCCCGGCAATCATTTCCGATACGCTTCCGGATGAGGCAAAATCCGGAATGGGATTCAAAGACGGCGTGTGGATTGCGTCACATAAACTCGCATTACCATTAGCTGCGCTTCTTCGAAAATCACTGTTGGACGCAGCCAAGCAGAAAAAAATTGCTGGAGCCCAGTCGTCAAAAGCAGAAGAGCTTTATGGGTTCGTAACCAGCCACGATTTTCAACATCAGATGGAAGCAATGATTGAAACCTATCAGGACATGCAGAAAGAAATTCAAAAAGAACGTATGTCGTTTGAGCGAAGTTGGAAACTTCGCGAAATGCAGGTCAGCAGATTATTGACTGGTGTAGCAGGACTCTATGGTAGCATGCAAGGAATTGCTGGAGCTGCACTTGCTCCAATTAAAAGCCTCGAATTGCCAAGCGGTGAACAATTGGAGTAGGATAGAGCTATATGATAAAAAAATCAAAAACATTCCCAATGGGAGTTAAAATTCTTATCGGCTGCGTCGGGTTACTTGTTATAGTGGGAATTCTTATGGGGACCATTGGAAGCGTCATTTTTTCCAAATTTGGCCTCAATTTCATGAAAAAAGCAGTGGAAACAAAAACCGGCGCAGAGATTAATGTCGGCGAAGGAAAAATTCCAACCGGATTTCCAAAGGATTTTCCGTTGTATGCTGGGGCGAAAGTTGAAGGGAATATCTCAGGAGCTGAGAATAAAGCGGGAAAGGGATTTTGGTTAATTTTATCAACTCCAGACGCGGCTGAAAAAGTAACCGCATTTTACGAAACAAATTTACCCAAAAACGGATGGACTGTTGGTAATACGATGAATATTGGGCCATCGTCAACATGGGAAGTAACAAAAGGGGATATGGCAGGGGCTGTGATAGTAGCGACAGATGAAAAAGAAAAAGGGACAAGTATTGTTATAACACTGGCTCCAAAAGAAAAGGAAGAATAATATGAACGGAAATAAGACAGTTATAGCAATATTACTGTCTGCACTCATGATCTGCGCGACCATTTATTATGTTGGGAAAAAGCCGGACAAAATTCCGACAGTTATCGTTCCGGAAAGCAATCAGTCGCAAACAGCAATTGCGACGCCAACCGCGGAAATACCAACACTAACAATAGATGATCTTGCGCTTATTACCAAAGCAATAGCTCTCAAAACCGGTCTTTCTGAAACGGCAATCAACGTGACCATTTCAAAACACATTGGCGACTACGCAAAAGGCGGGATAGTAGAAAAGACAAGTGAAGTTGGCGGAGCCCAGTGGTTTGCGGCAAAGAAAAACGGCGCATGGGTTATTGTGCATGATGGGCAGGATTATCCGAAATGCAGTGTACTTGTTGGATTTACATTTCCAAAAGAAATATTGGATAGTTGTTGGGACGATGCGACAAACAAGTTAAAAAGTTTGTGATCAAACGATACATAGGCATTTGTATACTTCTTTTTGGAATAGGACTTTATTTTTATTTTTTTCAAAAAGATCAAACGGTGTCACTCTCTCCGATAGTAGAACAATCAACATGGACGCTGATAGCTACAGGTGATATTATTCCCGCCCGGTCAGTGAATTACAAAACACTTACGTATAAAGATTTTACCTGGGCGTGGAAGAATATTGCGCCAATAATAAAAGTTGGTGATATCACGGTTATTAATTTAGAATCTCCGCTTATAGATAATTGTCCAATAACCAACGAAGGCTTCAAATTTTGCGGAGACAGCCGTCACATCGAAGGACTGGTTCATGCCGGCGTTGATGTGGCGACACTTGCCAATAACCACATTGGAAATTATGGAAAAAGTGGAATTGATGAAACAGTACAGCTGCTTCGATCCCATGGTATTGATGTTGCTGGGATTAATGAGGAACCGCCGATATGGGTTGTTAACAACATTCGTGTTGGATTTCTTGCATATAACGATATTGGCGCAAAAGAAGAAGGAGTGTCGTGGGCGGATACAAATGTTATGGAAAAGGAAATTCAGAAGTTACGGAATAGTGTTGATGTATTGGTGGTGTCGATGAGTTGGGGAGAAGAATATATGGTTACACCGTCAGCCAGACAAAAAGAATTGGCTCATTTTATTATTGATAGCGGCGCGGATCTGATTTTAGGCAATCACCCTCACTGGATTCAGCCGGTCGAAGTGTATCAAGGTAAATATATTGTGTACGCGCATGGCAATACCATATTTGATCAAATGTGGAGCGAAGAAACAAAAACAGGTGTTATCGGGAAATATACATTTTCAGGAATGCGGCTTACAAATGTCGAGTTTATACCAACGTATATCAAAGATTATGGTCAGCCAACGCTTCTTACCGGCGAGGCAAAAAAAGAAATATTACAGAAAATAATGATACTATAAATGTATGAGGAAAATTATAACTCTAAATTTAATGTTATAGAATTCAATAACATTAGAAAAGAAGCAGGATTTAATATTTAAACACATCGAATTCGACGGGTTTAAAAATAAACCAACATGTAATTTAATTATGGCGAATTTGCCATAATAAAAAAGAATATAAAATAACAAAGTATTTATGAGAAAAATCACAGCTCAAGGCTTTGATATTGCCATTATTCGCAAAGATAATGAGGAATATATTTCTTTGACCGACATGGCAAAGTTTAAAGATCGTGAAGCAACAGGTATTGTAATTTCTAATTGGTTATCCACGAAATACACGATCCAGTTTGCTGGAGCTTGGGAACAAGTTCATAACCCTATGTTTAATGTTATGGAATTCCATAACATTAGAAATGAAGCTGGATCTCATGGATTTATTTTATCCTCTTCAAAATGGATACAAAAAACAAACGCAATAGGGATACGGTCATCTTCTGGTCGATATGGCGGTACTTTTGCTCACAAAGATATTGCTTTCGAGTTTGCAACATGGATTTCGCCAGAATTCAAACTCTATCTTATTAAAGAATTCCAGCGGTTAAAAGAAGAAGAAAATAAACGATTGGTTCTCGGATGGGATCTCAAACGTCAGCTTACCAAAATTAATTATAGAATTCATACAGACGCAATTAAAGATAATTTACTCCCGAAAACTGTAACAAAGAAACAAGCACAGATAACTTATGCAACCGAGGCAGATATATTGAATATCGCACTGTTTAGCAAAACCGCCAAAGACTGGCAAAGTGAAAATAAAAATAAAGAAGGAAATATTCGTGACTATACTGATGTTGTTCAACTTGTGGTACTCGCTAATCTTGAAAGTATCAACGCAGAATTCATTAAAAAAGGAATTCCTCAATCGGAACGATTAGTTCAACTGAATGCAATTGCCATCTCTCAAATAAAGTCACTCATCGGCAATCCTTCAATCAAAAAATTAGAACGTGGAAGTAAATAAAATGATTAAGAAAAAGCCAGTTTATTCAATCAGCGATAGATTGTGGGGTGAGGACGGACCCTATTCGGAAGTGAAATTGATTATTGAGACACGGATTTTAGACGAGAGGATAAGCAGGACATTTGTCATCGTTGAAGTATCAATAAATCCATATACATTTGAATTAATACGGAAGCATAAGACTTTATTTTATAGTGATAAAATGATCCAGCAATTATTAGAACATTCTGAATATCGAGGGCAAAGTGATGGATATGTTTCTATGGCATTTTCTGAGGAATATGGACCAGATGTGCTAGAAAAGGCCCAGCAATCAGTCGAATATTGTAAGAATACAATTGTCAAAATGCACCAATTTGTAATGAAACAATTGAATAATAAAAAAAATATAAATTAAATTTATCCCAACCTATATTCAAGACTACGGTCAACCAACCCTTCTTACCGGCGACGCAAAAGAAAAAGTATTACAAAAGCTAAGTGTAAATTAATATGTTTACGTTATTATTCACCCATTCTGCCTGCATTAAAAAAAATGTTTTATTATATTACCTTAGTGGAGTGAACACCTTTTTTGGCGAGGAGATATTTTACAGAAGTATTTTGTTTGTTCAATGAATCTATTACTTTAGAAATTAACTTTTTTGGATCAGGTCCAAAATGGACTATTGCATTAGTTTTTTTAGGCACTTTTGTGATTAATGTTTTTAAATCGTCTGTGATCCCTCCAGTTTCAGTTAAAACGCCAATAATTTTTCCCATCTCATATAGATTAATGAATTCATTTAACGTGCCCCATCTGCCGGAAATAATTATTGCCGCATCACAGTTGGCTGTTGAGATAACATTTCTGTAGCATAGCCGCGCAAACTGTTCACATTTGAACTGATTGTTATTCCTTATAAAAAAGAGTTTCTTATAATACGCTGGGACATAAAATAATTTGGTAAATATAGAAGGATTATTTTCCGGAAAAAACATTTTATGGTGTTGAAAATCAATTTCAGGAGTAAAACCCCAAATATCTACACCCTTTTTCGAGGCTTCATTGGCAACCATATAAGGTAATCCCGTGCTCCCGCCGGTTATCAGGATTAAATTTTTACGTTTTCCAAATTCTATTCCTAATTTTTTTGCAAGAACTAAAGCTTTTTTGTTATTTTCTACCGCAGATCCAAAAACTCCAATTTTGTATATCATAAGTTTTTAGACTATATTCTTAAAATAATTATATACTTATTGCCACTCTATCGTTGCCGGAGGTTTGTCTGTTATATCGTACACGACTCTCCCAACTCCCACTTCGTCAACTATTCTTTTGGAGATTGTTTTAAGGTACGGAAGTGCCTTTAAGGAAAAATTTGCCGTCATAGAATTTATTGATTCGACTACCCTTACTACAATTGCCTTATTATATTTTTGATGTTCATCTCCTTTGATTCCAAGACTGGGGACATTGATAAGTATTGCAAATGACATCCATATATCGTTTTTTACCGGGCTATTTTGCAGTGTTTCCTCTATTATTTTAGTAGCTTTTCTTACAAGTTCTACTTTGCTTCTCGTTACCTCTCCCTGTACTCTTATTGCAAAACCGGGACCTGGAAAAACCTTTTTAAATACTGCTTCATCTGGCAAATTCAAGAAATTAGCTACCAGCCTCACTTTGTCTTTAAATAAATCCCTAAGGGGTTCTAATAATTCTACATTTAAATGATTTGGTAAGCCGCCAACATTGTGATGAGGTTTTATTTGAGATGAAAATTTTGTTACGCCACTTTCTACAACGTCAGACCAAATAGTTCCCTGGGCTACAATTTTTGTGTTGTATTTTTTAGCTATTTCTTCGAATATTTCAATGAATGTCTTGCCAATTATTTTGCATTTTTTATCGGGTTTAATTTCTGATTTTAGCGCATTGAAAAATCTATCGCTTTCGTTAACGACTTCAAGTTTTATATCAAATTTACGACAAAATAATACAACTTCACTTTGAGTTTCTTTTGGCATTAAACCACTATCAACATAAATTGCAATTATTTGACTTTTTCTTAAAGCTTTTTTTAATAAAGCTGTCATTGTTAGTGAATCAACTCCACCTGATACAGCGACTATAACTTTGCTTTCCCTCACGCGAGATTTAATTGACAGTATTGCCTGATCAACGAAAATTTTAGGTGTCCATTTCAATTTCTTTTTGATTTTACAAATTTTGAAGGAAAAATTTGAGAGGATTATATCTCCCTGTATAGTATGAGAAACTTCGGGGTGAAATTGCACACCGAATAGATTAGAGCCTATTTTTTTATACGCGGTAATAGGTGTGTATTCACTTGATGCTAATATTTCGTATCCTTTGGGCAATTGCATTACGGTGTCTCCGTGACTCATCCAAACAATAGAATTATTTGTAACTCCATCGAATAAAGCATTTTTATGGATTATTGAAATTTGCGAACTACCATACTCTGATTTTTCTTTTTTTACTTGTCCACCTTTTATTTTGGCTAATAATTGATGGCCATAACAAATTCCCAATACCGGAGTTCCACTTTCTAGCCATGTTTGATCAAATAGTATGGAGTTCGTTTTAACAGAAGCTGCGCTTCCGGACAATATTAATCCTTTAACTTGAAAATTATTATTTTCTATATTTGTTATCCAATCTTTATGACAAATATCAGCCGGCACGATGACTGAATACGCACCAACATCCTGAAGCCTAGATTTAATTAAATGCGTGTATTGGCTGCCAAAGTCGAATATTAAAATTATCTCTTTTTTTGATACCATGTTCATAGTTATTTAGTCAACGTTTTATGGATTTAAAGACAAACCCCTTTTTTTGTTGCGAAATAAATTCTTTCAAAAAATTAATGTCTTTTGCAGACAGGATTTTTTCGTCAAAAGCGACTTTTAACAAATTATTAATATTTGTAATCGAACACACATCTACTGATAATCTTTCTTTAATAAAATCATCATGACCATAGCTAAAAATAGCATGTACATATATTTGATAACCCAAGCGTTTTAATTCATATATTGCCGGTTGAATTGTAGCTCCGGACACAATGACATCATCTATGATTACAACTTTATTTCGTCCTGTCGGAATTTGTCCAACAAACCTTCCTTTTTCGGCATATTCTTTATCACTTTTCCGATATAATACCAGCGGAATATTTAACTTATCAGCAAGTATTGAAGCAAAATATGATCCGCCGCTTTCAATGCCACAAACGAGGTCAGTATGAGGGGGTATGATACTCAATAAATCATCAGTAATTATTTTCCTTAGTTTAATGTTATTTAATGTATTTTTAATATTGATAAAAATCGGGGTCATCCTGTTAGGTTGTACTTCAAAAAATATTTTAGGGCTGTACTTTAATACGCCGGGAGAAGTAACCAATAATCTTTCAAGTTCAAAATTAGAGTTCATAGATATACTTATTTATCGAATCGTTTCGCAAAATTTAAGGAATTTATTATTGCATCCTTTTATTCAAGTTAAAGCTGATTATAGCATTATAATAATCTGTAATGATAGTTTGTATTCTTTATACCGTACCTGTTATATATGAGTTTCTGGTATAATTGTTTCATGCTATATATTTTGGGGGGAGCATCAAGATCAGGAAAATCCATAATTGCCCGTAGATTTGTTTCGGAAAAGCAAATACCTTTTTTTTGCTTAGACGTTTTAATTACCTCTTTGCAAGAGATCCCATCCCTAGACATTAAACATGGGCAACCTATTATAAGCAAATCAGAAAAGCTGTGGCCGGTAGTTAAACCACTACTTACTCATTTATTTAGGGAGGAACTAAATTATTTGATTGAAGGTGATGGGATACTTCCAAGCAAGATAGCCGAATTAATAAAGGATTTTTCAAATGAAATTAAAGCATGTTTTGTCGGCTTTTCTGAGATAAGTCTTCAAGACAAATTCAAGAAAATAAAAGAATTTGGAGAGAACAAAGATGACTGGACAAAAAGAGTTTCTGATGAAAAATTAATGTCAAACATTGAGGATATGATTATGTTTAGTAAGTATCTTAAATCTGAGTGTAATAAATATAACATTCGTTATTTTGATTCATCTGATAATTTTTGTGAATATCTTGAAAACGTATTTCAGTATTTAACAAAATAAGTTTGAATCTCCTCTACCGCTCCGTCATTATATATTTTAAGGCCGTCTTGTTGTTGGGTTCACAGATCAGAGCATTTTCAAAACAATGAATGGCAGTATTATAAAAACGTTGGTTTAGAAATTTTTCTCCCTGAGTGATATGATTTTGTATTGGTTGTTTGTACCAAAACGTAAGCAGGGAAGATTTTGGATTTTCAACGGCAAATTTTGATAATGTTTTGTGGGCTAATTGATACTGATGGTTAGCAGCTTGAGCTATTGCTATATTAATAGCAACTTCAGGAATGGTGGATGCTGCCTGTTTGAAGTTGTCTATAGCTTCAGTATATTTATGTAATCCCAATAGAGCTTTTCCCCGTTTCAATGTTAAATCTGCATTCCTGTGTGTTGTGTTTTTTGAAAGTATGTTCAGAGATTCGGTGAATTTCCCTAACGCAAGTAACACGTCAATGTGATGATATCTCGGCTTGCTGTCATTCGTATTACGTTTTTTTGTATGAATAGGTGTGGGGTTTTGTGTATAATATTCGATAATTCGTTTCTTTGCATGGGTCAGCTGGTTCGGGTAATTATTTATCTGACCTGATTTAAGAAGTGTATAAAAAAGTTGTCGGTTTTGTTTGTATTCAAGATGCTTATTTTCAGTTCTTGCGGGGTGGCTTATGTGTAAACCGGAAGCCGCATAGACAGGTACAACAAAGTTTCCTACCGAAATTGCTTTAGCCGCTAGATGACCATCCTCACATCCCCACCCACAAAACCGCTCATCATACCCGCCGATTTCATAGTATGTAGATTTCGGCAAGCTGAAAAGTGCTCCAATAACGAGATCAGATAGAAGCCATGGATCATAGTTATTACGCATCCAGAGGCCGTGCAAATGGCCCAAATTTTTAAAATGGTTACTTGTCAGGCACATGTTGTCTGGAAATCCAGGAGAGGGGAAAGCTATTCTTTCATCTCTTACAAGAGATGAATATTGATGGGACCCATATCGACGAATGTATTTTGGATTTATCAGAAGACTGTTTTTGGATATATTTGAACGAAAACCAGCCAACAATACGTTCGAGAATTGTCGGTGTCGCTCGATAAAATGCTCAATGGTATAGTGTGACAAAACCATGTCTGCGTCGCAAGAAATAATAATTTCATTTTCAGCAATAGAAATTCCGGTGTTTAGCGCTTGAGCTCGTCCGTGGTGTTTTTGTTTTATGGCTGTAAGATTTAATGCAAGCGTATTTTTTTTAATAATTTCCCATGTCCCGTCATCGGATCCGTCATCTACCACGAGAACTTGCAGTCTATTTTGATGCTCTACATTAAAACTACTTTGTTCAATCGATGTTAAGCAGGAAAGTATAGATGATGCAGCATTTCTTGCTGGAATAACTACGGTTGCTGTTATTTTTTTAGCAGAAGTTGATTTTGCCGGTGGCGAAAAAGGATCCAGCAGGTCTAATTTATTAACCTTAAAGTATTTTTCCTCAATTTGGGAATAGTCGTTGCTTTTTTTCTCAAGAGCTTTTTTTTGATTCATTGTATGTTGGTTTTTGCAAAACCCATATAACAGCAACAGGTAATCCTTCGAGCGCTTTGGATATGGTTGTTATATTTAGTTTGGACCCCTTTTGTAGAATTTGAATCTGTTCTGTCATTATTTTCGGTTCCTGACATTGTAGTATTTTGAGAGACGCCTTATTAAACGCATTGATGTATGTACTATGCCAGAAAACATTATCTTTAATATAACCCCACCCGTCTTTTTTATCATGGAACTCTGCGTGAGCACCTAATGCGACAAGCCAGGGATGTACGCTTGAAATCACAATATATCCGCCAGGGAGTACGACCCGGGTAAGTTCTTTGATAACTTCGTCAATATTTGTTACATAATGTATTGCGAGTCCGCATACCACGAGGTTAAATTTTTCGTTTTCAAAGGGTAGTGTATTTAAGTCACCCTGGATAAAGTTTATATTTTTGTTTTTCTTTTTTGCTAATTTAAGCATGTCGTCCGATATATCAATTCCCGTTACATTGTGTCCAATTGAATTAAGAAATGCACTATATCTTCCTGTGCCACAAGCTGCATCTAAGGCGGCACCAGGAGTAAATTTTTTCAATATTGATTTAACAACAGGTTCTTCAACTTGAATTAAGATATTTTGCTCTTTATCATATGTTTTTGACCATATCTTATATCCTGTTTTAATACCATGTTCAATTGCTTTTTGGTCACGAATATTGTGGACGTCTTTTTCGGTCCTGGAGATAAATGAAATTTCTTTAAAAATAGACAATATAGACGCATTATTTCCAATAAGCCAATTTCTCAGTAACGCTAAACCGGCATATCCGAGCGCGCGTTGTTTTTCGTAGTTGATAACCATTATCCTGTATAATAAGATAGTCTGTTTGAAAGGGCAATATATGGATCCATACTATAAGAAAGACATAACGTTTCACTATAATGACCGTGAGTTACATTTTCGTGTTTCACAATCACTGTTTAGTTCGCAGGATATTGATTTGGGAACCAGGCATCTCATTAAGACTATTGCAGATGTCAAACTACAAAACTGTAGAAAAATATTAGATTTAGGATGTGGCTACGGACCTATCGGTATTGCCTTAAAAACTGTGCACCCATCCAGTGAAGTTCAGATGGTTGATAAGGATGCTCTCGCCCTTAGTTATTGCTGCCAAAATCTTGAACTTAATAATCTATCAGGTGTCAAAGTATATGCTAGTCTTGGCTACGACGATGTTGCAGATAACGATTTCGATTTAATAGTTTCAAATATTCCCGCAAAGGTAGGAGATAGAGTCATTACACATATGCTAAAGGATTCCAGATTTCATCTCAAACGCGGCGGTCGAATGGCTATCGTCGTTATAGATGCCATAGGTGATTACATAACTAAAGAACTCAACGATTCTGGAATAAATATAGTGTTTACTAAAAAATGGCCAGGGTATTTAGTTTTTCACTATGAATTTTTACCGGCGCATGTTTCAAATACGAGGCAGTCTCCAGATTCATTTATGAGCGGTATTTATGATCGTGAGCAAAAACTCATTACTCGCGATGGGATTAGTTTTTTTATACAAACAACATATAATTTACCAGAATTTGACACGATTAGTTATGAAACAGATTTAGTGCTTAATTCTCTAAAGATATTTAGAAATAAACAGTTTAATACCGTTCTGGTATTTAACCCCAGACAGGGATATATTCCTGTTACACTGTCTAAAATAACAAGCGTTCGAAAAATTTGTCTTGTTGATCGGGATATGCAAGCATTAAAATTGTCACAAAAAAACCTTTTGTCCAATGGGTACCCAGCGGAGAATATATCGTTAACACATCAGGTAGGAATTTCTATTCAGGACGAAGAGTTAATTGATTGCATAGTGGGGGTTCTGGATGAGGATAATAATCTAGATATTCAGTCTCTCTATTTACAAGAAGCAGCAAGCCAGATTTCGAAAAGCGGAATTGTAATTTTTGCAGCAGGTTCCACTATGATTACGCGTCTGGAGGGTTTGCTTCATAGACAAAAAATTTTGCAAATAGTAGCAAGAAAGCGATCAAAAGGGAAAAGCGTTATCATCATGAAACGCAAAGCTCAATAAACTCTTTTGGTGAAATGATTACCCCAGTAAAGAGCTACCGGTCGCATGAGGAAGAAAAAAATTTCTGAGTTATACTTTAGTCTTCTGTGGACATCTAATTTTTTCTTGAACTACATCCGCTTTTCCGATTTTGATGGGATTAATCAGTTCCTGTAGCCAATATGCGTTCGTTGGTAAAGCGTCTACCGAAGCGGTGATAATATATTTCCCTAAAGCACGGCTACAAACAAAATCCCGGCTTTTTCCAAACATAAATTCTTCAGGCTTAATACGAGTTATGTTTGTTGTGTATGATTGGAGTTTATTAAAGGTTTCATCTCCTTTGCCGTAATATAATACAACCAGTCCGATAGGGAAGATTTACTTTTTGAGTTTTCAGTTTTTTTAAAAATTTGTCCAAGATTTTTCCAGTGTCTCTCACCATTATGGTTACTGAAATTAAATCTCTCATACTTATTTCCAGTTTTTAGGTGTTAAACCGCTAGGCAACTCAAGTTTCGTATATGTATATTCCTGCGGCCCTTGCTGTTTCACCCAGTTCCAGGTCTCCTCCAATGCTTTTTGAAATGGCGTATCTTTGTAGCCGAACACCTGTTTGATTAACGTATGATCTGGCACGGCAGTATTAATTTCCTGTACCCGATCTGGTAAGTATGCCGGTAAAATAGAACGTTTGCATATTTTTTGGATAGCTTCAGAGAGTTCGTTTATTGACCAATCCATATCCGAACCAACGTTAAATGTCATTCCTGCAACCTGTTCGAATCCACAACGATAGATGATATAAACAACATCTTTAACATAGGAGAAGCAGCGTCGCATTTCGCCGTTCCCATATATGGAGTACGGTTTATTTCTCAGGATGTGATTCATAAAAAGTGTCACAACGTTCCGATATGGATCTTTCATGTTTTGCCTCGGTCCGAATACGTTGTGAGGTCTGACGATAACGAATTCAAATCCGTGTACCTGACTCATCACTTTAAGTGAATTTTCGTTTGTGAGTTTGCTGATTCCGTAAATATCCTGCGGAATCGGAGTGTCCGATTCTTTAAAGGTTATTGTGATTGACCCATACACGGCGACACTGGAAGTAAAAACGAACCGCTTTATTTTTTTTGCCCGAATAGACGGGACGAGCGTGTTGAAAAAAACATTTATATTATTATTCGTTATTTCAATAGGAGAGAACAACGATTTACCTTCTGCGGCATCAGCCGCTAGTCCATACACTATTTCTGGGGAAATCGACTCAATTATCCTTTTAGACTTCTCGGTGTCTTTAAGATCTAGATAAAAATTATGGCATTTCGTATTCTCGTTCCTATTGGTTCCGGAGATTCCATAGACCTCATGTCCTTTTGACAACAACAGATCGACAAGATGTGACCCGATAAATCCGGAATGGCCAGTTACAAGACATTTCATAATAAGTACCTGAATTATCTGCTTTTTGGCCCGTAACATCAACTGTTGAGTAATGAGTACCGTTGAAGTACAATTATATCAATGAAGAGGCTGGTTCTCACCGCACAGGATTTTGCATTTGGATCAATAGGGCCACTACTGTATCTTGCGGATCTGCTCAAAGACAAAGAACATGAGTTGATTTTTGTCGGTTTTGGTACTTCTTTGCAACTTGCTAAAAAATTCCCGTTTGACGAAATTTATGAGCTGGATACCGAAGATCCTAAAACCACTGCAGAGCTAGAGGCAATCATATCCAAATCAGACGCCGTCATTAGCTGTACAGATATTCCAAGTATTATAGCTGCCAAGAAGTTTAAAAAAATAACGGTTTGGGAAGATATTTTATTTTGGTTCTGGCCGGAAATTCCAGAAGCGCTCTTTGATGTCGATCTATATATTCGTGAACGGGCGTTTGACGCAAGCGTGAATGAGGCTAGATATGGTACTAAGATAAAAAACCTTTTCACGGTGGGTCCGATTATGGGTACCGTTCAAAAACGTATTAGGACGAATCAAGCAATTATTTCATACGGCGGTGCACAGGCGACGCATGTGTATCAGGTCGGCAAAGATACTAATTACCCCTTCGTCATGACAGATATTTTATCTAAATATGTTGATTGGTCAGATTTTAAGCGTGTGATTTTAGCGACCAGTGAACAAGTGATTGAACAATTGAAAACTCGTTTTTCGAACACACCATTTGAATTTGCCACACTTGCACACGATACATTTTTAACGGAGATGTCTCGGTCTCAGGTAATACTCATCACTCCTGGCTTGATAACAACGCAATGTGCTTTTTATTCGGAAACTCCGGTAATTTTTCTTCCGGGATCAAACGATAGTCAGTATTTGCAGATAAATGATCTGCGTAGCCTCGGTTTGGCGCCAGCGTCTGTTGGGTTAAATGATTTTCTTCCAAAGCTCGATTTATTACACCTGCCCGGTAGTGAAAGTACGAAGCTAGTGATGGAACAATTACGGTTACTTGAAAAATCGCTGGACACTCAGATGCAAATTGGTACTCGTATAAATGAGTTAGTTAAAACTCGTGATATTTGGTCCAAGGAATCTGTACCTAAAGGCAAAATGTATATAGATTCGTTGGGAGGTAATGGAGCTAGTTTAGCAGCAAAAAAAATTAAGAAACTTTTAACTTTGCAAAATAAGTAATCCACAATATTTCGACCAGGATTATAGGATTATTCAAATCATAAAAAGAGGAAGCACATTGGGATATACTGAAATAGTACATTCTCTAGACATACAACACTTTTTTTTGTACAATAGGGAATAAGAAAGCATGAACTGCTTTGTGAAAGCAGTTCTTTTTATGTCTATGCCACGTAGTGAATTTCGCTCAATGTTGAAAGCATTGAATAAATGATTTCATTCGTTGGCTATTGTATAAATGTTATTTTAAAGAAAAGAAGATTGATATTTCGTAAGAAATAGCGAAATTCTACTACCTGGTATGGCTACACAAAATGTGACTGTTACAGAAAACCGTGATGTCCCGCTTGAAAAAGTGCGGAACATCGGAATTATTGCACACATTGATGCAGGGAAAACCACAACCACAGAGCGGATTCTGTACTACACCGGTAAAAGTTACAAAATCGGCGACATCGATGAAGGAACAACGGTCATGGACTGGATGGATCAGGAACGGGAACGCGGAATTACGATTGTGTCAGCTGCAACAACCACATTTTGGAATGGATACCGGTTTAACATTATTGATACTCCGGGACACGTCGATTTTACAGCTGAAGTTGAGCGGTCACTTCGGGTTCTTGACGGAGGAATTACGGTTCTTGATGGAGAAGAAGGCGTGCAGTCTCAATCAGAAACAGTGTGGCGGCAAGCAGACAAGTACAAAGTTCCCCGCATTTGTTTTGTGAACAAAATGGATAAACTGGGAGCTGATCTTGATACGACTGTTGCCTCAATAGAAGATAGATTAGGAGCCCGAACTGCTGTTATGGTAGTTCCAATCGGTCGGGAAAGTTTATATAAAGGGAATGTCGATTTACTGACTCAAAAAGCAATGGTGTGGCACAGCGATGATCTTGGAGCTACATTTGATGTCATTGAAATCCCTGAAGAATTAAAAAAATTAGCTGAAGAACGTCGACATAAGCTCGTTGAACGGATTAGCGAGACAGATGATGTGCTCATTGAAAAGTTTTTAGGCGGAGTTGATCCAACTGTCGATGAACTCAAAGCCGCACTTCGAAAAGCAGTGATTGGATATAAACTTGTCCCTGTGTATGCAGGTACTTCGCTTCGTAATAAAGGCGTGCAGCCGCTTCTTGATGCAGTTGTTGATTATCTTCCATCTCCTCTTGATATGCCGGATGTGACCGGAACTGATCCCAGAACCAATGAACCTGCAACACGAAAACGTAATGAGATAGACTTTTTTACTGGACTAGCTTTTAAGATTCAAATTGACCCGCATGTAGGAAAACTCACGTATGTCCGTATCTATTCAGGAAAAATTGAATCAGGTTCCTACGCGTATAATTCCAGTAAAGGAATTAAAGAGCGTATCGGACGCTTACTTCTTATGCACGCAAACCAGCGGGAGGAAATTAAAGAAGCATTTGCGGGAGAAATTGTGGCTGTTGTTGGGTTTAAGGACACGATCACCGGTGACACGATTGCAGATGCAGAAAATCCTATCATTTTAGAACAAATTACCTTTCCGGAGCCGGTCATATCTCTTGCTATTGAACCGAAGACGAAAAATGATCAGGAGAAAATGGGATACGCGCTTCAACGACTTGCTGAAGAAGACCCGACATTTAAAGTGAAATCCAATCAGGAAACCAACCAGACTATTATTTGGGGAATGGGGGAGCTGCATTTGGATGTTCTTGTGGACCGAATGAAGCGGGAATTTAAAGTGGAAGCAAATGTCGGAGCGCCGCAAGTTGCATACAAGGAAACAATTACCCGTATGGCCGAAGGAGAAGGAAAATATATCAAACAAACCGGAGGTCATGGACAATACGGGCATTGTTGGCTTCGGATTGAACCAAAACCAAGAGGAGAAGGATTTGAATTTATTGATGAGATTAAAGGCGGCGCTATTCCACGGGAGTTTATTAAGCCAGTTGAAAAAGGTGTCGTTGAAGCTATGGAAAATGGCTGTATCGCAGGATATCCGCTTGTGGATATGTCAGTTGCGCTCTACGACGGAACATATCATGATGTTGATTCTTCCGAGCTTGCGTTTAAAATTGCCGGCAGCATGGCACTTCAGGCAGCGGTCAAACAAGCAGGAGTGACGATTTTAGAGCCAATTATGAAGGTCGAAGTGACAACGCCAGATGAATATATGGGAGATGTGATCGGTGATTTATCCAGCAAACGTGCCCAAATTATGGGAACTCAAAAACGAGGAAATACGACCATCATTTTAGCACAAGTTCCCCTTGCTGAGCTTTCCGGATACGCAACAACGCTTCGGTCTTTGTCTAAGGGTCGGGCTTCCTACTATATGGAGCCAAGTCACTACGAAGAAGTACCGAAGAACATTCAGGAAAAGATCATTGCGAAAAAAGTGTAATATGTGTTACAATCACATTCGCTTGCAACATAAGCACAGTTTTTTTATTGGTTAACTAAAAATTTAAGGAGGAACTATGGCAGACCAACAAAAGTTTGTTCGTAATAAACCACATCTAAATATTGGTACTATCGGTCACGTTGACCATGGAAAAACAACACTTACTTCAGCTATTACCCACGTTTTGGCAAAAAAGGGTTTAGCAAAAGCCCTCAAATATGAAGAAATTGATAGTGCTCCAGAGGAAAAAGCTCGTGGAGTCACGATTAACATTCATCATTCTGAATACGAAACAGAAAAACGACATTATGCACACATTGATGCTCCAGGGCATGCTGACTATGTCAAAAACATGATTACCGGTGCCGCTCAAATGGATGGCGCAATTTTGGTTGTTTCAGCTCCTGATGGTCCAATGCCGCAAACAAGGGAGCACATACTCCTTGCTAAACAAGTCAATGTTCCGGCAATTATCGTATTTATGAATAAATGCGATATGGTGCAGGATAAAGAATTGTTGGACCTTGTTGAGATGGAAGTTCGGGAACTGTTGACAAAATACGGGTTCCCGGGAGATAAGACTCCGGTTATTCGAGGATCAGCGCTGAAAGCCCTTCAAGGAGATCCGGAAGCCGAAGCAAGTATTACCGAGCTTATGAAAACAGTGGATGAGTATGTTTCAGATCCAGTTCGTCCAACAGACAAACCATTCCTTATGCCTATCGAGGACGTATTTTCAATCAAAGGTCGGGGAACAGTGGTGACCGGACGAATTGAACGCGGTAAAGTGAAAATTAACGAAACTGTTGAAATTGTTGGTATTAAACCCACGCAATCAACGGTTGTAACAGGAGTCGAGATGTTTCGAAAACTTCTTGATGAAGGAATAGCTGGAGACAACGTCGGCGTACTGCTTCGCGGAATTGAAAAAGACCAAGTGGAGCGTGGACAGGTGCTAGCAGCGCCTGGAAGTGTGAAACCACATACACAATTTGAAGCAGAAATTATCGTACTTGCGAAAGAAGAAGGTGGACGACATACGCCATTCTTTTCAGGGTACCGACCACAATTCTATATAAGAACGACAGATGTAACTGGAGAAGTCACACTTCCACAAGGAGTTGAGATGGTTATGCCTGGGGACAACACCAAAATGACAGCTAAACTTATCGTTCCAGTTGCTCTTGAGGAAGGCGTGCGATTCGCTATCAGGGAAGGTGGACATACGGTAGGAGCTGGAGTCGTTACAAAAATTATAGAGTAAGAAGGATATTTAACAATGCCAAAAGGTCGAATTCGCGTACGTTTAAAAGCATACGACAGCAGAGTTATTGATGATTGCTGTCAGAAAATTCTTGATGTAGCAGTCAGGACTGGCGCTCGTGTGGTAGGACCTGTACCCTTACCTACATCCAAGGAACATTTTAACGTGCAGCGCGCAACGTTTATCGACAGAAACAGTCGGGAAGATTTCATGATTGCGACGCATAAACGGCTTGTAGATATCATAGAGCCGACGGATAAGACGATTGATCAACTCATGCATTTGGATTTACCTGCTGGAGTTGATGTAGAGATAAAGATGTAATCCGTCAGCTGGCGGATCATGAGATACTTTGGTATGCTCGCGTTTTGAGTCCAAAAGTCTCGGAGACGTTGTAAAACGACCGTTCCGAGGTCGTTTTTTTTATTGGTACATATGAAAAGTTTACTTGGGTATAAAGGAAAGCAAACACAGACATTCACTGAAAGTGGAGAACGGATTCCTGTAACTCACATTACAGCTGGTCCGTGTTATATTACAGCACTTGATATAACACCAGCTTATACAAATATCCAAATTGGATTTGGAACCAAAACACAGAATACCAAAGCTGAAATTGGACACACGAAAAAAGCGGGGATTACACAAAAACTCCGCTTTTTACGTAGTATGAGGGTGACAACCATTCCTGAAGGATGGGTTGTCGGGAAAGAACTGGCAATTGGAGATGTGTTTGCCATTGGAGATGTGATTCGAGTAACAGGAATATCAAAAGGAAAAGGATTTGCAGGGGTTGTCAAACGGCATGGATTTGCAGGCGGTCCAAAAACCCACGGTCAATCAGATAAAGAGAGGTCGCCGGGTTCTATTGGTGCAACAACGACACCGGGAAGGGTATTCAAAGGGAAGCGTATGGCAGGACGGATGGGGCAAGATACAGTCACTGTGAAAGGACTAAATGTCGTTGCAATTAATGAAGCAAATCACTTACTTATTGTCAAAGGTCTTGTACCGGGACCAAAAAATACACTTATAATAATCGCAAAAGAAAACTAATATGGCAACGATAAAAAAGACTACCAAAGTGAAAAAGACAACGTCTGTTAAAAAAGAGGATGTGTTAAGTGCGCCTTCTTATGCACCAACAGGGGAATCAGCTGGTATTGAAAAACTTCCCAAAGAAGTATTTGGTGTTCGTGTCAATCTTCAAATCATTGCACAAGCAGTGAGAGTATATAGAGCTAATCAACGAGAAGGATCGGCAACAACAAAAACTCGCGGTGAAGTAACAGGATCAACGAGAAAGATTTATAAACAAAAAGGGACGGGTCGAGCTCGTCATGGGAACATTCGGGCACCTATTTTTGTCGGCGGTGGAATTATTTTTGGACCTCAAATACGGGATTATTCAAAAAATTTGCCTCAAGCCATGCGAGCTCTCGCGCTAACAAGCGCGCTTTCGTATCAGCAAAAAGAGGGACGAATAGTGGTTGTCGAGAAAACAGATGGAGTAGAACCGAAGACATCTATCATTGCAAAGGGACTAGTGAGGATGGGAGTTATTAAACCTGTGCTTATTATTGTCCATGACCCACATAGTCCGTTTGTCAAAGCAATTCGAAATATTGAAAAAGTGACATTTGTTCCAGCGTCTCAAGTAACAACGTATGATATTGTAACTCACAAAACAATTTGTTTGACGAAAGAATCTGTAGAAATAGTATCGCGCCGCGTCAAACGCGGTTAATATATGAACTCGCCAATTTTAATTCGACCATATATAACAGAAAAAACAATGCAACTTGCCCAAACCAATTGGTTTAGTTTTGTTGTCGCCTTGTATGCAAATAAAGCACAAATAGCTGGGGAAGTTGCACATATGTATAAGGTAACAGTCATTGGTGTTAGGACAAGTGTGGTAACCGGAAAAATGAAAAGGACAGGGAAGAGACAGCAACCAACTCAAAAACCAACATGGAAAAAAGCAATGGTACAGCTTAAAAACGGTCAAACGATTGATGCATTTCAAATCGGCGAACAGGAAAAAAAGTAATCCCGCATGGCGGGACTAGCGCATATGAATAAACAACAGACAAAGAAAACAAAACGATTATTGACCATCCTACCGAAACAAAGCGGTCGGGATGTTGCTGGTCATGTGGCTGTTCGTCATCAAGGCGGACGACATAAACGCATGTATCGGGAGATTGATTGGATGCGTACCAAAGACGCAATTGCAGCAACTGTGCTTGCTATTGAATACGATCCAAATAGAAGCGCAGATATTGCGCTCCTTCAATATAAAGATGGAGAGAAAAGGTATATTATTGCTCCTGTCGGACTGAAAGTTGGATCAACGGTGGTAAGCGGCGAAGTGGTTGATGCGGTAGTTGGAAATACTATGCCGCTTGGAAATATCCCAATTGGAACGCTCATTCATAATATTGAAATTAAACCTGGGTGTGGGGCTCAGATGATCAGGTCAGCCGGATCATTTGCGACAGTTCTCGCCCGCGATGGAAACATCGTGCAAATTAAACTTCCGTCAGGAGAAACTCGATTATTTTCCGTTTTATGCAGAGCAACCGTCGGACAAATTGGGAATGTTGAATGGAAAAATAGAGTCATTGGAAAAGCAGGTCGGTCACGACATATGGGTATTAGGCCAACAGTGAGAGGTGTAGCTCAAAATCCCAGGTCTCATCCACACGGAGGAGGAGAGGGGCGAAGTGGCATTGGTATGCCATCACCAAAAAGTCCATGGGGTAAAAAGACCCTTGGGAAAAAGACACGAAAACGTGTAAAATACAGCGATCGGTTTATAGCAAGCCGAAAAAAGTAAGGAGCAATTATGGCACGATCAAGCAAAAAAGGACCATATATAGATAAACGGATACTTATTAAAGTGAATAAGCAAAAAGCTGGCGGTGATCGCACACCGATTAAAACATGGAGTCGTGCGTGTCAGATTCCTCCGGAATTTGTGGGCGTTACATTTGCAGTTCATAACGGTCACATATTTAACGAAGTATTTGTGAATGAATCCATGGTAGGACATCGGCTGGGAGAATTTTCTCCAACGCGGACATTTCGAGGTCACGGGCAAGTAACAAAACGAACAATGGATAAAACATAATATGGAATTTCAAGCAACGACTAAATACATTCGAACAAGTACGCGGAAAGTGCGTCTTATTACTGATGCAATCCGTGGGATTCGCGCTGACAAAGCGATAGCTATCCTCACAATGACGCCAAAAGCAGCAACACAACCAGTACTAAAAACATTACTCAGCGTTATAGCGAATGCAAAAAAAACAGTTGCAGACGCTCATACCTTGGTCATAACTAAAATTGAAGTTTCAGGCGGACCGGTCATGAAAAGGTTTCATGCGGTATCACGGGGAATGGCGCATGCATACAAGAAACGAATGACACATCTGAAGATTGTTGTAGAAGAAAAAGGCCTGCCTGCCGGCAAGGCAGGAGAGAAATAACCTATGGGACAAAAAATTAATCCAAAAGGTTTTCGGATAGGAACAGTGTTTACCTGGTCCTCCCGATGGTTTGCTGATAAGAAGCACTATAAAGAATTCTTATTTGAAGACGTCGATCTTAGGAAATTTATCTTTAAACGTCTCAAAACCGCAGGACTTGAACAAGTTGATATTGAGCGCTCTATTAATAAGATGAAAATTACGCTTCATGTGTCACGACCGGGACTCGTCATCGGACGGGGTGGAAGCGGATTGGAAGAGTCAAAAAAAGCAATTGAAAAATTTTTACGCGAGTGGGAACAAACACGGGCAACAAACTTGCAAAAGAAACATGCAGGAGATACAGGAAAATCTAAAATCGAAATTGCTGTTGAGCCGGTCAAAGAACCGAATTTAAGCGCATATTTGGTTGCTACCACCATAGCTGACCAACTGGCACGGAGAATTCCGCATAAACGGGCGTGCAACCAAGCGCTTGAACGCGTGATGGGAGCAGGAGCACGGGGAATTAAAATTGCACTATCAGGTCGTATCGCAGGAGCAGAAATTGCACGGCACGAAAAGTTTGGTGTAGGAACAGTGCCGCTTTCAACAATACGGGAAAATATTGATTTTGCAGCAGTACCGTCACTCACGAAATCCGGATATATCGGAGTAAAAGTGTGGATTTGTAAAAAATAACATATGTTAATGCCGAGACGCGCCAAACATAGAAAATCATTCCGGGGGAAACGAACCGGGATTGCAACGCGGGGAGTGAATATTGATTTTGGAGAATTTGGATTAAAAGCGATGACGTGTGGATGGGTTTCGAGTAGGCAGATAGAAGCGGCACGTCGAGCACTCACCCATTATGTGAAACGCGGAGGAAGAATTTGGATCCGTATATTTCCGGATAAACCAGTGACGAGAAAACCGCCGGAAACCAGAATGGGAAGCGGAAAAGGAGATATTCATGAGTATGTTGCAGTAGTTCGCCCGGGGCGGATTTTGTTTGAAATGGGCGGAATATCTGAAGCAGATGCTCGAGAAGCAATGCGTTTAGGAGCAGCGAAGTTACCTGTTCGAACACGATTTATGATAAAGGAATAATATGAAACGAAAAGATAAAATACAAATACACAGTATGAATGTCGCTGAACTAACGAGTCAGTTATTGACAATTGGAGAACAAATAAAAAAAATGAACATGGAACGATTGACCAAACCGGCAAAAAATGTTCACGAAATAACAACGCTCAAACGAAAAGTAGCTATTATGAAAACTATCGTAAGTCAAAAAAATCAAGGAGAGGCAGTATGACAACTATTCGTAAAGGAAAAACATTTACAGGTATTGTGGCACACGTGGGAGAATTCAAAACAATCACTGTTGAGGTAGTTCAGATTACCCGTCATCCACTGTATCGAAAAACCATGCGCAGCACGAAACGATTTCTTGTTCATTACGAGGGAACAGCATTAAAAGTTGGCGATCATGTCACGATTGTTGAAACCCGACCAATAAGTAGACTCAAACGATTTATGGTTTTTGAAGGAAAAGGAAAAATACTATGATTCAGAGACGTACAAAATTAGTTCCGGCAGATAATAGTGGAGTGCAGTGGATGACAGTCCTCCATATTTATGGTGCATCAAAACGAAATACCGCCACTCTTGGAGATATTGTGCAGTGTGTTGTGAAAAAAGCAGATCCAACAGGAATAGTAAAAGATGATGAGCTCATAAAAGTTGTTATTGTTCGAACTCACAAAGAATATAGACGGAAAGACGGTTCATATATCCGGTTTGACGACAACGCAGGTGTTGTCATCGACCTAGATGAGAACCCACGGGGAACACGCATCTTTGGTCCAATAGCGCGTGAGATAAAAGAAAGAGGATTTGATAAAATAGCCAGCATGGCATTGGAGATGTATTAATATGAAATTTCATAAAGCTGACGAAATCATCGTAACAATAGGGAAAGATAAAGGACGCAAAGGGAAAATTGAAGAAGTGTTTCCGGGCGACAGCACCGTTCGTGTAGTTGGGATCAATATGTATAAACGGCATATGAAGCGTCGGGATGATAAGCATCCCGGAGGAATCATCGAAAAACAACGGCCGATATCAGTTGGAAAAATCGCGCTTGTCTGTCCAAAATGCGGGAAACCAACACGTATCGGATATAGCGTGACAGCGAAAGAGAAATACCGTATCTGTAAAAAATGTGAAGCAAAATTATAACGTATGACAGAAATAGAAAAAAAACTTATGGATGAACTTGGCATTAAAAACCGTATGGCAGTGCCAAAGCTGATCAAAATTGTGATTAATTGCAGTTTGGGAGAAGCAATTACTGACAAGAAAGTCATGGAAAAGATGGCGGTGCAGCTGGCAGCTATTACCGGTCTCCATCCAGTGACAACAAAAGCCAAAAAAGCAATATCAGCGTTTAAACTTCGGGAAGGTGATGCAATCGGATTAAAAGTGACACTTCGGGCGAAACGCATGAATGATTTTCTGACAAGACTGACGGGTGTTGCTCTTCCGCGGGTACGGGATTTTCGTGGAGTTCCGAACAAAGGATTTGATGGAAATGGAAATTATACCTTAGGCATTGCAGAACAAACTATTTTTCCGGATTTAGACTATGGGTTAGTAGATAAAGTACGTGGTTTTGAAGCCACATTTGTAACAAGTGCGCAAACGGATGATCAGGCAAAAGCGCTCCTTACACTTTTAGGATTGCCGTTTGAAAAATAATTTTATGGCAAAAACATCTGATGTGGTGAAATTTAATAAAAAGCAGAAATTTGCGGTCCGACATAAAAACCGGTGTAATCTCTGTGGACGGTCAAGAGCGTACATGCGTAAATTCGGTGTGTGCAGAATTTGTTTTCGGTCTTTGGCACATAAAGGTGAATTGCCGGGGGTGGTAAAAGCATCATGGTAAAGGGAGCACTATATGGTAAATGATCCAATTGGAGACATGTTAATTCAAATAAAAAATGCACAAGCAGCAAGGCGTAAGTCGCTTGAGATTCCGTATTCCGGCATGAAATACGCTCTTGCGACCATACTCGTGAAAGAACGGTACATTGAAGAAGTGAAAAAAGTCGGAGATAATCCGAAATACCGGTTGCATATTATGCTTCGTTATGACAATGGAAATCCGGCAATTACCGATGTGAAACGTATCAGTAAACCAGGGCTTCGTTGGTATATCGATAAAGGAGCCATACCGATAGTTGTTGGCGGCATGGGAACGGCAATTATTTCTACGTCTAAAGGAATGATGACCGGAAGAGAAGCAAAGCGTATTGGAATCGGTGGGGAATTATTGTGTGAAATTTGGTAAAAAATATGTCACGGATAGGAAAAACACCAATTGAAATACCGCAAGGAGTAACCATTACCAAAGATGGAAGTGAACTTGTGGTGAAAGGGCCAAAAGGAGAATTGCGGGGTCCGCTTCCTGATGGCGTTGATATGACGATAGTTGGATCTGTATGTACGATAACATGCATTAAAACAGACACAAAACATCTCGCACTTCACGGATTTACCCGCGCAACTCTTTCTAATATGGTCAAAGGAGTGACAGTCGGATGGACGCGGACGCTCGAACTAGCTGGAGTCGGGTTTCGGGCAACGGTGACAAATATGAATGTGGTTCTTACGGTAGGATTTTCTCATGAAGTAACGATTGCTCCACCAACTGGAATTGCATTTACAGTTACTGAAGGGAAAATTATTGTATCTGGCATTGATAAGCAGCTCGTTGGTCAGGTAGCAGCAAATATTAGAAATGTGAAAAAGCCTGAGCCATACAAAGGAAAAGGGATTAAATATCAAGGAGAACATATCAGGAAAAAAGCCGGAAAATCAGCCAAAGCAATTGGCGGAGCAGCAAGTGCTGGAGCGGCGAAATAAAGGATGAAGACATATGATAACACGTATATCTAAAAAAACTATTCATAATAAACGGGTTGCCAGAATTCGGGCAAAAGTTCGGGGGACGGCCAATCGTCCACGACTATCCGTATTTCGGTCAAATGTGGCCTTAACGATTCAAGTCATCGATGATGTTGCGAAGAAAACATTGTATACATTTCGTGCGGCCGGAAAAAATGCAGCTGCGGCAAAAACAATTGGAGAGAAGGTTATTGTATTTGCGAAAAAAAATCACATCACAACACTTGTTTTTGATCGCGGAGGGTATAAATATCACGGAGTTATTAAGACAATTGCCGACTCAGTGCGTGAAGGGGGTATAACGATATGATAGACACACGTAAAGTCCCATCAGAATTTGAAGAAAAAGTTGTTCAGGTTAACCGCGTTTCCAAAAAAACAAAAGGCGGAAATAAAATAGGATTTTCAGTTCTTGTTGTCGTTGGTGATAAAAAGGGAAAAGTGGGGGTAGGTTTAGGCGGTGCTCCCGACGTGTCATCGGCCGTAAAAAAAGCAGTCAGTTATGCAAAAAAACATATGATTGTTGTTCCTATGCACAAAAAAACTATTCCTCATGAAGTGTTTGTGAAACGGGGAGCAGCACAAGTATTGATTAAACCCGCGCCTCCCGGAACAGGAGTTATTGCGGGAGGTGCAGTTCGGGCCGTTGTTGAAGCAGCAGGGATAAGAGATGTAGTATCAAAAATTCTTGGAAGCAAAAATCAAGCATCTAATGTCTATGCTACGATGGAAGCACTCAAAAAATTACACGCAGTTCATATCCGTCATGACTAAAAATATGAAATTACCAAAGCTCGTTCAAACAACCAAAAAACGATTAGGAAGAGGACATGGGTCCGGACGTGTGAAAACGAGTGGGCGGGGAACAAAAGGACAAAATGCACGGGGACATGTGCGGATGGGATTTGAAGGAGGACAACTTGCGCTTACCAAACGCCTTCCATTTTTGCGAGGAAAAAAGCGAAATAAATCCTTAGTAGATAAACCAATGCTCCTCTATGTAGGAAGTCTTGATCAATTTCCAGCAAACGCAATCATTGATAAGGCATTTCTTATTAAGCACGATGTAATTGTGTCTGTTACGACACGCGTGAAAGTAGTGGGCAAAGCGGCTCTTGTTCATGCATACACTGTGCATATTCCTTGTTCAAAACAAAGCGCTGCTGCAATAACCAAAGCTGGCGGAAAAGTGATACAGTGATATCATGAACACCATACTGTCACCAATTATTTCTAGTTGGAAAACACCGGAGTTACGGCGCAAAATTCTTCTTACTGCGATGCTCTTTGTACTCTTTCGTTTATTTGCTCATATTCCTATTCCCGGAGTGGATACCAATAAACTCGCTGCACTTTTTGCACAAAATCAATTTTTGGCTCTTCTTGATGTTTTTTCCGGAGGAACGCTTGTGAATTTTTCCATTCTTGCCTTAGGAATTAATCCATATATCAACGCCTCGATTATTTTACAGTTACTTCAAATAGTACTGCCGAAATTAGAAGAACTGCAGAAAGAAGGGGAATACGGAAGAGAAAAAATTAATCAATATACACGGCTTCTCACTATTCCTCTTGCTACTGTTCAGGCAATTGGTATGTTTGCACTACTTAAAAATCAAGGCATTGTATCAGCTGTTGATCCGTTAACATTCATTACCATTATTTGTACGATGACAGCGGGAACAGTCTTGGTTATGTGGTTTGGGGAGCTCATTACTGAATACGGAATTGGCAACGGAATATCACTACTTATATTTGCAGGTATCGTTGGTCGGATGCCTGTTGTCTTTGGTCAAGCATTCACAGCAGCAACTGCTGAATCAGTGACCAATTTGCTGCTTTTATTAGGTCTTGGGCTTGCCGTTATTGCTGCAACAGTGGTGGTCAATGAAGCAGTACGGAAAGTAACTGTTCAATACGCGCGCCGAATTCGGGGAAATAAGATGTATGGAGGAGGCGCTTCGTTTTTACCGCTTCGGGTTAATCAAGCAGGAGTCATCCCAATCATCTTTGCCGTGTCACTTGTGTTACTTCCGTCACTTCTCGGAGGATTTTTAGCACAAGTAAAAAGTCCTCTGCTCGTGTCGTTTGGGCATGGTCTCACGTATCTCTTTAATCCCAACGGTGTTTTTTACAATCTGTTCTATTTTTTCCTTGTTATTGGATTTACGTATTTCTATACCGCAATTACGTTTAATCCAACAAAAATTGCAGGAGAAATCCAAAAGTATGGCGGGTTTATCCCCGGAATTCGTCCCGGGGCACCAACAGCGTCGTATTTAAATTATATTTTAACCCGTATTACCCTTGCTGGTGCGTTATTTTTGGGTTGTATTGCAATTTTACCATCGCTTGCCCGCGGAATAACCGGCATGACCACACTTCTTATTGGTGGAACAAGCATTCTCATCGTTGTATCCGTGGTGCTTGAAACAGTAAAAACATTAGAAGCGCAGCTTGTCATGCGCAACTATGAAGGATTTTTAAAGGAATAAGGAGGAGAAGATATGCATATTGTATTTTATGGCCCGGAAGGATCAGGAAAAGGAACACAAGCAAAATTACTCGCAGACAAATTGCATTGTCCGATCTTAACCAGCGGCGATTTGGTCCGTGATGCGGCAACGAATGATAAAGGTATTATTGGAGAAGTATGTCGGGAAGCGGTAACAGAAGGAAAATATGTAGCAAATAGTGAAATGGAAGTATTGTGGAAATGGAGACTTAAGGAAGATGATGCAAAAGGCGCATGGATTATGGACGGATTTCCAAGAAATGTAGAACAATCTAAATTCTTAGACGACAAGATCGATAAGTATGGATATAAAGTTGAATTTGTGATATTTCTTAAACTTTCTGAAGATGTATCGTATGAGCGGCTTATTAAACGAGGCAGACCTACATATCCGGGAAGCACTGAACTTCACGATTCACCCCAGCGGATAAAAAGCAGACTTGCAATATATATAGAAAGTGAACAAGCGGTCCTTGATTACTACAAAACAACAGGGGTACAACTTGTTGAAATTGATGCAAATAAAAGTATCGAAGCGGTGCATAACGACATCATGAAGTACATTGATGCGTATAAAAACGCAAATGAAAAATAATCCTTGTATTATTGGACTTGTAGGACTTCCCGGCGCGGGGAAGACAACGGTAACGGAATTTTTGGAAAAACACGGGTTTGTCCGCGTTATTCTTTCAGATATTATCCGTGATGAACTAAAACAAAAAGGGATTGTAGAACCTTCACGAGAAATACTTCAAAACACAGGAAATGAAATGCGAAGAATGTATGGTTCGGATGTACTTGCAAAACGCGCAATCAAACAGCTCCGAAGTATGGGGGGGGATAAATTCGTTATTGATGGTATACGGAATGTATCGGAAATTACATATTTGAAAAAACAAAATCACCTTTTACTTATTGGTATTCAAGCAGTAGCACGAGTGAGGTTTATGAGATTAAAAACAAGAAAACTCAACCCATTAACAAACTCATACCAAGAATTTCTTCTCCAAGCGAGACGTGAGAATAAACTTGGTGCAAATACAACAGGGCTTCGAGTCATTGATTGCTTAAAACAATGTCAAACAATATTGGTTAATTCGAAAACAGTACCAATGTTTGAGAAACAGTTACATGCGTTTCTTGCAAAGAATGGCATAGTATGAGAATAATACTACTTGGACCGCCGGCATCAGGGAAAGGAACACAAGGGGAACTACTTGAGAAGAAATATCATGTACCGCGGCTTTCCGTAGGAGCGCTCATCCGCAGGCATGTCCAGGAACAAACACCTCAAGGGAAACGTATTGAACCCACGATGACAGCAGGGAAAGCAATACCCGCTGACACGTATATTGATCTTGTCGGCGAGTGGATGCTGGAGCATAAAGATGGATTTATCATAGATAATCTCATTCGGTCCAGCGAACAACTCCATGCGTTTGACACATTTAGCAAAAAGAATTCGTTCACCCTTGACTTTGTTTTTATTTTTCGCGTGTTTGAATGTGAAGCGCGAAGACGATTGCATATCAGAAAGACTGTGAAAAATCGATCAGATGGACATGATGAAGCAATTCATGAACGCTTCGTAACGTTTAATACCTCAATCAGTGAGATAGTTGGGTATTTTTCAAAACAACATGTTCTCTATGAGATAGATACGTCCGGTTCTATCGATTCAACTCATCATAATATTATTTCAATTATCTCATCTCACACATCATGAATGTTATTAAATCAAAAGAAGAATTAGTATCAATGCGGACAGGGGGAAAGAAATTAGGTCGTATTCTTCGGGAGCTTCTCCTGATGTCAACGGAGGGAACAAATCTATTAGACATAGAAAAACACGCAAAATATCGGATACAAGAAGAGGATGGACTTCCATCTTTTACGACCGTTGAAGGATATCCGTTTGTGACGTGCTTATGTATTAATGAGGAAGTGGTGCATGGGATGCCGCGTGATTACGCGCTTCGTGATGGCGATATTCTTACAATCGACATTGGGATGATATATGAAGGGCTTCATACAGATACTGCTTCATCAATTTGTATTGGACCGAACATAGATATCAAAAAAGAGCAGTTTTTGAAAACTGGCGAGATTGCCTTAGGAAGGGCAATTATGGTCGCAATTGCTGGAAACAGAGTGGGAGACATATCAAATGCCATTCAGACCACCATTGAGGCTTCTGGGTACCACGTAGTTGTGGATTTAACCGGTCATGGAGTGGGAAGGATGCTTCACGAAGAACCAATGATTCCTGAGTATGCACGGGGAGACATCAATAAAACTCCTCTTTTGGTGAGCGGTATGACACTGGCTATTGAAGTCATTTATGCGATGGGACAAGGAAATATCTGTTATAAAAGCAATGACGGATGGACACTGGAATCAAAAGATAGATCACTGACTGCCACATTTGAACATACGATCCTTATTGGAGACAAAAAAAGCGACGTGTTGACCAAAGCTGAAATTTAATGTAAAATAAAGCCCTTACCCGCCAAGACTCATGCGTAGGAGGTCAGGCGGGAGTTGTATTATTGCGTATTTATGGCCCATCAAGGAAATATTGAGATAGAAGGAACCGTACTTGAGTGTTTACCTAATACGCTATTTCGCGTCAAATTACCAAATAGTGCAATTGTTCTTTGTCACTTGTCAGGTAAAATGCGATTAAATTATATTCGTATTATGCCGGGAGACAAAGTAAAAATAGAAATGACCCTGTACGATACGACCAAAGGAAGAATTACGTATCGTGTACGATAACACTATGAAAGTCCGAGCAAGTGTAAAACTATTATGTAATAAATGCAAAATTGTCCGCAGACGCGGGCGTGTATTTGTGATTTGTGAAAATCCAAAACATAAACAACGACAAGGATAATGAGTATGGCACGTATTGCTGGAGTTGATATACCAAATGAAAAACGGCTTGATATTGCCCTTACCTATATCTATGGGATTGGACGGGTAAATGTGAAAACTGTATTGAAATCTACAAATATCGATGCATCCAGACGTGTTAAAACCCTCACTGATGAAGAAATTAGTCATATTGCAAAAGTGATTGAAAAAGGATTTACTGTTGAGGGAGACCTGCGTCAAGAATTATCTGCTAATATTAAACGACTTCGGGAAATTGGATCATATCGGGGGAGCAGGCATTCACATAAATTACCATCCCGTGGACAACGAACCCGTTCAAATGCCCGTACAAAGAGGGGGAAGAGATTGACAGTGGGAGCAATGAAAAAAGATGACCGGATAAAGACAGATACAAAAGCTCCGGAGGCAGAAGCAAAGGCATAACATCATATGGCAACAAAAACAATAAAAAAAGTAGTTGAAAAAGGAAAAGTGTATATCACTGCAACATTCAATAACACGATTGTGACGATTACTGATGGCATGGGCAATTCATTATATTGGGGATCATCCGGTATGGTTGGATTTAAAGGCGCCAGGAAAGCAACTCCCTATGCAGCAACGACTGCTGTTGAAACAGTTGCCAGAAAAGCTCTTGATAACGGCATGCGGGAAGTTGAAGTATTTATCAAAGGGCCGGGAGCGGGTCGAGATGCAGCACTTCGAGCACTTCGAGCTGTTGGGCTGAATATTACCTTAATTGCTGATGTGACCCCAATTCCTCATAACGGAGTGCGGGCAAAGAAAAAGAGGAGAGTATAATATGGCACGGTATACTGGACCAAAAAATAGATTAGCACGCAGGGAGGGCATGGATTTAGGCTTAAAAACCATTGGGAGCCATGCACATGCGGAGCTACTCAAACGTTTAGCAATTTTACCCGGTCAACACGGAGTAAAAGGACGACGGAAAACATCAGGATATGGTATACAACTGCGGGAAAAGCAAAAAGTAAAACGGATATATGGGACATTAGAACGACAATTTAGAAAAATATTTGAACAGGCAAAAAAATGGAAAGGGAATACGGGAGAAAAACTTGTTGAATTTTTGGAAAGCCGGCTTGATAACACTATCTATCGCATGAATTTGGCGCCAACCAGAACCATGGCACGGCAACTGGTCAGTCACCGGCACGTATTTGTTAACGGAGCGATTGTGAACATTCCGTCATATCGGATTAAGACGAATGATGTCATTATGATGACTTCTAAAGCGCTTGAAATACCGGCGGTCAAGAAGTTACTCGAAGAAAAAAGTCCTCAATTACCAGCATGGATTGAGCGGAAAGGTCCTGTAGGAAAAATTGTCCGACTCCCGGAACGGACTGATGTACAAGAAGATATCAATGAACAATTAATAGTAGAATTTTATTCTCGGTAAGGAGGAGAAACGTATATGTCAGAACCAAATTTTTCTATCAAAACAGAGGTCGAAGAAAAGAACTTCGGTCGATATTCTATTGAGCCACTTACTTGCGGATATGGACAAACACTTGGTAATAGTCTCAGGCGCGTTCTTCTTACGTCTTTATCAGGAAATGCGATAACAACGGTTAAAATTGAAGGAGTAAAACACCAATTTGCAACTCTTCCGGGACTGAAAGAAGATATCGTGGAGTTTCTTTTGAATGTGAAAAAAATTCGGCTCATGCTTGAGGGATCTGAGACAGCAACGATGAAACTTATAAAACACGGTCCGGGTGTCATTACTGCTGGTGATATAGAGGTTTCAGCTGGAGTAACGATCATGAATCCAGACATCATTCTTGGAACACTCGCTGATAAAAAGGCAACGATTGATATGCAATTTACTGTTCAAAAGGGGTTTGGATACATGACAGCAGATGAACAACATAATGATGAAATTGGCGTGATACCGCTTGATGCGTTATATTCACCGATTATTCGCGTGAATTATCACGTTGAGGCAACTCGTGTTGGAAGAATGACCAACCTTGATAAACTTGTCCTTGAGATTTGGACAGATGGAACAAAAGCTCCAATTGAGGCACTTAAAAATGCAGCGAGTATTTTGGTCGCATATTTTTCTCAGATCGTTGAGCCAAAAGTGGTTGTGAAAGAAGACGCAGTTGTTGTTTCAACGGCAGTATCTGATGAAACAGTAAAAATGCGTATTGAAGAGTTGGATATTCCAACTCGCATAGTTAATGCTCTTGCTAATGGTGGGATTGAGACAATAGGGCAGATGCTTGCTACTCCACGAGCAGAACTTATGAAAATCAAAAATCTTGGAGCAAAGTCCATTACCATTATTGAAGAAAAACTGAAAGAAAAGAACGTGACACTTGCGGTTTAATATATGCGGCATACGTATTTTGGAAAAAAACTATCTCGGACTCATGATGCGCGTCGGCAACTATTGCGTAATCTTATCTGTGATTTGATTAAGCACGGAAGTCTTAAAACAACAAAAGCAAAGGCTCTTGCTATCAGGTCAAAAGTAGAGAAGTTAATTACCCGGGCAAAAAAAGGAAATCAATTTGCATACCGGTTGACGCTTGCAGAAATTGGGAATCCAAATGCGACAAAACAGTTGATGGAAGATGCAAAAACGCGTTTTTCGGCAAGAACAAGTGGATACACAAGAACACTACGACTTGGTCTTATTGGAAGTGACGCACGAGATATGGTGCAGATATCATTTGTTGATTCAAGAATTGAAGCAGAGGTAATCAAACCTAAAATAAAAGTATGAAAACGCAATATACAAAAGCAATAAAAATAAAAGACATTGAGCGTTCATGGCACCTGGTTGATGTAAAAGGGAAAGTGCTTGGGCGTGCAGGGGCAGAAATAGCCAAACTTCTACTCGGGAAACATAAACCAAACTACTGTGCAAATCTTGATTGCGGAGATTATGTAGTGGTTATAAATAGTAAATATATTGAAGTAACTGGTAAAAAAGCAAAAGAAAAACTCTATGGGAATTATTCAGGATTTCCGGGTGGACTGAAATCAAAAGCATTCTGGCAAGTACTGCAGGAAAAACCAATCGAGCCAATCAGACGTGCTATTTGGGGAATGATACCAAAAAATAAACTTCGAGATCGATTAGTGACCAGGCTTTATATCTATCCGGAAGCTGATCATCCGTATAAAGATAAATTTACTCAAACAAGCGATTTTTCTAAGAAAGGAAAAAGCGCATAGTTTGAGTTATCCTCTGACTTGATCAGAGGATCTAGGAGTATTATGGACAAAATAAAAGAAACTAAGCCCTCCTCCGCTAAGCCAGCCTCGCCGGCAGGCAGGGCTACGGCGGGCGAGGAAGAGAAAATAACATATTATGAAGCAGTTGGTCGAAGAAAAACATCGACCGCTCGCGCACGGCTGTATGTTGTTAAAGAAGAGTCGATGATTCTTTCTGGAAAAGAAGTGAAAAAGGGTGATATGGTCGTAAACACCCGACCAGTTGAGAACTATTTTCCCGGTGAAGTACTCAAAAAAATGTATACAGAACCATTTAGAACCACAAATACTGTTGGACGATTTGTTGTGAGTGTTAAAACAAATGGCGGAGGACTGTATAGCCAATTAGGCGCATTCATTCATGCAGTATCACGAGCTCTTGAAAAAGTAGATAAAGAAAAGTTTAGACCGATTCTCAAAAAACGCGGGTTCATGACGCGCGATCCCAGAGCAAAAGAACGCCGCAAGGCAGGCTTTGCTGGAAAGGCAAGGGCGAGAAAGCAGTCCCCAAAACGGTAATTAGGAACCAAGAACGCGTTGGTAGGCCATGCTTGCAAGAGTTTCAATAAATTGATCGTAGGTCCATTTCAGTGTATAGACAGATACAATCGTTGCATCCTCTTCGTCATAATAATTCAAACTTGGATTAATATTAAGGTCGACAATATAGGGATTATTTTTTGAATCAATCCGGAAATCCAGGCGCGCCATATCTCGACAATTAAATAATGTATAGGCTTTGATGGCAGTTTCCTGCATCTTTTCATGCAGGCGGGGAGATATATTGGGAGGGGATTTGACGCGTGCATTCCAGTACTCCCAAGATTTTTTGTCCCATTTTGCTTCATACGTGTAGATATTCCATTTGTCTTTTGATTTTTTGCCAAATCCGATTTCGCAGTACGGAAGCGTCATGATATTTTCTCCGTTTCCCAAAATTGTTATGTGGATTTCCCTTCCTTTGATAAATTCCTCGACAATGACTTCACCCGGATACTGAGAAAAAAGATAGGCAACACGTTTTTTTAATTGCGTGAGATTGTTAACAACAGAATCTTGGGATATTCCAATACCTGCATGTTGCCGTGATGGTTTTACGATTAAAGGATAAGTGAGTGAATATGAACGAATAGGAGATCTTCGGTTAAAAATTTTAAATGCTGGAGTGCTCACGCGTTCACTTGCCATTTTTCTTTTTACCGACGCTTTATTTATCGAGTATCGGAAGCTTTTCATGTCATGTCCTACCTGCACTCTCCCTAATTGTTCCAATCGGTGACCAACGCGTAAATATAATTTCCAGCCGTCGTCTTCTACTAAATTAAATACCACATCGCCGGAAATTTGCGCGGCCTTGCGCCAATTTTTTTCGGTCACGCAAATTTTTTTAACTGCGTGTCCGCGTTTTCGAAGTGCTTCTGCGATACCCTTGGCGCACATGATTGTATCTTCATCGTCATCTTTTGATCCGCGGTTGTACAAAATGAGTGCAGAAAGGGATTTACGAAATGAAATTGGTTTCATTCAATGGATAAAAAATGGGCAGATGCATAAATAGGTAATACCGTGATTATACAGATTATACTATAATAACACCATATGATTATTCTTTCTTTAAAGACATATAAAGAGGCAACGGGGGATAACGCGATTAAACTTTTATCATGCGTCAAAAAAATTAGTGCCGAATCGGGAGTGAAGATAATTCCGGCAGCGCAATCAACGGATATTTATCGAATCAAAAAAGAGTTAGGAATAGAAGTGTGGGCTCAGTATATGGATTCCATTGAGCCGGGGAAACATATGGGTTGGTTGTCGCCATATGCATTAAAAGAAGCCGGTGCAACCGGAGTGATCATCAATCACAGTGAACATAAAATATCTGAAGAACATGTTAAAAAGACGTTGGAAAAGGCGAAAGAATATGGATTACAAACTGTTGTTATAGCGTTTGATATTGAAACAGTCATTACATATGATGCGTTAAATCCTGATTACATTGCCTATGAGAGAGAGGATTTAGTTGGTACCGGAATATCAACATTTTCCCAAGAAGAAGGAACGATAAAAAAATTAGTGAGCATAGTAAAACACCCTCTTATCATCGGTGCCGGTGTTTCAACTGGTGAGGATACAAAACATGCTGTGGTATTTGGTGCAAAAGGAGTGATATTGGCGTCTGCCTTTGTCCTGGCAAAAGATCCGGAGGCAAAGTTGAGAGAATTAGCAATGGGATTTAAAACACCACATTATTGATCTTCATTAATAAATATAAGATATATTTACCTTTTTTATTCATAGGGACAGTTTGTCCCTATGAGGAGGTGTTTTGGTCGGGATGTGCGGACTTGGACCGCAGACCTCACGCACCCCATGCGTGCGTTCTACCAACTGAACTACATCCCGATGATCTCTTGTATTCTACCATCCACTGTGTAAAAATAATATAAGCCTGCCTGAGATGTTATCTCGTATAAAAAATCCTCCGCATCTTACTGTTCGCCTTACCTACTATGCGTAGCGCGGCTCGAAGAGCGATGTTCGGCGGATATAAGAATCTGTAATCCAAGATTTCTTGGAAACAGATTCTAATAGGAGTATATATGCCAATCGATGCAAAACTTCAAGCAGTTCGTCTCGCGATGGATCAGATTGAAAAACAATATGGAAAAGGTTCTATTATGCGGTTTGGAGAAAAATCCACAGATAAACTTACGATAGATGTTATTTCAACCGGTATATTACCGCTCGATTTAGCTCTTGGTGTCGGCGGACTTCCAAGAGGGAGAATTGTTGAAATATACGGCCCTGAAGCGTCAGGAAAAACAACGGTGTGTTTATCTGTTATAGCAGAAGCACAAAAACTTGGAGGAACTGCTGCATTTATCGATGCCGAGCATGCACTCGATCCACTATGGGCGCAGACGTTAGGAGTGAAACTAGAAGATCTTCTTATTTCCCAACCGGATTCAGGTGAGCAAGCATTGGAAATAGCAGAAACGCTCATCAGAAGTGGTGGCGTTGATGTCATTGTCATTGATTCGGTCGCAGCTCTTGTCCCGCGGGCAGAACTGGAGGGAGATATCGGAGACAGCATGATGGGTGTGCAAGCGCGTCTTATGTCTCAGGCGTTGAGGCGTCTTACGTCGGTTATTTCTAAATCAAGAACTGTTGTCATGTTTACCAATCAACTGCGGCAAAAAATCGGCATCATATTTGGTAATCCAGAGACAACTCCAGGGGGACTTGCCATGAAATTCTATGCATCTGTCCGGCTTGATTCACGGAAAATCGAATCGCTCAAAGATGGAGACAAAGTCATCGGAAGCAGACATCGGGTGCGGGTAGTCAAAAACAAAGTTGCCCCGCCATTTCGGATTGCAGAATTTGATGTGATGCATGACGGGATTTCCAAAGAAGGAGCCATCATCGATGTTGGCATTGAATTTAATATTCTCTCCAAATCAGGCGCGTTTATTAAATACGGCACGCAAATGCTCGGACAAGGGAAAGAAGCAACGAAAATGTTTTTGCGTGAAAACCAAAAAGTTGCAAAAGAGATAAGTGAGGCCATTTGGAAAGTAGTGAAATCCGGACTTACGCAAACAAAAGTGGTTGTGGGTGAAGAAGAGAAAGAATAACCGTAACATGGATGATGAAATCCTGAAAAAATTGATAGCACATACCATTTCGTATGTCTCATTTCGTCCTCGAAGTGCAAAAGAAATTCATGAGTATCTATCAAAACGAATAAAAGGGGATGAAGAATATATTCGTTTGGCCGAAGACAGATTGAAAGAGCTAGGGTATATAGATGATGTGGTGTACGCCAAACGATTTATTGAAAGTAGGAATAGAAGTCGGCCAAAAGGCAAAAAGCTTATCCAACTGGAATTACGCAGAAAGGGTGTTTCCTCGGAAATCATCGAAAATATTGATGGGACAGCTGATCTAGAGCTGGCTCGGGGGGTTGCACAAAAAAAATATTCAATGTGGAGAAAATTGCCTATACTTGAGCAAAAAAAGAAGCTATTTGGGCTCCTACAACGCCGTGGATTTAGCTCAACTGTCATTTTCCGTGTTATTGACGAAGTGACGGGATTCAAGTACAATGAGGACAACTATTGAGGTCACATCGAATAAAACTGATTTGTAGCAGATTGTATGATAACTAATTTACTAGCAATATCTCCTACAATATCCGCGTAACATTTGCGGCAGTTTTTTTCGTGGCTTCTCATACTATTTTTTACCATTGGAGGAACATATGTTTGATGTACTGAAAACATTATCGGGGCTTATTAAAGCAAGACCTGCTAAACCAACGCCTACTCAGGTGAAGGTGGTATCAAATGCCTCGAAACCACAGCCAAAACAGGTGGTTCAGGAAAAAGTTTCAAAAGAAGATAAAGGAATGCTTGCGCAAATGCAGGTACAGGCACAGGCGCAAGCTCAGGCAGCTATTGCAATGGCGCAAGCACAAGCTCGGGAAGTGCTTGTTGAGGCGAAAGATCAAGCGTTTCGGATGAAGAGGGAAGCTGAAGATGAAATGCGGAGGCGTATGGATATTGTGGGTAAGCGTGAGGGAGCTGTTGAAGAGCGGGAGAAACATCTTCATGATCAGGAGATAGTATCCGAAAAAAAACTTCTTGATATTGAAAACATAAAAAGAGAACTTACAGAACGGTTAGAAAAAATAAGCAGACTTACTGTTGAGGAAGCAAAAACGCAAATGCTTGCCGAAGTGCAGGAGAAAATGAAGGCAGTCATTGCCAAAGAGATTAAAGACGCACAGATTCGTGCAAGTGAGGAAGCGGAAGTAAAAGCGCGGGAGATTCTTGTCGACGCAATGCGGCATGGCGCTACCGAGTATGTCGCTGAATTTACGGTTTCTGTTATTAAAATTCCAGATGAGGATGTGAAGGGTCGGATTATTGGAAAAGAAGGACGAAATATTCGCGCGTTTGAAACAGCTACAGGGGTGGATGTTGATTTGGATGAGGAAGGAGTGATTCGATTATCTTGTTTTGATCCAGTACGACGGGAAATTGCGCGGGTAGCACTCGAGCGGTTACTCAAAGATGGTCGGGTACAACCAGGGCGTATTGAAGAGATCATTGAACAAGTGAAAAAAGAAGTTGAACGGATCATGCTGGAAGAAGGACAAAAATTATGTCATGCCGTTGGTGTATACAATCTTCCTTCGCCCATCGTTGCGACCCTGGGTCGATTTAAATACAGATTTTCATATGGGCAAAATATGATTGCTCATACGCTTGAAGAGACAAAAATTGGTATTGCACTGGCAAAAGAAATCGGGGCTGATGCAAACATTGTGAGGCTTGGATGTTTGCTTCATGATATTGGAAAAGTTATTAACGACAGAGAAGGAAGTCATATTGAATTAGGTGTTGAACTACTCAAAAAATATGGGTTGCCCAAGCCAGTAATTGATTGTGTTGCACAGCATCACGAAGACACACCGTTTACGAGCGCCGAATCAATGCTGACGTATATTGCTGATGCAATATCAGGCAGTCGTCCCGGGGCACGGTACGAAAATTATGATGAATATGTCAAACGGCTCAAAGACCTGGAAGAAATTGCAAAAGCAAATACAGGCGTGAAAGAAGCGTTTGCATTTCAAGCAGGACGTGAACTGCGAGTGGTTGTTGATCCGGGGACGGTTGATGATGCAACGGCCATTATCATCGCGCAAAAAATAAAAGAAGAAATCGAAGCGAAAGTGACGTTCCCTGGACAAATTAAAGTAACGGTGGTTCGTGAACTTCGCGCTATCGAAGTAGCAAAGTGACCATCCGTTCTTGTCATCCTGAACTCGTTTCAGGATCCATGTATTCTTGTCATCCTGAACTCGTTTCAGGATCCAGTGTTAAATACATACAAATCCTTCCAATCAGAATTAAGTGATTCAATCAGATTAATCTTCCATTGTCTGTGCCAGCGTTTGAGTTGTTTTTCCCGTTTGATTGCTAGCTCGATATCGGTAAATCCTTCGTAATACACTAACGTATGAAGATGATAGTCTTTAGTAAATCCTTCAAAAAGAGCGTGTTTATGTTCAAAAACTCGTCTCCCTAAATTATTGGTAACTCCAATATACAATGTACCCTTTCGTTTATTTGTCATGATGTAAATAAAATAATGATAGGTAACATGACGCATAAATATATCATATCAGGAAGATGCTGAAATGAATTCAGCATGACAAACGGAAAAAAGATGCCGAAACAAGTTCGGCATGACAATACAAGATAAATGAATGATGAGTTACGATTTGGATTGATATCATGCGATATATTTTTTGACATCTTGACATGACAGTCTAAATTAATTACTCTGGTTTGTAGATCCCATTAGGACGGGACATTCTTTAAAATCTTCTGCCCACCCGCCTGCAAACGCCTGAGCGTAGCGATGGCGGGCAAGGGAGGGAGGTGAAATTACCCATATGACAAAAGCAGATTTGGTCGAGGTCGTTGCAAAAAAAGCCAGTCTTACAGCAAAAGCAGCACGTGAATCAGTTGCAGCTGTATTTGGCGCAATGACGGACGCATTAAAAAAAGGCGATAAGGTAGTGGTTACTGGATTTGGAACATTCATGGTCCGAAACAGAAAAGCACGAACTGGTCGCAATCCTCAAACAGGAAAACCAATTAGCATTCCAGCTCGAAAAACACCAGGTTTTACAGCAGGAAAAGCATTGAAAAAAGCCATTCGGTAAATTCCAAGTGGCGCAAGAATAAAAAAAGGAATACTCTTTGAGTGTTCCTTTTTTATGTGTTACACTAGTTATATATGCCAAAAAAGTTGAGTAAAACGAAATCCCGCTCCGCGGGACCACAAACAGTTGAAGAAAAAATTCAAGAGTTTGCAAGTGTCAAAGAACCAGAAACAGTTGTTCCACCGCAAGTCCCGCAGGTGATGCAAGTGGTTGAAGTAGCAGAAGAACCTGTGGCTGAAGCTGTCGAAGAGCAGGTAGCAGAAACGGTTTCTGAAGAACCTAAAGAAGAGTCGAAAGTCAGTGAATTTTTTTCTCCTTCAAAAGAGACCTCCTCTGTGGGATATCCAAATATTAGCATTCACAAGAAATCTATTGCTCCGATTATTTTTTGGGCGGTGGGAGTATGTGTTCTCGTAATAGCTATTGGAGTTGGTATTATTATCGTAAGTAAAGGAATATTTCCTATTTCCTTTGCTCGTCCGACTCCAACTCCCACAACAAAACCGACACCTATTGTCACGCCAACACCAGCGGTGAATAAAAAAGAATTGGAAATAGAGATATTAAACGGGTCTGGAATTGCAGGAGTAGCAAGTACGCTGAAAAAATTATTAGAGGAAAAAGGATATACAGTTGCCGGAACCGGAAATGCAAAAAGCTATGATTATGCAAAAACAGAGATTCAAGTAAAAGCAGATAAAGAGGCATTTCTTTCTATATTGGAAGCGGATTTAGCTGGATCTTATGTGATTGGGACTGCAACAGCAACACTCAAAGATAGTCTCCCGTATAACGCGGTGATTATCATTGGGAAAGAGTAAGATATCTCAATAATCGAGCAAGTACTTTTTATCCCGTTCTGATGGGATATTCTTACAGTGATATAATTTAGTCATGAGTGAGATTGACCCATCGGCATTTCGCGTCATACGAACCATCACTCCTGTTCGTTCTGTGATAATTGCCGGATTACAAGATGAACCTTTGGTTGTTAATCAAACTTGGCCAGACGGTAAAACTGAAATCAAGCGCATAGTTAACCCAGAACGCTCATACCAAGTTCCTACGTTTATTTTTTGGGACGAAACCGTTTCCCCAACACAACAAGGATTAGTGCGTGAAGCATTTGATGAGTTGTTTACAGAGATAGGATTTGATCGAAGCAAAGTTCAATATCTAGGTAACTGGAGAGAGTCTGGTTATCGTGATAGCACGGGTAAGCTTGTTCCTCATAAGAGCATCGAATGGCAATTACAATCAAAATGGAATGATTCCAGAAGACAAATTAAAGCTGATGAAGCGCTATACGCCATGTTTAATGACCCTTACCAGACTTCAACTCCACATTGGGAAGTTGTTGTTACAAATAAAGACTTATATTCATCGGAAACAAATTTTGTCATAGGTGCAGCTATGCCTGACTTAGGCACTATTATTTCCTTGAGTAGATTAGAGGCGATACGTGATGTGGGATTACGAGGAGAGGCGCAAAAGACAGAAATTTTCCACGAATTTAGTCATGTACTTGGACTTCCAACTAATCGAAGGGGGAGTAGTAACCTAGATTATTCTCTTGGACCACATTGCCGTTCAGCTGGTTGCTCCATGAAGCAGGGGTTAAATGTACCGACAGATTGGATGACATTTACTACGGAGCGCTTGAGAAGAGGTGGAAAGCCTTCATGCGGTGAATGTGTAACTGATTTAGCTGTAAAATTTAAAAGAGTAAGAAAGTAATTTTTTGGAACAACCTTTAGTATTTTAAGGAGATACAAAATTGTATTGTAGCGTATACTCGCAATCTACTTGTCATTAAAAGGATCTTGATGAATCAATAATCAGGCCGTGCTACAATCATCTCCATGAAGTATCATATCCATGTTTTCGGCTGCGCGATGAATGTGGCGGATAGTGAACGGATTGCCGGGGCGTACGCGCATAAAGGGTGGGAAAAAACAGATCGTATTGAAACGGCTGATGAGGTTGTTATTGTTACCTGCATGATCAGACAATCAGCGGAAGACAGAATTTTAGGCTTACTTCGAAGTATTCAGAAAAAAACCCTCCTTCGCACAAGGCTTCGGCGGGCAAAGCAGCGCATTATTTTGACAGGATGCATGGTGGGGATGGCGGTAAAAGACAAAACCGGAAAAATGATGAAAGCGCTTCGGAAACGCATGCCACTTGTTTCTGAATTTCTTCCGATTGAGGATGTCGGTTTTTCAACAAAACCAATTCGAACTGATAAAACTCATGCATTGGTTCCTATCAGTAACGGGTGCAACAATTATTGTTCCTACTGTGTTGTACCGTTTGCACGGGGAAAAGAAGTCAGTCGGCCGTATGATGAAATTGTTTCTGAATGTAAAGAGCTTGTTAAAAACGGGTATACAAAAATAACGCTTGTGGGGCAAAATGTGAACTCATACGGATCAGATTTGATTTATACAAAATACAAAATACAAAATACAAAATACGAGCGACCTGTGTATGTTAAACACTTAGGAAAAATGAGAATACCGACGTTATTTCCACATTTGCTTGATGATATTTGTCATAGTAAAAGATTAAAACAACTTGATTTTCTTTCAAGTAACCCGTGGGATTTTTCAGATGAGCTGATTGACGTTATTGCAAAAAATTTAAATATTTGTCGACTTATTCATTTGCCGGTTCAATCAGGAGATGCGACAGTTCTGAAACGAATGAACCGGTGGTATACACCAAAGCAATATTTGGAGCTTATTACAAAAATGAGAAAAAGAATTCTCCGTGTTCAATTTTCAACTGATATTATTGTCGGATTTCCCGGAGAAACGAAATTGCAGTTTGAACACACAGTGGCACTATGTAAAAAAATTGGATTTCGTAAAGCGTATATATCCATGTATTCTGATCGGCCGATGACATTTGCTCATACGCATTTGAAAAATGATATTTCCTACCTTGAAAAAAAGAGGCGGTGGGAATTATTGGATGAACTCATCAATAAAATGAATTTACGAAAAGGTACCTACCCACTCTATGAATAGATATATTATCGTTTGTGGTCCGACGGCAACCGGAAAAACTGCCGTTGCTGTAGCTCTTGCTAAAAAGTTTGACGGAGAACTTGTTTCAGCCGATTCCCGACAGGTGTATCGTGGCATGGATATAGGAACTGGAAAAGATAGGGCTTCTTTACAAGGTATTCCTATCTGGATGTATGACATCGCTCGTCCCGATGAGTCATTTAGTGTTTCCCAATATCAAACGAAAGCAAATGTTTATATAAAAGATATCCGAAAGAGAAATAAACTCCCAATTATTGTTGGAGGGACTGGATTATATATCCAGTCTCTTATTCAAACAGTTCCAACAAGTCAGATTAAACCAAATGTTGTGCTTCGGAAAAAACTTGAAAAACAATCTCTTGAATCATTGCAATTAATAATGAAAGAGGAATGTATGCATATGTGGGGAACACTCAACGATTCTGATCGGAATAACCCGCGTAGGCTTATTCGAAAAATCGAAATTAAGAGAGCGGGAATAAAAACAATCCAAAAACCGGTTTCTCACACAGATACCATTTGTTGGATTGGACTAACTACTTCATTTACCGATTTATATAAACGAATTGACAAGCGGGTTGAAAAGAGAGTTGAACAAGGAGTGGTTGATGAGGTAAATATGTTACGCAAAAAAGGATATGGGTGGGAATTGCCATCGATGAGTGCCTTAGGGTATCGGGAATGGAAAAAATATGCCGAAGGAAACGCGACCATTGAAGGTGTTATACAGAAGTGGAAATATGATGAGCACGGGTATGCACGCAGACAAATGACATGGTTTAAACGAAATAAGGATATTCATTGGTTTGATATATCAAAAAGAGGATTTGAAGAAAATATAGAGTCTCTCGTTGGGTCATGGTATACTTACTATTGCTATGATATCAAAAATTGAAATATCTCACAGAACCATTATTTTTGTTCTGGTTCTTCTCGCGTTTATTTGGTTAGTGTTGCAAATTCGAGACATTCTCTTTTTGCTTTTTATTGCATTTATTGTTATGGCAGCTCTCAGACCTGCTGTTGACTGGCTGGATAGCAAAAGAATTCCACGAATTGTTGGCGCATTTCTTATGTATGTTCTCGTGTTTGGAGTGATCGGATTATCCCTTGCGGGTATTATTCCATCGCTTGTGATACAGTTTACAAAATTAACTCATATTTTCCCCACAGTTCTAGGGAAAATTAATCCTTATTGGAACATTGATGTGAGCGCAATCACTCAACAGTTAGCTCCTATTGGAGAAAATGTGTTGAAGTTAACTGTTGGGATATTTTCCAACATCGCAACAACATTTATGGTATTGGTATTTGCGTTTTACTTTTTATTGGAACGGAAATATGCGCATAAATTTGTTTCAGGTTTTTTAGGAGAGGAGCAAGCGATGATAATCAACGATACTCTTCTTCGTATTGAACATCGTCTTGGATTGTGGGTGGGAGGACAACTCGTTCTTATGTTGAGCGTCGGGATTTTATCATATATAGGACTTTTAGCGTTAGGAATTGAATTTGCGCTTCCACTTGCAATTGTTGCTGGAATTTTGGAGATAATTCCTACCATTGGTCCCGTGGTGTCAGCAATACCAGCTATTATTATCGCTCTTGGTATCTCTCCTTTGTATGGATTGTATACCGCTATTTTATATATTGTTATTCAACAGCTTGAAAATAATATTCTCGTTCCGCTTGTCATGAAGAGAAGTGTTGGACTTCATCCGCTTGTGACCATCGTTTCTCTTTTAGTTGGTGCACGGCTTGGTGGAGTAGTTGGAGCGATACTTGCAGTTCCAATTTTGCTTATCACTCAGGAGTTGATCATAAGTCTCACAAATGGTCCGAAGAAATAATTCTTGTACGCGCCGAAACAACTGTAAGCCAGATTCTGTTATTTCATACCTTCATTTCTCTATGCCCGCATACTTCGGTCCTGGCGAATATGTGCTCGTAACGGACCAATCGTCGGTTGCAGCAAGTGGGATTGCCCGTTTCACTTCCTCCAGCATACTCAGAATAAATCCTGAGCGTAGTCGAAGGACTCGTCTCTGTGGCTCTCTCATCCTGTCAATTCAGGAATCGTCCCCTCGGTTTTTCAACCTCGGGGCACCAGCCCGGTAGGAAGCGCGTGAGCGCTTTTATTACCGGGTCACCGCTTTCGCGGAGTCCTCTCATATTCTGCTGTCTGGACTTTCCTCTCTTCTCCGCCAGCTGGCGGATCAGAGCGAAGGTACGTTGTCCCAGCGCGTGAGGCAAGTATATCATATATACGAAACCCAGCCTCTTTCGAGAGGCTGGGAGGCAGAAAATTCTTACGCGTAAAAACCTGCCCAAAGGACAGATTTACTTTGAACTACCGATTTTAAACATTCCGGTTCCGCAGACTGGGCATTTGCCTTTCATTGCTGGTTTACCGTTTTTAAGTGTCACTGGGACTGCTTTTGGATCATCTTGCTTTGCTCGACATTTTACACAATACATTGTTGCCATAAATTTGTTTCACCCCCCTTCGTCCTCCGTAGCTTTACGCGGAGGAGGATTTCGTTTTTATACCTATGTGAATTTCCATATTAAAAGCTCTATGCTAAAAAAGAGACAAATTACAATTAATGTTTTAATTAAATCTTTTTGAATTTCAACAAATTCATTAGTTTGAAGAGCGATTGTTGTTGGTTGCACTTCTCGTTTAGAAACATCTTTCGGAAGAACATAATTCGTTTGAATGGTTGGTTGAATGGGGGCGACTTCCAACTGTTGGAGTTTTCTTCGGTACTCGGCAATCAATTTTGCTTTTTTAGTTTTTTTCGGCATAGTATTTGAGGCTAGATGAGGGTAACACAGCTTCAATGTTCTTGTCAAATCGGACGATTGACAATGTGTGTAGAAAAATATTACTATCATGAATACAAATGGTATTCAATGATGTTTCCTTATTATATATATTTATAGCTATTATCTTTATCTGGACATCCATTCTTACGGTTGTCGTTTTTCGAATGACAGCGCATTACAACAAGCTTACAAGAGGAATAACTACATCAACATTAAAAGAAGTTCTTGGGGAACTCATTGGGAAATATGAGAAAACGGGAAAGGATATTCAATCGATTAATAAAGCCATAGATGAGTTGTCCAAAGATGGAGCATTACATCTTCAACGTTTAGGAACTGTCAGGTTTAATCCGTTTTCAGATACCGGAGGAAGCCAAAGTTTCACAATTGCAATCCTCGATGGGAAAGATAATGGAATTGTTATGACGTCTCTCTATGCGAGAACAGGTAATCGGTGGTATATTAAACATATTAAACTTGGAAAATCGGAAGATGTTGAACTTTCCAAAGAAGAGCAGTCAGCGATTAAAAAAGCGCGACCAGTAGGAGGAGTATGAAAAAACAACAATTGTGGATGTATGGAATTTTAGCGGTAGCTATCTACCTTATCTCAACAGGGATTTCGACCGCGGTTTTTAGTTATTCTGGTGGGTCGACCGGAACGAAAAAATCAGCGATAAAAATTAACGACAAGACGACAAAACCACTTAAAAGTTTCATGGTGGATCCGGCAATTCCAAGAACCGAAGCTTGTCCCATTAATGGGAAAATGTATACAAAACAGGAAAAAACAACATGGGAAACGCGACGGCCTTTGGCAGTCATGATTGAAAATCATGCAGAGTCTCGTCCCCAATCTGGACTCTCCCTTGCTGATGTAGTCTATGAAGCAATTGCAGAAGGCGGTATACCGCGGTTTATGGGTATATTTTATTGTGGAATTGCAGCGGGAAATGTAAGTCTCGCACCTGTTCGAAGCGCCCGTACGTATTTTCTTCCATGGGTACTTGAATATGATGCGTTATATAACCACGTCGGTGGAGCAGGGCGATGTGAAGATGACACGGTTGACCAGCGGGCAAAAGCACTTTGTCAAATAGATCAATATCGCATTAAAGATATGGATCAATTCGGTATTTCATTTCCAACATGCTACAGAAACTATGACAGGCTCGATCACCCGGTTGCCACAGAACATACCATGGTATGTCAGACGGATAAGTTATACGCTCTTGCGGCTACGCGCGGCTGGACCAATGTGGATTCTAAAGGGATCGCGTGGGACAAGAAATATGAACCATGGACATTTAAAGATGATGCAAAAGAGGCAGATCGGGGAACCGCCGCCGCCATTTCATTTGTTGCATGGAAAGGGTATGAAAAGGAGTATGGAGTGAAATGGACGTATGATAAAGTGAAAAATGCGTATCTTCGGGAAAACGGGGGAGTTGTGCACACGGATCTGGAAACAGAAGAGCAATTACAAGCAAAAGCAATTGTTGTCATGTTTGTGAAAGAAACTGGGCCCGTGGATGATCATATGCACTTACTGTATACAAACATTGGATCAGGAAATGGATTATTGTTTCAAGATGGAGTGGCTACAAAAATTACCTGGCAGAAGTTAGATCGTACAGCACGAACTGTGTTTTCGGATCCGTCTGGAAAAGAAATTACGTTTACCCGGGGTCAGATTTGGGTAGAAATGCTACCAATCGGAACAACGGTGACCTATTGATGACTGCCCGTCGAAAGGAGCAGTATGTTGCTTGAAGATATTATAATCTCACGTGTTCGCGTGAAAATGCTACAGCTTTTTTTAAGTCACCCTGGGACAATTTTTCATGTTCGGGATATTGTTCGGAAAATTGGCGAAGAGATTAACGCGGTTAGGCGGGAACTGGCGCACATGGAAGAAGCGGGGATGGTGTCAAAAGAACCCCGTGCGAACCGGCTTTTCTATACGTTCCGTAAAGAATATCCTTTATATTACGAACTACTTGAGCTTATTGGGAAAACATCCGGTCTTGGATTTGACATACTTAAACATAAAGCAAAATTAGGTAAACTCAAATTTGTCATGATGTCAGGAAGATATCTACGGGGACGTGAGCGGAAATCGCCAACAGATGTAGATATGCTCATTGTAGGAAGCGTCGTACTTGCTGAACTTGGACAACTGGTTAAAGCGGAAGAAGTTCGAAGGGAACGGGAACTTAATTATACCGTTATGTCAGAAGAGGAATTTGCATTTCGAAAGCGCCGCCGTGATCCATTTGTCTTATCTGTTCTTTCCTCCTCCCGCGTCATGATTATTGGTGACGAAGAGGAATTAGTGGAATAACCGTAGTCCTATGAAACAAACCAAAAAAGTATTTAGTATTCTTGTTATTCTCGCAATAATTCTTGTTGTTTTTGATCTTCCGAATCCTCCTTCCATTGATACAAAAATATTTGGCATTCATATCAAAAAAGATTTTAAAACCCGATTAGGCCTAGATTTAGCGGGGGGAACACAACTGACACTTGAGGCAGATATGGCGAAGATTCCAGTCCCTGATAGGGCTGATTCGCTTGAATCAGCAAAGCAAGTAATAGAACGAAGAGTAAATTTTTTTGGTGTGTCAGAACCGGTTATTCAATCAGCTGTCAGTGGAGAGCTGCATAGAATTATTGTTGAACTTCCGGGAGTGACGAATACCGATGAGGCAATAGCCTTGGTCGGTCAAACAGCACAACTTGAATTCCGTGAACATACCAAAGAACCGGTCGCAACAGATAGCGGGTTTATTATTCCCACAATTGAAAACACCGTGTCGGTCGGAATTACTGGTCGTGATTTGAAAAAATCACTGCTTCAATTTAATTCTCAATCTGGAGAGCCGGAAGTTGGTATTCAATTTACGCCGGATGGCGCCAAAAAGTTTGCGAACGTGACGAAACGTCTTATCGGAAAACGTCTCGCAATATTTTTGGATAATGTGGTTGTGACTGATCCAACGGTCAATACGGAAATTGCTGATGGACAGGCTGTCATTACCGGAAGCTTTACTGTTGACGCAGCAAAACAACTCGCAATTCAGCTCAATGCAGGTGCTCTTCCGGTGCCGGTGAAAATAGTTGAAAAGCGCACTATAGGAGCGACTCTTGGGGCTGATTCAGTAACCAAAAGTATGCGAGCTGGGATTATTGGTCTTGGGCTTGTTGCCGCGTTTATGATCGTTCAGTATGGATGGCTTGGGTTCTTAGCTGATATTGCGCTACTTATGTATGGACTTATTACGCTATTTCTGTATCGGTTTATTCCGGTAACTTTGACTCTTCCCGGTATTGCTGGATTTATTCTTTCCATTGGTATGGCAGTGGATAGTAATATTCTTATTTTTTCACGGTATAAAGAAGAGAGGCGTCGCGGCAAGCCGTGGCAGATAGCAATGGAACTTGGGTTTGGAAAAGCATGGGAAAGCATCAGGGATGCAAATATTACGACCATTATTACCTCCATTATTTTATTTAATCCCGGTAACTGGTCGTTTCTCCCAACATCAGGACTTGTCCGTGGATTTGCAGCAACACTCTTTTTAGGAGTGGTAACGAGTTTATTTACAGGGATTGTAGTAACAAGAACATTAATTAGAATGTTTTATAAAGGAAAATAAGCTATGATTCGTTTTACAAAATATATTTGGGTGTATGTGCTTATTTCAAGCTTGGTGTTGATGCCGGGAATGTACTCTCTTATCCGTTTTGGTTTGAAACCTTCTGTTGATTTTACCGGAGGATCGGTAGTAGAGGTGAAAATACAAACGCCTATTGAAAAATCAGCAATTGACGAAGTGGTAAAAAATCAAAAAGTTCCGGTTATTTCTGTGCAAAAACAAGATAAAGGAGCGTATCTATTTCGCATGGGGCAAGTTTCTGAAGAGCAAATTTCAAAGTTTATTGCAGCACTACAAACAAAAGTAGGTGGCACACCAATTGATATTCTTCGAAATGATACGATTGGGCCAGTATTAGGAAGTGAACTGCTGTTTAAATCCATTGTAGCAGCATTGTTTGCCGTGATTGCAATTCTTTTATATGTAGCCTACGCATTTAAGGATATAAAAAGCGGAGTAGCAGCAGTGTTAGCACTCATTCACGATGTGCTTGTCGTATTTGGTTCGTTTTCTTTGTTTGGGCACTTTTTTGGCGTTGAGGTTGATACATTATTTATGACCGCATTTTTAACGACCATGAGTTTTTCCGTGCATGATACCATTGTTATTTTTGATAGGATTAGGGAATCTCGAAAGAGAAGCCCGAACGCACCATTTGCGGATGTTATTGATGTAGCACTTACGGAAACCATGGAGCGGTCGCTCATCAATTCATTTACTATTATATTTATGCTTCTGGCGCTTGTTCTTATGGGCGGGGAAACTGTTCGCTTCTTTGCTGTAGCACTTCTAATCGGAACCATCACCGGAACGTATTCATCGCCCTTTGTCGCTACTCCAATACTACTTCTATGGAACAAATTGGAAGAAAAGAAAAAACTTCGTAAATCCCTTTAAATTCCTCTAACTTCCCTTAAATTCCTTTAATTTTTCAAGTAAGATTTCCCGCTCGTTTTTAAGGGTACCTTCTTCGACTTGGGCAAAGAGATCAGAAA
>CAYMYO010000003.1:0-85836 GCA_964394685.1 uncultured Gammaproteobacteria bacterium
CCAAGTGGAAACAACAGAAAGGAGAATGTGTACGGGATGTACTGAACTAGTACACTTCATTGACAAATCCGTGGCTGTCCCGTAATATAACTCCATTAGCTATGGCAGATGCAATGAAATACGTTGAGGATCTAACCAGTTTCGAGATTAAGTTCTCGCGCATTATAGGTTTGAGAAAACTTCATTCAGCCGGTTTAAGAACCCCCTTTGTTAAAATTATTAATCATAAGGCCTTCCTGACTTACAAGAAGGAAGGTATGACCAAACCGCTTCAAAAAGAACTCGAAGCGGTTTTTTTTGAAATTAAAAATAAAGACGCCAAAAGAAATATTTATGTAGGCCGGGCTTACTTCATACCGAATTTTCACAATCCGCCCGGTCCGCGCTTTGTGATTGGAGACCCCCAGAGCTTAGTTAAAAGAGTCGCTGACCACTTTGATTTTGCCATCCAAAACAAGTATGACCGCGTCAAGGAAGCCCAGATTGGAGTTATCCTTCACCCCTGGATTAATCCGCGAATTCCCTTGGGCGGAGGTTGCGTTACTCTGGCAGAGGAGAAAAAGAAAACAATTGTCGTGGAGGCTATTTTCGGTTTGGATGAGGGAGTTCAAAGTAATCCTCACGACTTTTATATCCTCGATTTTGCCGAGGGAAAAATCATCGATAAGATTGTTGCCGAAAAAAAGGAATGTTTGGAAGTTGATGCGAATTTGCGAGTGACATCTACGCCTGTACCAAATAAATTTTCGTCTCAGCCGGTTTTAAACGAGAAAACTATTTTAACCATCGCTCGGGACTTTAAACGCTTTATTGGAAAATTTGGACCTCACCGCTTAGAATTTGCTGTTCAGAGAGAAGGCGTTTATTACCGTGAATGTTTACCATTTGTTTTTCATAAAGAAAAAGCGCCTCAAGTTGATGAAAAAGGTCAAGTTTTTAAACTTAATACCCAAACTGATTTGCCTAGGATAGGCAAAAAACAGCGGATTATTTTTGTGGACCCCATGGTCATTAAAAAACGAAAAATGAACCTTTTGACCTTTCTAGCCACGACTACTCAAGACAAAAAGATCATCCTCTATCCTGGGTCAGCGACTACGGGTCATGCAGCCACCATCTTCCGCGAGACCGGTCACCTAGTAGTTTTTGTGGGTGACCAAATTTTTAAAGACGATGATCGGGTTTGGGTTAAAACAGAACAAGGCGAACTAATAGTTAAGAGATTATGAAACCCCTAATTTTATCCCTTAACGAAATTAAAACAAAGGAGCACGAGGCTATTGTAGGCGTTAAGGCCTTTCGTCTGGCTCAACTTTTACACCAGGGTTTGTCTGTCCCTCAGGCTTTTGTCGTTACTACCCATGCTTTTGATCTTTTTTTTGAAAAGAATAACCTTTTTTATCTTTTGGAGAGGCTTTCGACCGAAGACAATCTCCGTATTCTGGCAGAAATTTATCAGGAGTTAAGAAGAAAAATAAAGAAAGGCGTCATGCCGTCGTTGCTAGAGAAGGAAATCGAAAAAGAGATTGATAAAAAGAGGCTAACGTTTATAGCTGTTCGTTCTTCGGCTACGGCCGAGGATCTTGCTTGTGCTTCTTTTGCCGGCCAGTTTGAAAGCTACCTGAATATTCCCCGAGCCAGACTTTTTGATTATATCAAAACCTGTTGGGCCTCTCTTTGTGAGGACAGGGTGCTTCCTTATACCTTATATCATAAGATTCCCATGCACAGGATTAAAATGGCGGTTCTGGTTCAAGAAATGATTAAGGCGGAAAAAGGCGGGGTTATCTTCACCAAGGACATTTTACGGGATAATGAAAGGGTGATGGTTATTGAAGCGGTCAATGGACTGGGAGAAAAAGTTGTTTCCGGAACAAGCGAACCGGACCGTTATCTGGTCGAAAAACAAGACTTAAAAATCATTGGCCAAAAACTCAAAGGCAAAAAAGCGGTTCTTTCCTACGAAGAGATTTTTTCCTTAACTTCTTTAGGTCTTCTGGTTGAGAACTTTTATCATTCTTCTCAAGACATTGAATGGGTGATTAAAAATGGTAAAGTTTTTCTCCTCCAAGCGAGACCCATTACAACCTAGGCGAAGTATTATTAGAGGAGACTTGGTGGTGCGTTACTAGTTAGAATTCAGGATAACCCCTTGGAGACTTTATTCATGAGGCTGACTTGACGCAATAATATCTTCAACTCTTATACCTTCGGGTAGAATATGTATGAGCTCTCCATCTTCACCTTCTCTGTCAAATGGCTGCGATTGATGTGGTCGCCTGTGGCTTTGTGGATATTCCGGCGCAGCTTGACCCGCTGGCTTGACCACGCGTCTTTTTCGGGTTCTTCTTAGTTCAGATTCTTGTGTAGGCATATATAGCTCCTTTAACAGCGGGACTATACCAGGTTGGTTGACAATTTGTCAAATAGAGCTTAAGATGTGGAGTGTAATGACCATAAAACACGAAACGTTTGTACTTTCCCTTGGGGGATCGCTTGTGGTCCCCAACGGAGGAATCGACACCGAGTTTCTCAAGGCATTTAACACCTTTATCCGCAACCAAGTCTCCGTCAAAAAGCGGAGATTTTTTATTGTTGTCGGTGGGGGAACAACTGCCGGGAAATATATCCATGCGGGAAAGGAAGTTTTGGGCTACGATATTACCAAAGAAGATCAAGATTGGCTTGGTATTCACGCAACAAGGTTAAATGCTCAATTTGTCCATACGATTTTTAAAGATATTTCTGCCCCACGGGTTATTAAACACTATGAGATTATCTTAAAAATTGATAAACCGGTAACAATTGCAGCCGGATGGAAACCCGGATGGAGCACAGACTACGACGCTGTTGTTTTATGTCAGGACTATGCAATTAAAGAGGTGTTTAATTTAAGTAATATTGATAAAATCTACAACAAAGATCCGAAAACAAATGCTGATGCTAAAGCTATAGACACAATTAGCTGGAAGGGCTATAGAAAAATGGTAGGAGATTCCTGGACTCCTCGCATGAATGTCCCGTTTGATCCGATTGCAGCAAAACTTGGACAAGAGTTGGGAATTCGTGTTCGGTTTGTCAATGGAAAAAATCTCGACAACCTCGCAAGGGCACTGGACGAAAAACCATTTATCGGAACCACAATTCAGCCATAACGAGTCGTATCATAAAGATAATGGAACGAACAAAAAGCTTCAGATCATAGACGAATGACTTATTCTTTACATAGGCTAAATCACTTCTCATCCAGTCATTAAACCGTTTTTTATGATAGCCATCTAGTACCCAGGGAGACAGTATTCCCGGTTTAATGCTCTGCCGTTCTCGTTGCCACGGTAACAAGTTCTTTGCTTCGTGAATCGGAAGCGGTCGCGGACCAAACAGCGCCATGTCTCCTTTAAGGATATTAATAAGTTGTGGAAATTCATCTAACCCGGTGTGACCTAAAAATCGACCAATGGATGTAAACCGTGGGTCATTACGAATTTTAAATACCGGACCATCTGCTTCGTTAAGGCGTGTATATCTTTGTTGCTCGTGTTCTGATCCGACAATCATTGTTCGAAACTTGTAGAGAATGAATGTCTTTCCATTCTTTCCTGTACGTTTTTGTAAAAAAAGGATGGGAAAACCAGAAGTAAGAAGAATACAAACGGAAATCACCAATTGCATGGGAAAGGTAATAATAAAAAGAATTAGGATAAACAACAAATACATAACAATAAACGATGTGTATACTATAGCGCAGCTCCGTCGTCATCACAAATAGATAATCTCATGTATAATAGTGCCATGAAACGTGGGTTCACACATTTTTTTGAGCTTCTTCTTATTATGACTGAGAAAGAATTACGCGCAAGGTATAAACACACTGTGTTTGGATTTTTTTGGCTCGTTGCCAACCCCTTACTTCAAATGCTTGTCATCGGATTTATCTTTACTTTTTTTGTGAAGGAACCTATCCTTCATTATAATTATTATCTTTTTATCGGGCTTTTGGTATGGAATTTTTTTTCTTTGTCTCTAACAAAAACCACGCCTAGCATTGTCTTTGAGCGTTCCTTAATCAAAAAGGCTGCCTTCCCGAAAGAAATTATTCCGCTTTCTATCATTCTTTCAAACGCTGTTCATTTCCTTGCCGCGTTAATACTCTATAGTATCCCTGTTTCATTTCTTGGCACCATGACGCCCTTCAGTATTCTCTATGTTCTTGCAGGACTTTTATTATTGTTTGTTTTTACCATTGGAATATCATTATTAACCACCGCGCTTAACGTCAGATTTCGCGATATTAATTTTTTTGTACAAGCAATTCTTATTATCTGGTTTTATGCGACTCCTATCGTCTATTCATTTTCCGTGATCCCGTATAAATTTATCTGGCTTTGGCGCTTAAATCCTCTTACATCAGCTGTTCAGTTTTTACAACACGGCTTTGTTAATGCACCACTCCCGGGTCCGGCGATGCTTTGGGCAAACATTGTTACAACAATAACCATCTGCGTTGTTGGTATTTTATTTTTCAAAAACGAAAGCAAAAATTTTGATGATTGGATATGAAAAAAAAACCTGTTGTCGCTATTCAACTTACTAATATCTCAAAGATGTACGAAATTCACCATGAAAGACCAACGCTTGTGGAAAAATTTATAAAAGGCCGAAATGAAATATTCTGGGCGCTACGGGACATCAATCTCACAATCGAAAATGGGGAGAGGGTTGGCATCATCGGACCGAATGGGTCAGGAAAAACAACCCTTATAAAAATCATAGCTGGCATTACCACGCCAACGAGTGGAATAGTCGAAACCCACGGCAAAATCGTGTCGCTTATCGACCTTGAAGCAGGATTTCATCCTGACTTAACCGGCGAACAAAACATCTTCATCAATGGCATTCTGCTTGGGATGGAAAATGGAGAAATCAAACAAAAAATCAGCCGTATTATTGCGTTTGCCGATATCGGTCAATTTATCGATGCGCCACTGTTTACATACTCTTCCGGCATGAAACTACGGTTGGGATTTGCCATTGCTATCCACGCCGAGCCAGACATTTTGATACTTGATGAAGGCTTAAGTGTAGGCGATGCTGCTTTCCACACAAAGGCAGGCCCTGCTATTCGACGACTAATGTGTTCTGATACAACCGTACTTTACGTATCACATTCATTCGCTGGATTGAAATACTACTGCAAGCGTTTTTGCCTTCTTACATCTGGTAAACTAGCGCAAGATGGCGGAACAGAAGTACTGACATCTTATAAATCTATCAGCTATCTATAATATTGTTGGATTTTATGAGAATACTTACACAAAAAATTCACGCATGGCTATTCAGGCTTATTATTACGAATACACCACCAGTACAAGCAGCTTCATATCCTTCAGATATCGTGATAACTAGCAAAATAGGTCATAAATACGTACATATGTACCTCGCTTCAATTAAGTCATTTTTGCTCCTATCAAAGCTATCAATACCCGTATCTATAGTAGATGATGGATCGCTAGAAGAGGCCGATGTACTACTGTTAAAAAAACACGTAACAAATATTTGCATAATATCAAGAGCTATGGCCAATAAACTTATGCAACAGACGCTTCGAAAACATCCGTGGTGCCTACGCTATTATCGAGAAACCCATTCAAACCTCTATACACACAACACAACGGTGTTTGAACTTGCTTTACTATCAAAATGCAAGCGGTTTATCGCCCTTGATGCAGATGTGATTTTTTATGATATTCCTCACGAAATCATTCAATGGGTATCAAAACCAAAACATACCACGCTATCCATGTCATTCAACGATATATACGCTAAAACAGAGTTACGGTGGGGAAGATTGCTACTGCGCGCGCTTGCGCGACGTTGGAACTCAGCAATACCTGAACGTTTCAACGATGGCATTCTCTGTGGCTATTCGGATGTATATGATCCAAACAAATTAAACTATTATATCAAAAAATATATTTACGATTTTTCTCTCCAGACTACATGGCTTAGCATTATTGTGCTACATAGTGCCATATATACGAAATCGCGCAGCAGATATATCAATAAATTAATATTCTTGAATAATAACCGTTATGTTGTTGCGACCAACAACAACATTTATATTCATAAACACCCTTTGCGTTATACAGCAATCCACTATATTTCCGATTATAAAAACAAATATCTTCAAACTGGTTTCTATAAACTAATTCTATCTCTACGACTTTACAGGGGTGCACATTGAGTATGAACATAAATAATTTGTCGCTATTGCGTTGCCCGTTTTGTCTTCAAAGATTTACTATTGGCATGATAATAAAAAAGTTTCAAACAAACATTCTCGTTGGTTCCGTTTACTGCCGCTGCGATGAGTACCCCATACTCTGTGGCATACTGTACCTTCACAAAGATTCTGCTCCCAAAATAATCAATATGTTGCAGAAAAAAAGAGAGGCATCAGGATTTCTTATCGCCGCGCAAAGGGATAATTTATTACATGCCGCATCTCGCTTCCCTATAGCCGCTCCTTTATTTTATCGAATACATAACCCTGCATGTTCTACTAAAATTCCAATACAACACTACCGTTATATATGGCGCTATTTACTTAATAGGACGGCACAAGATTATAAATATTATTTTAATCGCAACTTATTTATTTCATCACTTCTTTTTTTCTTTCCTCTCGGCCTAATTCATTCAGAAGAAAAAATCGCGTGGCTTGATATTGGATCCGGAATATTTACATACTATAGCGCGCTTCAACGTTTGCGCCCAAACATAACAATAATATCTACAGAAACAAATTTTATGAATCTATGTCTAAGTCAGTTATATTTTTCTGCAGAAAGTGTTATTCGTGTGTGTGCAGATATTAACTATGGACCCATAATAAAACAGGGCAGCGCATCCGTAGTCACGTTTATCGATTCGCTTTACTGCACTCCTCGTCAAAAACAATCAATAGAAGCAATAACAACAACCGGAATTGTGAAAAAAAATGGTTTTGTTTTTGCATCTGGATTATTTGAACATGCATATTGGCCTTTTGAAACTACTTCTTACTATCCTATATCGCGAAGCGTTATTCAAAAATTCTTTCCTTCGCGCGTTTTATTTTTTAATAATGAAAGGCTGGCTAATTACATTAAGCGCTCAACGGCCACCTTCGTCCCAACGTCTTGTTCCAAAAACAAAATCCCATTATTCCGTTATAGCGTGCTTTGGCCAAAACAAATAATTACAAAGTGGAAGCGATTTAGTTTACCAAAAATGATTACTGACCAGAGCACACTTATGCAAAAAGACGCCATAACGTCATGGCAAAATGCAGTATATTAAAATGTTTTGGCAACACTATTCTTAAAATATGAATATTAACGCAGTATTACGCATGATCGAACACGATCCTGATTATTACCCAAAATCAATTGACAAAGAAACAGCGATTCTATTGCGCACAATAACAACAATGATTAACGCGTCCCAGGCCATAGAAATCGGTACGCATTTGGGCTATGGAACACTTCACATCGCACAAGGAATGAAAAAAATTAAAACTATTTGGACGGTCGATTGGAAAAGAAGCTCCTCATACTTTAAATACCTGTCGTTTTTGATAAAACGAAATATTAAACAGATTGTCGGAACGTCTGCCGCTTTATCGAATGTTATCCCTAAAAATACTTTTGTTGATCTCGTGTTTATTGACGCTGGACACACTTTCACTTGGGTGCTTCACGACGTTTACCACACCCTTCCTTATGTACACCGCGGATCATGTATGATTTTTCATGATGCATTAAACTATAAAGCACCCGGTGTGCATGCCTGTACAAGACTTTTTCATTTAATCAATTTATTTACTGCCAATCGCTGTCTTGATGTATTGCATCTTCCAACGTTAATGAGAAAAAATAACGAAACAAGCGGGGTGTGTATTGTGCGTATAAAAACAGCAAATAAATTTTTACTTTTTTTCTTGCGTACATTTTATATGATGCTTTTTCGACTCAACAACAACCATTATTTATAAAACTAGCACCTTATGTCACAAATATTTATTCGAGCTTACAATAAAACGCTTTATGGACTTGCAAAACAAATGTCACATCGTCTTCCAATCACACCACTTATTAAATCAAAAAAGGAAGGCATATGTACGCTTCTTTGTCATCAACAGGTTGTCCACTTTCTCTATTGCCTTTCTTCTTTTTTCTATTTTGCCCGCATGAAACTGCACGTAACCGTTGTTGACGATGGCAGCCTTGTTGATAAAGATTATTACACGCTTCGTCACTTTTTTCCCGGTATTACCATACTTTCTAGTAATTATGCAAAAAACGAAACGAATAAAAAAATAAAAAAATATAAGTATTGTTTTCGATATAGAAATGAATGTGCATATTCAATGTATGCACATAACAAAAAACTTTTCGACCCTATTCTTCTTTCGGGGTATGAAAAGTTCATTCTGCTTGATGCAGATATTTTATTTTTACGAAGGCCGTTTTCCATTGTCCGATGGATAAATTCTCATCACCAAACCACGCTCTATATGAAATATAGAAAAACTTATATAGACTCGCACAATCTTGTAAATACCACAACGCAGCGTGCGCTTTTTAGGCTTTACGGCATTACAATTAATCCATATTTTAATTCTGGGATTATTTGTAGTTATAAAAGGTTTTTTAATTTACAAGCGATTAATCGATTGTTGTCAGTATTGTACGATTTGTCAATTTCCTCCTTATGGTTTGGCGAACAGATGGCGTTTTCAGAAAATTACTGTAGTCCTAAATCATATAAGCCCAAATCCTGTGCTCTTCCAGATGCCTATGCTCTATACGAACCGAATGAACTAAAATACAAAGATAAACATTACGCTTGTATTCATTATCACGGAAGAAATAAGCAAAAAATGTTATATGATGCGCTTGGATTATTTATCAAACATGGATGGTTCCGCCTGCCTTAACCAACGTCCTCCTATGGAAATAAACCCACCATTGACTCAGGGTATAAAAAGCAATAAAAACATCGTCTATTGCACGCAAATAAATGATGGGTTTGATAATGCGCCGTCAATAAATTCACAACGACGCCTAGATGTGTTGATATCATTAGGATATAACGTTGTTTCTATACAGCCCACCAAGCGGGTGTTTGCAAACTTCAATAAACTACAAAAGACTCTGTCACCATTCAGTACTTTAGTCATTCGAATAGATGGATCCGGCGAACTTGATAAATATACTCTATTAAAGCTCTATAGACCCAGCTGCTCTGTGTTATGGGAGATACATGGCTTTCCCGAAGAAAGAATTGTAAAGCATCCCACATGGAAAACTCTCGCTAAATTATTCAAAGAAAGAGTAAAAAGATGGTCGCTTTCATTCCTTTGCAGCGGATATATTTTTATATCTGAAGATATCGAGTCGTATTCGAGACGAAAAATAGCTTCTAAACGTTCTGTTGTCATAAACAATTTCATTGCCCATAAGGACATACGGACAAGTAATGCCATTATGAAAGATAGATTCCCTTGTATATTTAATAATAAAGATTATTTTACTGTTTTATGGGGTGGGGACGCTTACTATCCATGGCAAGGAACAGACGTCCTCGAAAAGGTTGCCAATCGCATCTATGCAACAGATAAAAAAATTCAGTTTATATTTATTTCCAACCAGTATTGGCACAAGCCAATATACTCAAAAAATATATTACGAATATCCGCAATGCCATATAAAGCGTATTTACGGGCTGTTTATTGTGCGGATGTGTGTATCGCGCTTTACCACAAACCGTTCATTGTGCCGGTTTATTTTTCCTCTATGAAAATTCTTGATTATTTATTAATGAAAAAACCTATTATTGCAACCAAAACGGATCCTATAAAGCAGCTTATAAAACATGATGAAACTGGTTATTTGACAAATAATTCTATAAAAAATATTATCAATCAAATTCTTTATATTAAGAAAAACCCCGATGTGGCTAAGCAAGTAGGGAGGAATGGAAGGCGGTTTGTTTTGGTTCACGCAAGCTTTGCGCACGCACAAGAGTTGTATTGCTCCTTCCTTACGTCTTTATGACACTGTATGGATATATCTGTTATCATCGCAACTTATAATCGACTCCATTCATTATCCGCCTTATTACGCTCGTTGTCTCTGGGCACATATCAAAGCAAAGACACCATTATTGTCGACCAAAGCTCAAAAAAAATAAGTCGTCAGGTTGCTGGCGTTGCACACAAATATCACGCCCGATATTATCATATTGCCCGGAAAGGACTTGGTGTCTCACGCAATTTTGGACTTCACAAGGCCAGGCACAGTATTGTTGCTTTTGTTGACGATGATTGTATCGTGAGCAACACGTGGTTAAAAACAGCTTATTCCTTGCTACATAACGCTCATTCTATCGTTGGTGTATTTGGCAAAACAATGCCATACAGACCAAAACAAAACCGAGGCAAACTATGCCCATGCACATTTACCAAAAGAAAAAAAAGTGTCATTACAAAACCAACTTTACACTATAAACACATCGGATACGGGAACAACATGGCATTTAAGAAGCCTGTTCTTATATCCGTTGGTGGATTTAAAGAATGGTTGGGACACGGTTCTATCGGAATGAGCGCTGAAGACGCAGAGATTGCGCTTAGGCTCTTAATTCACCGTCATAAACTCCTATATGAACCAAAATTGCTTGCATATCACAATAAATGGTTAAATAAAAAAGAGTTCGATCTCATCTTCCTTTCATACACATGCGGAGAACTTGCCTGCTATGGTTACTTTTTTTTTAAAGGATATCCTTTTGCGCGCGAGGTAATGTTTCGGCATGGTCGCGATTCGTTTAATCAAATCAGGTCACTCATTGTGTCCCTGATAAAAAATGATTTTTCGCGTCATATAATGCGATCGCACGTTTACGAATTAAAAAAACTGTTCTATCGATTTCGCGGATTGATTGTAGGTTTGTATTACGCTGTGAAAGAGCCAACCAAACTTTACATATATAAAATTCTATTATGAGAAACGGCTTAGTGGTTTTGCAATGTGGCTTTCCATGGGATTGGGTTTGTGATTTCGAACAACAAACCGCACGCATACTTTCAAAGCGAAATACAGTCATTGCTTTTTATCCATGGTTCGGAATCACATTAAAAAACCTGCTTATTCGAAAAAAACAACTCCTAGAAAAAAAAGGCGACACGCTTTATTGTTTTTATCCACTTTATATTGTTCCGTTTACAAGAATACGTTTCATTCATCAATTAAATCAAAGGCTTGGTCTCATTCAGCTTAAATTACTTCTCTTTCTGATGAAACTGCACACTGTTAAAAACAAAATGGTATGGTTTTTTCCTTTTCAGCTCAATCCAAAACCCTCTGCTTATGGTAAAAATTGGCGCGTGGTATATGATTGCGTCGATTACGTTGAAAAAGAAAACAAGCCAGACGAAATAGACGTCATAATGCAAAGCGATATACTTTTCACCCCATCAAAAATTTTACAGAAATCTCTACCCATTGCTCATTCTAAATCCTTTATTACACCTCTCGGATTTGATCAAACATCATTCGAAATTCATTCTTCAATACCTCATGAGCTCACTAAAATTCCAAAACCGTGGATTGTATATATTGGCAACATCAATGAGAGGTTAGACTACTCATACCTTATCGAGCTTATTCCTAAGGTGACACAAGCATCGTTTGTCTTTATCGGACCAATAACTAAGATTTATAACACACATCAATATAACTGCACTACTGAAAAACAGTTGTTATTGTTCCGACTTTCGAATGTCCACATGATTCCACAAATTTCTAAGAAACAAATCGCAGAAATTCTCCATAATGCGGCAATAGGTATCATTCCGTACGACACCTCGAGTCAGTTCAATCGATTCAGCTATCCGATGAAAATTATGGAATACTTATATGCCGGGCTTCCGGTGGTTGCAACACCGTTAGAAACACTAAAACAATTACATCACGTGTTTACCAGCAACGATCCGGACGCAACAGCTCGTGCTATTAATTATTTGCTGCGGCATCGTCCAACACATAAATACCGTCAATGGGCAAAGAGAGTGGCAGAAGCAAATTCTTGGTATAAAAAACTATCATTAGAAATGGCTATGATTAGAAAACATCTTTAAAAAATTACGTTCTCTATTGAGTACAACTTTCTTTCCCAGGAGTTTTGAACAGCAATCAGTTTTTGGGTTTTTTGCGTTTTTAACGGCCAACCGTTTCTCATGACAAGCTTAATTTTTTGAATCATTTCTTTGTAGGAACTTACAACAAATAATTCATTTCGAAATTTTCGAAGCTCGAGGATGTCTGTTGAAATAACGGGTTTTCCATAATAAAAATATTCAAATATTTTCATTGGAAAACAATAGCGATTAAATGGTTGTTTACTGTCATAAGGAATAAGACAAATATCAAACGATTGGATTATCGCTGGAATTGCTGATTTACGCACCTCATCAACGAAGGTAACGTTGGGTAAAGAATATAACGATTGGACAATTGGTGGTGTATTAGTATAAGAAAAATAATTTTTTCCGACAAAAATAAATGAGCTGTCTTTTAACGATTGAGCTGTTTTATATAAGAGTTTAAAGTCTAAACGATCATCTATTCCACCTACAAAACCGATTCGGAGCGACTTTATTGAGCTTTTTCTGTGTTTGACTTTTTTCTGATGAAACAGATCATAAGCGAATCCAAGAGGAACAGCGGTAATATCAGATCGATAGCGACGGAGCTGTTGATATAAGGTATGAGAATTTACAAAAACGTGTGTAGCATGCTGAAGAGCAAAGAACATATGAGACACAAAGTGTTGTTGGGTAGAAAAAAAATAATCAACACAATCAAAAATTGTAATATAAGAAGAAAAAATAGAAAGAAAGATCGGCATAAAAAATGGCTCAAAAAACCAAAAATATTTTTTCTTTTGCGGGTGAAACAGCGATATATATGTTCTAAGTAAAATCGCGTTGATAAAGTAATTCATTTGTTTAATAAACATGACTCTTTGTCCGGGAAGTACAAAGAATGGCCGAAAGAGTGTATATTGTTTATGTTTTTCAACGATGCGCCTCTTTTTATAAGAAGAAAAAATGTCCTTCCAGGTAATCGGCTCACCAAGAGCAAACCCAATTATGATATGGTTTTCCCCCAATACTTCAATTGTCTGGGTCGCATAATCGCAACCGCTTGTTGTTGATGCATAAAATGCAACAATAATTAAATTGGTTTTTTTTGTTTGGTTATTCATATAAGAGAATCCGCTTCATTATACAGTTTGTTGTCCTGAGAAGAAATCATTGCTACAATGGGAAAACAAATTATGAGTCTGTGATATGTATATGAATAAACGTTTACGCGTAGTCGTCATTGGCTGCGGATATTTCGGGCAAAAAAGGATTCGGGCGTGTATCCAAGCAACCTCATCTATTCACCTTGTTGCTGTGGTTGATCTAGATAAACAGAAAGCAAAAAAAATCGGAACTAAGTATAAAATAGCTTTTGCTACGACACTTCCCGGGGTATTAAAACAAACTTCGTGCGACGCAGCTGTAATAGCCGTTCCAAATATATATCATAAATCATGCACCATTGAAGCGCTTTCCCTTGGGCTTCATGTATTGTGTGAAAAGCCCCTTGCGCCAACAAGCCGTGATGCAAATGATATTGTTCGCGCAGCAAAAAAATACAAACGCATTGTAAAAACTGGTTCCAATCATAGATTTTTCCCATCAATCCAAAAAGCTCACGAGCTTATTTGCAAAGGAAATATAGGAAAGATTCTACTATTTAAAGGCAGCATTGGAAATAATGGGGAGCATGTAAAAAATGATTGGTTTTGGGAAAAGCGATTGTCTGGTGGCGGGACAGTTATTGACAATGGGTGTCACCTGATAGACATTGCCCGATGGTTTATGGGCGATTTTATTTCCTGTGTAGGATCAGTGAGTAATGTTTATTGGAAAAAAGCGCTCGTTGAGGACACGGGGACAGGCATATTCACCACAAAACAAAAACAACAGGCAATTATTACATGCTCGTGGACTCAATGGGCTGGATATATCACTATCGAAATATGGGGAGACAAGGGATATATAATTATTGATTCAAAAAATGGCGATAGACTCATTGTGGGAAATAGAGATAATAATAAAATAAAAACGTATGATGTCTCTTCTACTAAACCGTCATCGTATCAAAAAGAACTTGAGTATTTCACAACTTGCATACAAAAGAATATCCAACCATCACCAAGCTCTTCTGACGGCGCAGCCGTAATTCATTTAATTGAAAGTGTCTATAAATCTGCTAAAGAAAAAAAAGAAATTATTATATGATCGAAATTCCAGTTAACCGTCCCATTATATATCCAGAAACGTACAGACTAATTCGAAAGGTTATTTCATCTGGCTGGTTGTCGGGGGAAGGTCCGCAAGTAGAGCAGTTTGAAAACGCTTTTTCTTCCTACATAGGTATGCGATTTGGCGCAGCGACAAACTCAGGCACAACAGCCCTTCATCTTGCACTACTGACTCTTGGAATCGGTCCAGGCGACGAAGTAATACTTCCCGCTATGACAATCGCTTCATGTTATTTTGCTATTTGGTATGTGGGAGCAAAAGCAATTCCTGTTGATATTGACGAAGATACGTATACAATTAATCCTTCTCTTATCGAAAAATTTATTACAAAAAAAACAAAGGTGCTAATGCCTGTGCATCTTTATGGACACCCCTGTGATCTTGATCCAATTATGACTCTCGCGAAAAAATATCATCTCTACGTTGTAGAAGATGCAGCAGAAGCACATGGGGCTGAATATAAAGGGAAAAAAGTTGGCTCGTTTGGCGACATTTCAATTTTTAGTTTTTATGCAAACAAAATTATTACCTGTGGAGAAGGGGGGATGCTGTTAACAAATAACCGGACTTTTTATGAAAAGGCAAAGCAGTTAAAAAATCTTTCTCATAATAAAATCAAACGATTTACTCATAACTCTGTTGGGTATCGTTATCAAATGACGAGTATCCAAGCAGCACTTGGATTAATAAGCCTGTCTCATATACAAAAGTCTATTACACTGAAACGGAAGATGGCGGAGTATTATTATAAACACTTATGCGCAATACCTGGTATTATCACTCCTATTGAAAAACCATGGGCAAAAAGTGTGTTTTGGATGTATGCAATTCGGGTCATTAAAAATAAATATGGTATGTCAAAAAATGCTCTTATAGATAAACTAAAGATACACGGAATCCAAACGCGGTCCTTTTTTTATTCCCCTAAAACTGCGTTTCGCGCTCTTCATCTATACTCAAATCTTCATACACCAATAGCAAAAATGGTTGAGGGTGAGGGGATATATCTTCCTTCAGGATTAGGAATAACAAAACAAGAACTTTTGTATGTGGTAAAGAACATACAAAATAATTATAAGGCACATGAATAATATCGATATTTCAATAATCATTGTTTCAAATAATCATCAATCTTTCCTCCCTCGGTGTTTAACATCTATTTACAAAAATCAAAAAAATCTAAGGCTGGATGTGTTCATTGTGGACAACGCTTCCAGCGATACTACTTCGTCCTATGTAAAAGCTAAATTTCCTCATGCAATAGTAATTCAAAGAACAAAAAAATATGGATTTGCGGCGAACAATAATGTTGGGATAAAACGGGCGCGTGGAAAATATGTTCTTCTTCTTAATCCGGATACGGAAATTCAACCCCATGCCCTGCAAACGCTCTATACCCTGATGGAGAAAAATCCGAGCGTTGGCATCTGTGGTCCAAAACTTATATTTCCCAATAAAACAATTCAATATTCATGTAGAAAGTTTCCAACAATCATGTCTTTTTTAGTACGAAGAACACCTATTCGATTACTAATTAAACAAAGTGGTATAAACGACACACACCTTCTAAAACACGTAGATCATTCAAAAACACAACAAGTTGATTGGTTGTTGGGAGCATGTTTGTTCATCCGAAAAAAAATGACAGAATCTGTGGGACTTCTCGATGAACGCTTTTTTCTTTATGGAGAAGATATTGATTATTGCTTAAGAACCTGGAGGGCGGGGTGGGAAGTGTGGTATGTTCCCACGGCTCACGTTATTCACCATCACCAAGCACAAAGTGACAAAAAATTGTTCAGTATATACTCATGGCATCACATACAAAGCGTTATTCTGTTTGTTCTCAAACACGGGATCGTATTAAAAAGAACCCCACAAGCATACATATAACATGACAATAACATGTATCATTGCGTCGTCTGGAACATCACGGGTCATCCCCGTATTAACACGGTGTATCTTGTCAATTTACGGCGCGAAAACACGAACAACAAACATCCGTGTCATTGTAACGACAAACAATAAAGATCACGTGCTGTCGTCGGTAAAAGCACACATACATAAAATATTAATTTCTCCGAGCAATGCGGGTTTTGTGGGAATTAATAATAAAGCAATAAAGACAACTCTCCGTCAAAAAAATGATTATTATCTGATCATTAATGATGACGCGTGGATTAATAAAAACTTTTTTACAAACCTGGAAACCATCATTCGAACAAGGCGCGATCACAGGGAAATTATTATCCCTCTCGTCTATGAATCAAAAGGCAAAAATATCGATTCTTTTGGGGTTGAATATTTCCGGACTGGATATGCCAAAAATGCGTACTCCAAAACTATTTTCACTTCCCTTGCGTCCATGTCTTGTTTACTTATCCAATATAGCTTTATGAAAAAAATGATAAATTTATATGGATATTTTCTCAACCCTATTCTTGTATGGTATCTGGAAGATGTGGAATTTTCAATTCGTGCAAATGCTGTAGGTGCAACGTTGTACAAAAATAGTTCTCTTGTCGCAAAACACATGCGGACGTTTACGTGGGGAAGAAAAAGCTATATGGTCATGTATTACAGCTTCCGTAATCTTATCTGGACCATATATATAACCTGGCCTAAAAAGATCCTCACAAAACAGATGTTTCGGTTGTTCGCATGGCAGATTCTTGTCAGTATATATTGCCTTATTAAATACAATCCCTTTATGTATCCAAAAATCATTTGGGAAACCGTGCTCAATTGGAAAAAATTGCGGCGGTGCAGACTTCAAACCCTACCAACGTATCGTCCTTCGTTTAATTTTGAATCTTTATTTTCTCAATTGGAAATTAGGCATGACAGAGTCACCTTTTGACCATGAGATGCTCGCAGCAAAGATAAAAAATATCACAACAACATTATTCGGGGCAGTATTTTCAAATAGGCCATATAAATAATATGTAAGGAGAGAAACAAAAAACGTAATGAGAAATAATTTCTCTTCTTTTTGATTATTCATGGACATAGAGCGTATACACCGTAGTAGATGTGTACTTATTAAAACATTAATCCACACAAATAATAGAAGAGATACCACACCTCCTTCAGCTAATATCGTTAATAGTTCATTGTGTGAAGAAATCGGTTGTCTATTGGTCTCTGAAAAGCGGTTTGCAAGGGGAATCCGATAATCAACCCCAATAATTGGATCAACAAAATATGGATAATTCCCCATGCCTATTCCAAAAACAGGTGATGAAATAAACACATCAATTGCTTGTTGATATAAATATAACCGGCCTGTGGAAATTGTTATGTCTCTGTCAACATCTTTAAACAATAGTCTGTCTATTATATTGTAATGAAAAAAGGTAGTAGCGAAGACCAAACCGAGCGCTGTGGCCACAAGCGACATTGTTATTGGAAAAAGTAACTTATGAATTTCTATATATCGATATAAAACTAACAAAACGCTTAATATCCCTATTCCAATAATAAAACAGGTTGTTATCCAACGAAAATTAGAAACCACAAAAGCAAATGGGATAAGTAGCGATCCGATAAAAAGATATAAGCGTGGTAAAAATGCGTTTTTTTGTACAAAATACAATGAACTGAAAAAGAATGGAAACGCCATGGTAAGATTTCCCCAATGGGGCACTCTTCCGCGAAGGAGTTCCCACTCAACGCCATATGCCGCATCACCAAACAACAACATTCTAGAAAGCGCAATGGCAGAATCACGAAACAATACCTGAAACGCGCTTGCAAAAGAAATTATGAGTGCTGTTGCGGAAATCCCCACAATGAGAATTTTCTTTTCTTTTGAAGAAAAAGCGACAAACCGAATACATCCATATTGGATACCGGCAATCAACAGGATTCGAAATGTTGTTAATTGATACACTACCGGAGCAACAAGAAGGGATAGCGCTTGAAACGCAATATATAACAACATTAAATAATCAATCAACTGAATAGATTTATGAAACACTCCTAAGCGCTTCATATGCATCCACACAACTAACCCAATGAGCATCGCTGCTATTCCCGTCATTCCTCCGATAGAAGTGCGGGGTGGAATAGGAAGTAGTGTAGAAAATGTGTTGATAATCCCGAGAGCGTTCTGTACTACCAGTAATATTATAAGGGTCGTCCGAACAACCTTTTTGTTGTATACTATCTGAGCTATCCAAGGAGTAAACATGCGTCCACAGTATACTTAAAGACATGAAAAATAGAAAGCTATTAATCCTTCATACAGAATGTGTCAGCTTGCGGGGAGGAGAAAAATATCTCTATGAGACAATAAAAAGGCTTCCTAAATCCCTACGTGTCATCCTCTGTCTTGAAACCGTTTCTCCTTATTGGAATAAACGGTTTAGCGCGCGGGGTATTGCGGTTTTTCACCTTTGGAAACCCTTGTTTGGATATTGGTTTTTTCTTCCGCTTACCGTTCTTGTAAATTGTTATCGTTTAAAAGAGGTTGTTGATGACCACACTGTTGTTCTCGCAACTAATTTTCCTTTAAATTTTTTGGCGGTGCTTCTTTCTAAGAAAACCGTTGTTTTTTGTTTCGAGCCCCTATCAATCTTTTATGATCGGGTGCGGATATGCACCATGTCTTTTCGTGCAAAGATTCTATTGATTATGGCTCGAATGTGCTATCAATGGTTTGACGCGTACGCAATACGCCGCGCCTCTGTGTTAGCAACATTAAACGCTCATGTTGCGCTATATATAAAAAATAGATACAAGCGGACACCCGATGTTTATTTACCTAATGGGGTAGACCATAAAATTTTTTTTCCAATTAATAATCGTGCTTCGCATAATCATTTAATACTGCTTCATAGCACCGATTACACCATTTTGAAGGGAACAGAGCTTCTTATTCGATCTTTAAGAAAGGTTGTCCAACAGTATCCCAATATAGAAGTTCGCATTTCAGAGAGTGTAAACAATTCCGTAGAAAAAGAAAAATATCTCGCTTTAGTGAATTCGCTTCATTTAAAAAAGGTGGTTCGGTTTATGGGAACGATATCAGAAAATCAGCTCCCTTCCTTTTACCAATCTGGTGATGTTTTTTGTTATCTGGGCTCTCCTTATTGCGGTGGGGGATCGACGGCAAGCTTATCTGTCATAGAGGCGCAGGCCTGTGGTATACCAGTGCTTCGCTCTTTGGGTGGAGACCAAGAAATTGTTAACTCCAAAACAGGTTATTACATTCATGACTATTCAGAAAAGGGTATTGCAAAAGCAATATTACGCTTTCTTCTGCTTTCCAATTCGAAAAGACGCTCGCTTTCTAAAGGGGCGCGACAACACGCAGTAAAACAATTTTCTTGGGACAAAACGGCCGACACACTGAGCAAAGCCGTTCAAAAAATATACTATGCGTAATGACAAACCATTTATCAAAACCGCTTCTTTATACGACGCTATATACGCAAAAAAACAATACAGTTATGAGGCGCGGGTTATTGATAAATTAATTCGGCACTATAAAATTCAGGGAAAAGCCTTGTTAGACCTTGGATGTGGAACAGGAAAACATTGTATTGAGTTTGCTCGTCTAGGATATTCACCAACTGGAATTGATTGCTCTTTGTCCATGCTTACTGTTGCAAAACAAAACATGAAAGCCGCTGGGTGCTCTTTTAACCTCGTTCATACAAATATAAGTAATTACCAAACGCGGAAAAAATTTGATGTTGCGGTGTCTCTTTTTCAGGTCCTTAGTTATCAACTAACAAATGATTCTGTTGTAAAATACTTTCGCTCAGCTTGTCGTTGCATTAAACCGGGTGGATTGTTTGTTTTTGATTGTTGGTATGGACCAGGGGTATTTCTTCTTACTCCTAAAAATAGCACACAAATACTCCAGTTTAACAACTCACGGTTTACAAGAAACAAAAAATCTGTATGGGATATTGAACACAACGTGGTTCACGTACATCACACGATTTATGCCCGTGGTGTAAAAAGGACACCAGCACACGAGTTACATTCAATGCGATATTTTTTCCTTCCAGAACTAAATCACTTCCTTTCAGTGGCGGGTTTCCGACTTCTTGAGTGGGGCAAGCTCGGCTCTCCTCTTAAATCAGTTGGCAAGAGTCCGCCGTGGGAGGCCTGGTTGGTTGCACAAAAAAACGTGTGATTATTTATTGAAAGTCGATAATAAATGGGGAAATAATAACTTTGGGTAGGTTAATAATTAACACATCTCCTACTTTAACCGATAAAAAATAGGCAAACACCTCGCTATTTGTAGCAAGCGTTGTTTGTATCTCTGCTGTAAGCGTGACATCTTTTTTAAACGGGTCTGTGGTTCCTATTACAACATTACTTTGTTGGTTTTGTGGGTTTGCGTTCAGAATAATTTTCTCTGCATTAACAACTTCTTTTGTCAAAATTGTTGCCCACACATCGTTTTCAGAACTGATCATCTGATCCCCAATAGAAATAGCGTCTGCTTGCCACGGATATACGTTATACCACTTAAGAACAACGGTTCTTTTTTTTTGTTGTCTCTCTGGTGACACCCCTTGTATTCCAATAACGTTTGCGTAAAGCTGAACGTTGTTGGGGGCCAAAAGAAGTGTTGCTCCAATTTCGAGAGGTGTTTGTTTATATCGATATTTTTTTGTCCATTTATTCAGGGTGGCAAGTAGTTTTGCTTTGATATATATTGTTTTCTTGTTTCCTTCGTTAAACTTTTGTACCTCCAGCAGCTCTATTTGTTTTTTCCCTTGGATAGTATATTCCACCGCCCCCTCAACAATGGGGTCGCCTAACCAATATGGAGGGTGGGTAGTATCCCACCACCATTCACCGCCGGTTACCAACAGCTCTGCTTCTATGTGTGTGTCTTTAATAAGAAAGCTTTTTACAAACACAGCAAGACAAATAATAATAGAAAAAATAACAAAAATAAGGGCGGTGGTTTTTTTTGAAGAAGGGGTCGTTTTGTTTGAATTTTTTTTCATAGAAAGCATTATATCACTCTTTCGCTATTGACTATAAACCTTTTTACAATTATATTGTGGATAACTTGTCCACAACCCCCTGCCGCAACGCATTATGGAACCAAACACAATTTGGAAAGCGGTTTTATCAGAACTTGAAATTTCCGTTTCAAAAGCCATCTATCAAACGCAATTTGCTCATAGTGAATTATTATCCCTGAAAGACGGCGTTGCGACGGTTGGATTAAATAATCCGCTTGTCAGAACCATGGTGGAAACCCGATATTACTCTCTCGTAAAGAGCATCTTGGATCATCACACAAATTCAAACATCAGCATTGTTTTTGTTGTTACCCAAAAAAAACTCGCGCTTTCTGACAAAGAAGCCGGGCCGTTGTTCTCTCAATCAACCATGGAATCTCCCCATGCCGATGCGGCAAGTGCCGCAAAACGCATGCATATACGGCCAGAATTTACATTTGAAACGTTTGCTGTTTCCACAACCAATCAAATTGCCTATGCTGCGGCTTCCGCTGTTGCAAAGTCTCCGGGGAGCGCATATAACCCTTTGTTTTTTTATGGTGGGGTGGGGGTAGGGAAAACACACCTCATGCACGCTGTTGCTAATATGCTTCTTTCCAAAAAACCAACGTCGCGCATTGTGTATTGTGCCGGAGAAGAATTTTTAAACGACATTATTGAAGCAATTCAAACAAAATCCGTTCGATTATTTAAACAGAGGTATCGCTCCGCAGAACTGCTCCTTGTTGATGATGTTCAATTTATTGCAGGAAAACAAACAGCACAGGAAGAGTTTTTCCACACATTTAATGCGGTACTTCGAGAGGGCGGGCAAGTCATTTTAACAAGTGACCGATCACCGGGAGAAATTTCGCGCCTTGAAGACCGTCTCAGGTCCCGATTTGAAGGAGGGCTCATGGTGGATATTTCCCCACCAGATTTTGAACTTCGCGCGGCGATTGTTAATATCAAATCGCAGGCAATTGGTCTTCAGTTGTCTATCGACTCCTCTAGGGTTATTGCAGCAAATCTAACCGATACGCGTGCCATTGAGGGGTTTTTAAAACGCCTTACCACAGAGGTTTCTACTCATAAAACAGAGCTTACGCCCGACTCCATCACAGCTCTTTTGTCAGCGCGCGGCGCTTCTCCTTCCTCAACAACCCCATCTTCCAAAAGGCGGGTTAGTCCACAAGAAATTTTAGAAGCCGTTTCAAAATACTACGACATAAAATCAACTGCTTTAAAAGGAATTAAAAGGGATAGACCCATTGCAAGACCCAGACAGCTTGTTATGTATTTATGTAAAGTTGAACTTGGGCTCACGCTTGATGATATAGGAGGGATGCTTGGCGGAAGAGATCACACAACCATTATGCACGGAATTGACACAATTACCCACGAACTTTCAACAAACGAGCGCTTACGAGATGCGGTGATGGGGATAAAAAAACAACTATGGGTTTAAAATACATAAGTTTTCCACTTGTCCTCTTTTATCAACATTTTATCCACAGAGCTATCCACACGGTTAAGCTCTTTATTAATTTTAAATACCAGCCAGTTGACAGGCCCGCCATAAAACCATACACTTTTCAACACTGCTTATTACTACTAATACTAATAAATAGAATATGAAAGTTTCGATATTACAAAAACACTTATTATCTACGCTGACAAGTGTAGGAAGAATTATTTCTTCAAGGGCCCAACTCCCAATACTTCAAAACTTTTTATTAGAAACAAAAGGAAATAATTTTATTATTACTGGAACCAATACGGAAACATCAATTGTATCCAGAAGCAGCGCAAAAATTGAAAAGGAAGGGGGAGTATGTACTCCTGCAAAACTCCTCGTTGAGTTTATTACTTCTCTTCCAGAGGGAGTAGTGGAATTGAGTGCAAAAGAAGGAGTGCTTATCATTACTAGTAATGGGTTTGAGGCATCTATCCCCTGTGTGTCAAAAGAAGAATTTCCTCCTCTTCCAAAATATGATAAAACAAAAGGCGCGGAGATTCCAAAAGAAACGTTTTTAAGAGCGTTGGAGTCAGTTTTATTTGCGGCGGCAACTGACGAAGGGAGACCAATATTAACAGGGGTGAAGATTCAAAAAGCAGATAAAGAAACGCTTTTTGTTGCAACAGACGGATATAGGCTTTCTTTAAAGAGAGTAGATTTGGCCATGGAAGAAAACCTCGACATAACCATTCCAGCAAGAACTTTAACTGAGGTGGTTCACATTGGGCTTGGGGACGGAGAGAATAAGAGTATTATACTTAAAACAATTGATGCGTCTCAACTCGGGTTTTTCCTCGGAGAAACCGAAATTTACACGAGAATTTTAGACGGAGAGTATCCTAACTTTGAAAAAATTCTTCCTAAAAAATACACAACGAAAATTATCCTTGATAAAGAAAAGTTTCTTCAGGCGGTTAAATCAGCAAGCATTTTTGCTCGAGATAACGCAAACATCATAAGGTTTATGATGGCCGACGGAGAAATAACCATATCAGCAAACACCCCGCAAGTTGGGCAAAACAAAGTCGTTCTCGAAGGAGAGGTTGATGGGGAAGGGGGGGAAATCGCCTTTAACTCTCGTTTTGTTCTAGACTTTCTAGGTCATTTTCAGGAAGAAAAACTTCAATTTGAAATGACAGGCTCATTGAATCCCGGGGTATTTAAATCCACAGAAGACGACAGCTTCCTTCATATCATTATGCCGGTAAGAACAAGTGGTTAGTAAGATTCCATTGCAGAGACGGCATATTTAATTATTAGATTTTCCCCACCTGCTTTTGTTGTTCCGGTAAATATATAGTATGGCTCGAGAAGCAGAGCCCCCTTGTTTGGATAATATATATAAGAAAAGGAAGAGAACAAAACCTCTTGAAAAGAAGGAATTTCATCGAAAAAAGATACCGCCCTCTCTCTTCCAAGTGAAATAAGCACCCCTTTTCCGTGTTGAATATTATAAACAGCCTCTTCTGTGGTAAGAATGGGCCGCTCGTGTGAAGCACCAACATCAACAACAAAACCATACATTATTGAACGGACAACACCGGCCTGATTGATAATTAACAGTGCGGAAATCTCGCCAAAAGAAGAGTTGACGATCGTTTGGCCGTTTGGAGTTTGACAGGAAAAATAAAACCCTCGAAGCGTTTCTAACGAAACAATTCCATCAAATTGACCCGTTGATTCTTTTGCTAACACCAAAGAGCAAGAGTTGGCGGATGGGGGAAACGTTTTTTCAATGAAGTTTTTTGCTTGAGCAGCGCTAGTAATCAACCCATGAGAAAAAACAGGCTTATCGCCCTGACCAAACACCCACCTGTTTTCACCGCTTTGTTCGATGAAAACAAGAGAGGCGGTTTTGTCAGTCCATTTATAAGTAGTGGTATTTTTTGTTGATGTTTTTAGAGGAATACTAGAAAAGCCAACGCGTCTTGCAATAGAAGCCGATTCGCTGGCCGAGGTGGTTTTTTTTGAATATGAAAACACAGGAAGAACGTTTTCTGTTGCGGGGATTTTTATTGAAGAAAAATCAATTGTTGTTGGCACCCCAGGAATAATGGTTATCTGGGGCGGGAAAGAAGCCGTTCTTGGCGTTGGGGCTGAAGTTGGACCGATAATTCCACGAGGTCCTGTTTTGCTTGAAAAAACAAATCCCAGCATGAGAGCAAGAATACCAACAATAACAAAAACTGCTTTTCGTTTCATTGGCCACCTCCACCAACGGCCGGATAATTACAGGCAGTACAACCGGTTGTGCCATTGACACAACGATCTATGGCAAAAGGCAATATTGAATTAATACTCCTGTTTTGCCCGCTGTTATCAATGAAACTAAAATGAAGATGCGGCCCGCTTGAGCTTCCGCTGTGATCAACTTCGCCAATAACAACGTTTGGAAACACCTCTTGCCCTTCGGAAATGCGTATGGTAGATCGAAGCAAATGACCAAATTTAAGAGTGTAATTATATGGAGAAATTCCAACAATAATAATATGATTGCCCAAATATCCCCCACAAGGGTTTCCTAAAAACCCCTCATAATCAGGACAACCGGCGAAAACCCTAGTTGCGTGTCCGCGGATGGTGGCGTATACATCCGTTCCACTTGGTGCACCTATGTCAATGGCGTTTGCTTTCGCGTGAGTACCGCCGCAGGAGGTAAATGGTCCTTGGGTAATTGTTCCGTTTGTTGGCCAACGACAATCTTGGGAAGAGGGATCACAAGCGGCCATAGAACATAGTGGATCTGTCGGGTTGTTCTCGCAATCAACAAATTGATTTTCGTCTCCCGTTCCAAACGCCTGAACAAACGCATTGTCGTCGACGAGTTGTACATATTTTGTAGAAGGAATAATTCCAAGAGAGTCGACAAGAGGAACAACGCCCGCAATGAGAGCGACAATTGAAACAAGAACGAGCGCGATGATAAAACTTGCATCTTTCCAGACAGACGGTGTTTCAAAATTGCCGTTGACAAGATCGGTAATAAATTTTAATGAGAAAAGATTAAACAACCCGGAAACACCGCGACCGACAAAAGAAAGAGCTTTGTCGATAACCAGATCTCCCACAAACCATCCCACGACACTTCCTATTCCGGGACCGAAAAATCCGCCAATCCACGCACCAAAACTTTTCCCAATTGTTGATGTGACCACTTTTTCTCCTGCCTCTTTTAGCGCCGTTCTTGCGACACCCCGCATGGTTGCTCCACTTAACGACAATGCAACAGTTGACATTTGGCTCCATGAATAAGATATTGGTTGTTGAAGATAGACGGCATAACGAACCGCATAGAGCTGTGGGCCAACAAACACAGAGGTGTATGCGTCTGAAAAAAAATTAAACAAAGCATTGTTTGGGGTAAGTCGTACCCCAGGTTGTTGAAAAGACCCAGCATTCATTTGTGTTAATGCGCGCTTTATTTCACCGGAATCTGCAATTGTGGATCCCAATTTATCTGTTTTATCTTGAATGGTTTTATGCGCCTTTCCAATTGCAGCTTGTATGATGTCTTGCTGGGCACCCCGTGGAAGAGCATCAACAACACCCGCAACAATTTTTTGAAGCGGAGTTTCAGCAACAGTTTTAAAAAATCCTTTTGGTATTTCTGGAAAACCAAGAGAATTAATTGGAAGGTCGGTTTTATCAGAAAAGAAAGAAGCTGCCTCAACAAGTTTTGGTGCCAAATCAGTAAGCACAACCTGAGTTGGAGTGGGTTCTGTTTTTGGTTCTATTTCTCGGGTAGTGCGTTCTTGTTTAATTTGTTTAATGTATCTATCAACTTTTATTCCATTGCTATCAAAAGGAACACGATTTTTTTGAGAAGCTTGCGCCTCTCTTATTTCTTGCATTAATGGTTCGAGCACCTCTTTTGTCGGAATGTTTTTTTCGATAGTCGTCTGATCAGTCGGTGCTTCGAGTTGTGACAAATAAAAACGAAATTGAGCCTTAAATCCATCAAGCACGCCCAAAAACCTATCATTTGCAAAGTCCATTGGAATCGCGTTTATATCTAACTGGTGAACAAAATTTGCATATTCTTTTGGATAGAATTTTTGGGCATACAGAAGTAGTTGTAGTGCGTCTTTATCTATCATAGTGGTTGTTTGTCTTGACTTATCGTTTCAACGGTAAACATAGGACGGGCCTGTGTCTGTTCTTTTTGTTCAGCAATTTCTTGTGGTTTTGTTGTAGCAAGAGCGTGTTCTTCAGGGCTTGCGATAACCCGGATTGCTGCGTGGGCAGGTCCAGCAAACAACAGCCCCTGACCAATATCAGAAGAGAGGAGTAAATGTTTTTCTCCTTCAGACAAATAAAATACTTCTGCAACGCGATCGATAGCCGCAGAGGATTGTTTGAGAAGAATTTGAATGGAGCTGTTTTGTATGATGGTTTTCCCTAAATCTCCAGCCAAAAAATCCTCCACGTCCTGCGTGATGGTTGTTAAACCCAAATAGTATTTTCTACTACGCTTTGCTATGGAATTAAGAAATTGTGCCGAATCGGGGTATTTCATGAGATACCAAGCTTCATCAACAATTAACACCCGTTTTTTTATAGATTTTCTAATCTTTGTCCAAATAAAATCAAGAATGAGATACATTGCGATAGGTCGAAGTTCGTCTTCAAGATCTCGAATAGAAAACACAGTAAGATGGTTGGTTATTTCCATATTGGATTGCTGATCAAAAATTCCAATGAGAGACCCACGAACAAATTTTTCTATTCTATCAGCAAGTCCTCGGGCGGTTGTTTCCTCCATTCCAACCAATGCTTTATACAGGTCTTCCATAAGAGGAGGCTCCCTGTTTTGTGTAGTTGGATCCGGGGTAATACCCTTTTGTTTATAGGTAAGAACGAGTGCCCGATCAAGAAGTGCGTCTTCAGTGGGTGTTAGTTTCCCCATAACAACACGGAAAAACCCGTGAAGAGAAAGAATTTTTTGGTTGAGATCATTTTCCTCTTCGCCCACATCTTTCAAAACCGATAAATCAAATGGATTGATTTTTGTTTTCCCACCAAATTCAAAACGGGTATACTCGCCTCCAAGTGCATTCGTTAACGCTTCATACTCGTTTTCCGGATCAATAATAATCACCTCTGTGTCAAACATGAGGCTTCGAATGACTTCAAGCTTAACCATATACGATTTACCAGATCCGGATTTTCCAAACACCACAGTATTTGCGTTTTCAAGTGTAAAACGGTCAAAAATAACTAAGCTTTCGTTTCCTTCATTAATTCCATACAACACCCCTTCGTTTGCAGTCAGTTCCGAGGTGGTAAATGGAAATGTTGTAGCAAGAGAGGTGGTATCCATATTTCTTGTGATCATGAGTCGGTCTTGTCCCATGGGAAGTGTTGTTTTGAATCCCTCTTCCATTTGAAGAACCGCCTTTTTAGGCATAATCATGAGTGATGCAAGCGTCGCCTCAACCTGTTTAGTAGTTTTGTTTAATTCCTCAAGAGTTTTTGCTGGTATGGTGACATAGAGACCAAATTGAAAAAAACGTTCAGAGCCCTTTGCAAGCTCCTGTTGGAGGGATAATGCGTCTTCAAGAGCAACCTGTATTGAGGGTTCAATAACACGACCGCGTTTTAAATCTGATTGAATAGTGGCCTCCATTTCTCCAACTTTTCGTTTCAGATTGTCTAGTATTTCCTCAGATTTTGATGGATAGACATAGAGCGCCACGTCAAGTGTGTGATTGAAAGAAATAAGTGGCTCTAGCCAATTAGCGCTAACATAGCGTGGATAGCCTGCAATAAAAAGAGTTCGAACAAGCTGGTCACCAATGGTAAGGTGATCGAAGTCAACCTCAATTGCGGGTGGCGCAATGATGTCTTTTGTGGTCAGTGGACCTGACGGAGTCGGACCTTTTAGTGCACTTGGAGGCTGCAATGTAATAAATGATCGGATGGTATTTTTTATATTCATAGTTTTATTGTTGGCTGTTGAATTCCAGGATTATATAAAGAGAAAAACAATTGAATAAGCTGATCGTTAGTTAATTGGGAGGAGCGAAGCCCAAGTCTTCCAAGAAGGCGCTGTATATGATCTCGTTTTGGAAGAAGAGCAATGAGAGCTCGTTCGATAATATAGGATTTCGCGTAAGGGAGCCCACTCTTTTTGGTGCCAAAGAGCACGTTCGTTGATGGACCCAGTTCAAGATTTGAAAAAGGAATGACGATATAAAACTTTTTATCCAACACCTCTTTTTCTTTTACTGTTGATTCAATAAAAGCCCGATATCCATGAATACTTTTGATAAGCTTTGGATTTTGCTGTTCTTTTTCTTTATCTTCAAGAAGCTTGAGGTACGCAGTAATGTCCTTATGTTTAGAGCGAATCAATATCTGAATGGGAAATGATAAAGAGTTAAGAATTCCAGCGTACGCGTAAATAATTGCCTCCTGCTCTTTTTCAGAAAGCAAGCCAAAATTAACTGCTGTTACCGACAAAATTAAAGCACACGAGCCGTCAACAAACATGACAACGTTTTGTAAAACATCCTCTATTTCTGTAAATTGTTGTGTTGATGCCCGTATTGGTACGACTGGTTCTGTCATATATTATGAATTAACTGTTTGCCCAAAGATTTGTTTTGAGAGCTCTTCTCTGTTAATATCCCGTTTGCTTTTGGCAACAATTTCAATAGCTGGCATGACGGTGCCATTTAATGTAATTTGTGCCCGGTCAAACAAAAAGCGGCTTCGTGGATCTTCAACCTCAATAATATAAGTTCCATTAGGAAGCTGAGTTGAGGCAGCGAATTGTCCCAGCTTATTTGTTTTTAGAGCCCGAAGCGGCACCCCTTCTTTATCGCGCACCGTTACCAAGACACCAGGAAGCAATCCTCCAACGTTGTCCTTCACAATTCCGGTTACAACATTGGAAAAAGTCGTAAGTCGAGGAAGCCCTGCGCGTGTCGCTGCCTCAGGCGGAATTATTTTTACCGTTGGACCCCTTAAAGCCGCGTTTGACGCGGTTATTGGTGGAGCGGGTTGGTGTGCGCGCATCGGCAGAGGAGGAATGGGTGTTTGAACCTCTTGTTTTTGAAGTTCAAGCGTTTTCAGTTCCGATTGTGTTTTTTCATCTAATTGTTGTTCTAATGTTTTTATTTTGTTCTGTAAATCAAGATATTCAGATGATGGTTGTGTTTGTAAAACCGGTTGTTGAACAGCTGGTGAGACAATTGGGCGCGTTACGATTACTGACTTAGGAAATAAATCGTCCAGCCAGCCAAAGAGCATATCGCCAAACGACCTCTTTTGCGCAACTGTTTGTTGTGTATATAGTCCTCTGAGCCTCTCAGATACAGCTGGACGCTGCGTTGTTGCGGTTGGAGGTTGAGGTTGCACCACTTGTGCTCTTGCTGGTTCTGAAGCAGCTGGAATACGATGCCAAATGAATTGAGTGGGACTATATACATTTCGTAAAAACGATAACACCCACACGTCCATCGGGCGTTCTTCAATGGGGACAAACGCAAATCCAAACCCAAGAAGTCCAAAGAGTACTGTCATTGGCCACGTAAAAAAGAAAGGCAATGGGAGTTTGTAGGAAATAAAAGCAAGTATTGCGCCACCGGCAAGATACCCAAATTGTTTAATGGTCATATCTCCGATGAGCCGAAATTGAAACGTGGTGACGTTTTGAGGGACAGGATGTTGTTCCATAGTAGTTATTTTATTGTAAAGAGAAAACCATATTCCCGCAAGGGGAAAAGCGCATTAGAATCGTGAAAACTCAAATTTTTCATTTCACGCAAATTCTCTTGCATCTATGTTATGATATTTTTATGGGTGACGAGCTAACCATTGTCGAAATAAAAAACTCCCGTGATAGCGAAGAAACACCACTTGTTATGGAACAGGTGTTTGCGGCCCTTGGTGTTGGGAGATCTCATGGAATTCTTGAACAACTATTTGGTCTCAAAGAACATCGATGGTTTTCGTTTGAAATTGGAGTATTCCAATCAATCATTCATTTTTATGTTGTGACCCCAAAATCTGCATATTCCTATCTCGAAAGCCAACTCAGTGCACAATACCCAAAGATTATGGTAGCAGCCGTTGCTGATTATGTTCCACCATTTATGGCAAATTCACATGCTCTTACACAACTAACGCTCGCGAGCCCGTCATATTATCCTCTAAAAAACTATAAAGACGTGAAAGACATTGATTTGCTCGCAAGCGTGCTTGGGTGTCTTGCGCGATTTTCAAAAGAACAATCAGCAGTAATACAACTACGAGTTGCGCCCGCTGGAAACGGATGGCGACAAAATGCCGCTGGGGTTCTTGCCCGCGGTATTGTTGATTCGATTGATCCGCGGCGCTCTAAAGCGCATCCGCAAGCCAGACTCATAGAAACCAAAATGAATCAAACCGGATTTCATACGGCATTTCGTGTGGGGATATCAGCGTCAACGCAAGAAGAAGCAAATACGCTACTCCAAACACTTGTTGGAACATATGGAGTATTTGCGCTCGGAGAAGGGAATGCCCTTGTTTTAACAAAACCAGCATTCTGGCAAACCAATAAATTAAAAGAATCTTTCGTTACCCGCGCAAGGGGTCCAGTGCCGCGACATCAAGTGCTTGGATCGGCTGAACTTGCGACACTCTGGCACCCTCCGGGCCTCCTTCTTTCGGCAATTAAAAATATTTCGTGGGGACTGACTCTTGCAGGTGAACCGCCAGAAAACCTTCCCATTGCAATAGAAAACGAAGAAGACCGGAAACTTATTAACTTTTTTGCCCGGACGGAATTTCGCAATAAGCAAACAACATTTGGCATTAAACGCGATGATAGAAGAAAACATATGTATGTGGTGGGAAAAACAGGAACCGGAAAATCAACAATGATAGCTAACATGGCAATTAATGATATGAGAAATCACGAGGGATTAGCAGTTATTGATCCCCACGGTGATTTAACAGACGCGCTTCTTGATTACATTCCCTCATTTCGGGTGAACGACATAGCATATCTTGACCCATCTGATATTGCCCACCCTTTTCACCTTAATCCGCTTGAGCTCAAAAATCCGGCACACCGGGAGCTTGTTGCCTCAGGTATTGTTTCAATATTTTACAAACTCTACCATTATTCGTGGGGACCGCGACTTGAATATATTTTAAGAAACTGTATCCTTACACTGTTATATATTCCAAACACCACACTTCTGCAGGTGCCGGAGCTTCTGACAAACGACAGATATAGAGATAAAGTGTTGGAGAAACTTCCGGACCAGGTCTTAAAGAATTTCTGGATCAATGAGTTTAACAAACTGAGTCCTCAGATGCGAAGCGAAGCAATTATGCCAATATTAAATAAAGTGGGGCAGTTCCTTTCCTCACAAACAATTCGAAACATTGTGGGCAATCCTCAATCGACCGTTGACTTAGAAGATATGATGAATAAAGGAAAAATAATTTTAGTCAACCTTGCTCAAGGAAAGCTCGGAGAAGACAGCAGTGCGCTACTCGGAGCCATGATTATAACCAAAATTCAACTAGCGGCCATGAACAGAGTATATGATCAGGAAGCCAATAGGAAGGATTTTTATTTGTATGTGGATGAGTTTCAAAATTTTGCTACTACTTCATTTATCAAAATTCTTTCAGAGGCGCGGAAGTATCGACTCAATCTAACTCTGGCCAATCAATACATTGGGCAAATTGATGAAGATGTCCAAAATGCCATCTTTGGAAATGCCGGATCTCTCGTTTCATTTTGTGTCGGTGCAACAGACGCAAGACCATTGGCAAGAGAATTTGGTCTGAAATACAAAGAAGAAGAGTTGGTGCAAATAGGGAACTATCAAGTAATCCTTAAATTATCTATTGATAATCACACCTCAAGTCCATTTTCAGGAACCACCCTTCCGCTTCCACGGTCTCATAATCAAAACAGAGAAAAAGTCATTCGGTCAAGCCGGGAACGATTTACAAAAAGTTTTGAAAACATTGGAGTGAAAGAAGAAAGTGCAAAATAATAGCTTCTGATTTATACTTACAGCATGAAAATTGGACTTCTCGGTGGAACATTTGACCCTCCGCACATAGGCCATTTATTAATTTCTGAATATGTATTAAAAAATACAACTCACTCCGTCGACGAAATGTGGTTTATTCCAACGTATGAGCAGCAATATTTCGGTATAGACCCATCAAAGAACGCCTCATCCTATGCAATACGTCTAGAAATGGCCGAATGTATATCTTCCCACATTCCTCATACGCGAGTTTCAACAATTGAACAAGAGCACCGATTGTCCGGTCAGACAAAGGATTTATTTCCATTCTTGCCACTTGAACACGAATACTGTTTTATTATTGGTACAGATCAACTACCCTCGTTTCATCGATGGATGGAGTATAAACAATTGCTAAAACGAATGCCGTTTTTAGTGTATCCCCGCGCAGATTATCCACCAGAACCACTCTACAAAGGAATGATTCTTCTCGATGGAGATGCGCCGATAACCAATTTTTCTTCTACTATGGTGCGGGAAATGATAGCAAGAGGAGAAAAAGCAGACGGCATCATTTTACCAGAAGTCTTTCGTATTATTGAGCAGCACGGGTTATATCGAAAATCAGGGAGAAAAGAACATAAACCATAGTGATAAATTACAAATTACAATTTGAAATTTGAAATGAAATCAGAAATTTCAAAAAAACCAAACGAGAAAAAATACGATTTAGAAGAAAGAACAGCAATGTTTGCCGAACATATTATTGATTTGTGCAAGAAATCACAAAAGAATATCATTACCATTCCAATTATTAATCAATTGATTCGATCGGGCACAAGCGTTGGAGCAAATTATTGCGAAGCTAATGGAGCCTCCAGTAAAAAAGATTTCAAGAATAAAATATATATTTGCAAAAAAGAATCAAAAGAAACGAGATATTGGCTTCGATTACTGGTTAAGGCGTTGCCAGAAGCAAGAGAAGATTGTAAAGTGTTATGGAAAGAAGCGAGCGAGTTCGTATTGATATTTGGATCAATTGTGAGTAAAACTGTTTAAGATTTGAAATTTGTAGCTTGAATATTCATTTCAAATTGTAAATTTCAAATTGAATTTTTATGAAAAGCATAAATGTACAACAAGAAGTTGATCATATTGTTGCCTTTCTTCGTGACACATTCCAGAGAGTCGGCTTTTCAGATGCTGTCGTTGGTCTGTCGGGAGGTGTCGATTCAACAGTGTCATTTATACTTGCTGTACAGGCGCTGGGGATAGACCATGTCTATCCCATTCTTCTTCCGTACGGAGCGTTAAGCACAAAAGGAGTAATCGATGCAATGAAAATTATTGAAGCCACCCACATTCCTCTTACTCATGTGGTTCGGATTGACATCCAACAAGCGGTAGACGCAATTGTGAAAGTAGACCCCATGATGGATAAGGTGAGAAAAGGAAACATTATGGCGCGCGTAAGGATGACAAATCTTTTTGATCAGGCAAAAAAAAGAAAAGCGCTCGTTATTGGAACCGAGAACAAAAGCGAACATCTGTTGGGGTATTACACACGATATGGAGATGAAGCAAGCGATGTGGAGCCCATACGGCATTTGTATAAAACGCATGTATGTGAGCTGGGAAAATATTTGAAAATTCCGGAGGAGATTCAACATAAAACTCCATCAGCTGATCTCTGGCCAGAGCAAACAGACGAAGGAGAATTCGGCTTTACCTACAAACAGGCCGATGAAATTCTGTATTTCCTTGTCGATGAGAAAAAGACAGAAGAAGAGATCATCACCGCGGGATTTGAAAAAAACCTCGTTTCAGCAGTTGTGCATCGTTTATCCTCCAACAGCTTCAAGCACAAAACACCATATATATTAGCTTGAGTATCGACTATGTATCGTCCAATATCGTCTATTCATTGAAAGTGACATTTTCGTTATGCACGTGCGTATGAAATACAGTACATTTTTAATCTCGGACCCGCCCTCGGCCCGCTTCGCCGAATCGAGGCGAGCGAGGCAAGGCTTGTTGAGGCTGATTTTGCACAAAAGCACTAGATTGCTATACAATAGAAATATGAGTCAGACAGAAGTAATCCAATATTGGCTGGTTTCGGCCAAAGAAGCGCAAAAAACCGCAGAAGATTCGCTCGTTGATAAACATTATGATTGGGCGTTTTTCCTGTTTCATTTAACTATCGAAAAGTTATTAAAAGGGCTTATTGTTAAACAAGACAAAACTCCATTGCCCATTCATGATTTACCGAAATTAGCAAGATATGCAGGCCTTAAGGCAACAGAGGATCAGCGTATCATTCTTGAAGAGGTAACAACATACAATATTAAAGCGCGATATGATGATTATAAACGAAAGTTTTATAAAAAAGTTTCAAAAAAAGAATATCAAGAACAATGGATTCGTGCGTGTAAGGAGATTATCATATGGCTGCAAAACGAGTATTAAACCAAGCGGTGGTGAAGGAAGTGAAAAAGTATGGAGCTATTCTTCGTGAAAAGCATATCCCATACGAACGTCTTATTGTATTTGGATCGCAAGCAAAGGGTTTGGCAAAGAAATGGAGTGATATAGACATTTGCGTTGTTTCAAAAGCATTTGGAAAAGACCCACACGCAGAAATGGTTAATCTTATGCGAGCGCGTGAAGATTCAGACTATATTATTGAGCCGCACCCATACAGCCCTGTCGATCTGCAGGAAAAATACGACTCTCTTGCTTCAGAAATCCGTAAATACGGCATCACCGTAGTGTAAATCTTGTCAGGATGTCACCCTGCCATGGAGCGATAAGACAAGCTAAACAAGAAGAATATATCAAAAGATATCACTGTTTGAAAGTACTATTTTTGCCACGCACGTGCGTATGAAATTAAGTACATTTTAATCTCGGACCCACCCTCGGCCCGCTTCGCCGAATCGAGGCGAGCGAGGCAAGGCTTGTTGAGGCTGATTTGGTAGTGTATTTGCTTTCATTTTCTTAATTTGATATATTTTAATTAGATTAATTACTAGACCAATCATTAGACTAATAATTAGACCAATATTATGACAAATTCGAACGTAATTCGACCATTTTCAAATATATTTCTCTCTCAATTTTTGTTTGCTCCCGAACAACTTCCATTTACCAATGATGAAATCATGGAGTTTGATCAAACGCTTTCAACATACGAACAGATATTTCTAAATCCCGATATAGAAAGAACGCTTATTAGTAAGAATGAACTATTAGCGTCATTCGCTATTTCAAAAGCAGAAGCATCACAACTTACAATGAAAGAAGCACAAGACGTATACGCGCTTTTGGTAGAGAATTCACAGTATGATTTTATTGGGAAAAAATTGCGGGAGAAAAAGAAATTGACTCAAAAAGATCATGATCAGCTTGAGTTTTTCAATATTGCAAAAACATTTCGCATGTTTTCTCAAAAGAATATGGTCATAGAAGATATAACTCCGTCATTTATTCAAGAAATACACAGGCAGGTAACCCAAGGCATGGATATATTCAAAAATCATCTTTCTGACTTTACTATCTATAAATCTGGTTTATGGCGGGACAATGATGATATTCGAGTGGGAGCGTATATTCCTGCACATTTTGGCGATATACAAAATGGCGTGGATGAGCTTCTTTTGTATTTAAAAAAGAATCAAACACCAACCGGAATAGCTGTTTTTCACACTGGTCTTTATGGACTGCATCCATTTAATAATGGAAATAAACGGGTATGTCGCATACTCGAACACATGCTTTTTCGAAGTATTGGATTGAATGAAAAAAACTTATATAGCACATCGTATTACTACCACATAGAGAAAACTCGATATTACAAATATCTGTTGTTTTCATTGGAACGAAAAAATTTGAATCATTTCGTTTCATTTATGTTGGAATCACTCGTTTTTTCTATTGTGTCTGTGTTAAAAACGAGTATTGAAGTAAAACGGAATGAATTTTTTCAAAAACAACAGATCGAAGGCGTCGGGAAGACTGTTTTAAAACCTCTTCTCAAACGAAAAGAATTGCAATTTAAGCATCTTGCAAAATACGCGAGTGGAAAAGTAGCACGGCAAACGTTAGTAACAACGCTTCAAAGCGCCGTTTCACAAGGAATATTGATTCGTCGAGAATCTGGAAAAACAACATATTATCGTTTGAACCTCTCGCTTCCAGAAGAGCAAACCTTGGAACAATGGTTACAAACTATTCGAGAGCGGCTATCCTATATCCCAGATGATATAGCACTAGCATAAAAGCACCTTGTCAGGATGTCACCCTGCCACGCCCGCATCTTGTTGAGGCTGATTTGGTAGTGTATACTTTATGTATCTATGAGCGAGAAGAAAGAAAATGTTTCAGAGATAGTTTCACGATGGATTGGTGCGATTGCTGAGGCCGCTGATGCAAAAAAAAGCAAGATTACTCCAGACACGCTTGAAGCAAGAGTTCAAAAATTAGGAGAGACAAAACATACACCCGTTGAGAGCTTTGAAACTCGTATTCAAAGAGAGCAACGAGAGGCAAAGGAATTTACAGACGCGATTCAGTCGAATCAAAAAAATATTTCTTTAGTGATGGAACAATGGAAAGCATCAAACAAATACGAAGATCTATTGCCTTTAGATAAAGCAAAAAATAAATTAAAGACAGCATGGAGCTTGTCTAAAAATCAGCCGACGTGGTCAGGAATAAGCAGTCCAGAACAAATTGAGTATAGCGCCGCGGCCGCTGAATATCTATCAACAGTTGCGCTTTTACCACAAGAACTTGCAGAAGATCCGAATGTTTTTTTCCACGAAACCGCGAAATTTGCCGCATCCATGAGCAGTGATCCTTTGGCTCGGGAAGAAGAATTAAAAATACTTAACCAGGCAATTATTCATCAAGAAAAATTAAAAGGTTTTACTTTAAGTAAAGAAGACACCATTTACACCCTTCGCGGATTTGTTCTGTATGACAAAGAACTAGATGGTGACATTTTAGATCCGGTTAACCAAGTTGAAGCAAAGAATTTTCTTACGGAAATACAAGGGAGAATTGAAACGAGAAAAACAGGTGGCATTTCTGCTCAAGACGAGGCAATGTATTTAAAACGACAAGGAGATACCATTGCCGCAAGTGATTATTACGTCATAGATAATATCCATCCGTCGCAGAAATATCAAATTAAGGATAAAAAAGTTCTAGAACCATTCGAAAGAAGAATTAATCGTCGAGTTGCAGAATTGACAGAAATAAATAAAGCACAGCGTCAAGCAGAATATCAATCACGCACATTTGAAGGAGCAGAATTTAATACCCCAGAGGAGTTAAAAAAAGGAATCGAAGCTCATTTTCTGAGATTTGAAGCTCCAACCGAGGAAATAAAAGAGAAAATGCTACGTCTGAGTCCAGAAGACCAGGAAAAATTTAAAAAAGAAATAATAAAAGGGATACGAAAAACTGTTGAGAGGTTGGAAAATAATCCCGAAAATTGGCGTATTGGCGGTATAGAGCCACTTCCAAGATCATTGATGTCTTGGATGCTTATTTTAGAAGATATGGGAGACCATAAATTATATGAAAAGATACATATAGAGACAGAAGCAAGATCCTGCCAGCATGTGATATATGAAACTTTAAAAAAGGGTGGTTCGCCAAGTGATATGAAAGATTTTCAAAAAGTTCAAGGTGATTTTGATAAAATGGAGTTTCAAGAAGCAATAACTCATATTCCAGGTATGGCCAAGACACAAATGTTACTTGATGAACGATATGAAAGAGTTATTAAGGGCGAATTAAATCCAGTAGAAAAACAAAAAGTAAAAGATGAAATCCTAACAATATTACGAGACGACAAAACAATTTGTGATACAGAACACACAGGGATAACACCAGAAGCAGCACTTGAGCTGGCTACCCGACACTATTTTGAACAAGGTAGGGATGGATTTAAGTATAGGGAATACATTCGTAAACATCATCTCCTTGGGACAACAAAAGATAAACATGGAAATACAATTTGGGTTGTTGATCCGAATGCTCCGCTTAAATGGGATCCATATCGTTTATTATATTGTCCTGAGGCAATGCCAGCGTTTTTTAAATTTGGTTCTAGTCAAGCTGGAGATGTTAGTAAGCTAACATTGCCAAATGGTAAGACAATTGAGGCAGTATTCGCTCAAGGAGTTGGAGCAGATTTTTATAAAAGTCTACTGGATCACGGATTTGATTTAAAAGTTACTGACTATGTTTCTCGGAGAAGAGATTATGAACTAGAAGCATGGATTTCAGAACAATTAGATACGAAACAGGAACGCGGAGGAAGTAGTCAAGTGATTTGGGAATTAGGGTCGTTAAAAAGAGATGAACGAGGAGAAGATTCCATAGAATGGAATGCACTTCAAAGAGAAATAATGACTAATGATCCAACATTAGGAGAGCTTCGCTCTTTTCAAAGACAAGAAATCCGTTTGAGTTATAATATCAAATTTGCAGATGAGTTTGGTGTGAATGTATGGTCAGCATATTCAGAAAATGAAAAAAATTATCTTCAAAACGTTCAGACTTTGCGCACTAAAGCGTCAAATCAAGGTAGAACAGATATTGTCCAGGAGCTTGATGCATTAAAGGATAGATATACAGCTACTCTTGCCAGAGCACGAGAAATTAATGATAAGTTTAAGAAAGACGTTTGTGAGAAAAACGGTATAAAACTAGAAGAATACGAGTTCGTCTATGGAGATTTTTTTCCGTCGTTAGCTAAATTTGACGAAAGTAAAATTCCATGGATGAGAGTAGGAAGACTTCAGGAAAACAAAAGAGGTAACTATAGAGACCATATAAACGCACTTACCCCAATGCAACAGGTGGCTGACTGCGCCATATATCCATCAGAAGAGAATATTTTGAAAGTAGATCATAAAGCTATGTGTGGATATACAACGCTAACAAACGCACAAAAACATTTGATGTACCCCGTTTTGCAAGCATATATAGATGTTCAAAGAGGGAAAGGACCATTTGGGTCTGAAGTGACAAGTCTTTTGGAAGTAGGGAAAAGTAAAGTTGCAAAAGCATATGATCAAAAATCCAAGACTGATTTGGATATATATAAGATTGTTCGTCAGCTTGTTGCCAAGGGAGCTTTATCTCGGGATGTAGCATATAAGATTAGAGGAGGATTTGCCGGTCGTGTTAGAGATAAAATACTTGAATACGCTGACCCTGCGAGTTTGGTTATTTTGCTTGGAGCTATAGTTCAGGAAGAAGCGAAAAAAACACAAAAGGATTTAGAAAAAGGTTAACTCCTTGATTTTTCTGGCTATTTATTTTCCTGCCTCTGGTTGTTTATTTTTATCCGCATTTGTCCATTCTTTTCCTCTCATGAGGCCTTCCATCTGTCTTTTGCCCATATAGTATTGAATGCCCATTTGTGTTGCGGTGCCGACAATACCCATTGCTCCTCCACCCATTGACACCATTGGTTTTACTTTCAGCGCGTCTTTGAGAGATTTCACAATTGATGGTATAGATAAAGAGAGACCTAGACCAATAAGCGCTGCTATTCCATTACCACCCATGCCAAGAAGAGGAGGTGTCCATACCTGGGTTGTGCTATTGACTAAAATAACACTGATCATTAAAAGAATTGCGGTGATGGGGAAAACAATAATGTTTGAAAAAAGATTTTTTATCCAAGATTCAAACGATTTAGAACCGGGAATTGCCTCTAAAAGCAACTGAAGCGGTGATGTTAGAAGTCCAATGATGATTTGAACATATGCATTGATAAGCATAAAAAAAATTCGAAGTGCGGCAAATAAATAGGCAATAGCAAGAAAGACTATTAATAAAATACTAGCTATTGCTCCACCTAAAAGATAACCATATGCGTTTCCTTCGTTCATTCCCAAGAAACTTAATAATTCACCAAAACCAGCATATCCTCCAAATAACCCTTTCCACACAGCTCCAAACCCACTTGTTGTATATTGACTTAACACATCGGTTTTAAATATACCGGGAGAAGCAGAATTGAGAAGTTGGATAATAATAACGAGAAATACATACATCAAATCGATCATGAGGCCGACGATTGCGTAGGAGAAGGTGATTAATAAAAGAGCGATAACGATGCGGGGGAGGGCGTTTTGGACGGAGACGACGGTTTTTGGATCGATTTTTTTCCGAAACATCACCATAAATCCGATGACGATCATGACAATGGCAAGCAGGAAATACGCCATATTGCGGAACACTTTCCATATGGGAAGAAGAGCGGATAAGCCACTGAACCCCACTCCTTGTGCGTACGCGGATTTTGGAATAAATCCAAGTGTTTGCCCCATGTCTTGAACAAATGCATAGGTTGACGCCGGAGGATTGAGATACATGGCAGTGATATATGAGGATAAATTATAGATTGCGCTCTGTGCGAGCATTTGTTTAGCAATAGCAGAATCCATAGATTTAACAGTTATGCCCGGAACGGCACCCAAAATTTTTCGTATAAGTTCTACCTCAGAACCTGAACCTACATTCGCCACATGTCCAAGAGAATTTACTCCTCCGCTATATATGTCCTCATAGCTTTCTGGAAACCCCTGATCGGGCCAAAAGCTTGGTGCTTCTGCATAGACAGGAGTAACACGTGGTAGTGCAAAAGAAATAACAAGCGCGAGAAGCAAAATGACTATTTTCTTCATACTGGTATTATGTTCAAAAATGGCAAGATAATCAAGGAGGGAGATTGCCGGTCGCCAAGTTGTCTTTTAGTCGGGCCAAAGTACTACTTGACTTATATAATAGTCGTGTTAAAATACACCTATGTTCATCAAAAGAACGATTTTTCATGAAGTTCAAAAACATCTTAATAGTCAGGAAATAACCCTTATTGTTGGGCCTCGTCAGGCTGGGAAAACGACTCTCATGGAAATGCTTCGCGACGACCTAGAAAAGCAAGGTAAAAAAACATTATTTCTTAATTTAGATTTTGAATCTGATCGGCCGTTTTTCGAATCTCAAGATCGATTAATTCAGCGGATTGTTTATGCAATCGGAAACGATCGCGGATATATATTTATTGATGAAATTCAACGGAAAGAAAATGCAGGATTATTTTTGAAGGGTCTCTACGACATGAAATTACCGTATAAATTTATTGTGTCCGGATCCGGAAGCATCGAACTCAAGGAAAAAATTCATGAATCTCTTTTTGGGAGAAAACGGATATTTGAACTTACAACATTGAGCTTTGAAGAATTTATTGGATATAAGACGAAAGATTCTGATTTTTCATCGTTTTTCACATTATATAAAGAGAAAGGAATACAATATTTGGAGGAATATCTAAATTTCGGTGGGTATCCAAAAGTAGTTCTTTCGCCAACGATTGCAGAAAAACGTGCGGTTATTGCTGATATTTATCAAAGCTTTTTAGAAAAAGATATTGCCATTCTTCTTGGTATTCAAAAAACGGAAAGTTTTACTCAACTCGTGCGTCTTCTTGCTTCTCAAGTGGGGAAGCTGGTTAATGTAACGGAATTATCAAATACGTTGGGTATGTCCCAACAGACGATCAAAGACTATCTTTGGTATTTAGAAAAAACATATTGTGTTCATAAGGTAACGCCCTATTTTAAAAACGTGCGCAAAGAAATTACGAAAGCGCCTTTGTACTATTTCACTGATTTAGGGCTAAAAAATTATGCCGCAAATACATTTGGTATCGCCACAACATCTCGGGACGGATTTTTATTTGAAAATTTTGTGTATAATGTGTTGGAAAAAAATGAAAAACTTACTTCAACAACAATTCATTTTTGGAGAACACGTGACGGCGCTGAAGTGGATTTTGTTGTAAACATCGGACAAGAGCAAATTCCTGTCGAAGTAAAATACTCACGGTTGAAATCATTGGAAATTACCCGTTCATTCCGTTCGTTTTTGAGTAAATATAACCCACAAATTGGTTATATTGTTCATTTAGGTGATTCATTTGAAGCAACTATTGAAAAAACGACAGTGTCTTGTGTTCCGTTTTTTAATATTCCAACATTTAGTTAATCTATTAAATTTGGATACCGAAGGTTGTGATGTTAACGCCGGAATAGGAAGATAATCAAGGAGTAGGTATTTCAATGCCGAATGTTGTGACGGTAACTCCTGTGAACTTTTCAATAAGAAGGAGAATGAGGTAACTACTGACGAGAACCAATAGTCCTGCAAACGCGCCGGTGAGCGTTCCTTTTGCTTTTTCAAGCTTTTTCTGATCTCCTCCTGAAAAAAGAAAAGAAAATCCGCCAACCAGTAACATAACGAAAAGAACCACTCCGGAAAACATCACAATGGCCTTAATGATATTAGTAATAAGCATTGTCAGAGAGCCAATGGTTGCTACATCAGCAACTGCATCAGTACCAGATTTCTGTAATGCTCCCCAGGTTGGAGCCTGTGCAAGTAATGACATTTTTTTAATATGGCCTTGGAAGATTAATTCCTTGCGAACCAATGACGTTGATACCTAGGAAATTCTGAACCAATGCCATGACTGCCCATGCGGCGCCGACGATAATAAGACCAACAATAGCATGCGTTATCTTGTTTCTTGCTGTTTCCATGTGCGTTTTATCTCCACCAGAGGTGATCCACTGGATGCCTCCAAGAATAAGATATAAAAACGCCATGAGTGCAGCGAGTATGAGAAGCGTGCCGACGATAGCGCTAATAAGCATTCCAACATCAGTAATTTTTACACCCGGTGGTTGTGCGACCGTTAAATCAGCTGCAAATATTTTAAACATACGTCACCTCCTCATGGTTACTACTTTTTATATTATACGGTACTTTTTACTATTGAGCAATCGTTCCGCCAAAAGACGGAATTCTAAGAGCCTTCACATTAAGTCCAAAAAATTGTCCGACAAGAGCAAAAATAGCGTAGGCCGCTGCCACAATAACAAGCCCAACAAGCGCATTGGTAATTTTATCTTTTGCCGTTTCGAGTTTTGATTTGTCTCCGGATGATGTTATCCACGATAGACCTCCAGTAAGGAGATAGAGAAAAGTGAGAAGAAATGCAAAAAGAAAGAATAATCCGCCGATATTTGATATAAGCATGCCGATAATCGTTGCACCTTGTTCTTTTGGTCCGGAGCCAAGAATTGGAGGAAGGACAGGGTTAGTTAGATCAGCGAGTAATTTTTGTTCCATAGTTATTTAAATTTAATTGTATGAATGACAGAGTCAGGCATTAAAATATTTTCCCACCCAAAAAATTCACCTGCTAAGGCAAGAACCGCCCAACCGGCCACAACAATGACAAGTCCCACAAATGCATTGGTGAGTTTATCCCGTGCTTGTGTGAGTTTTGTTTTATCTCCTCCAGCGGTAATCCAGGAGATGCCTCCGGTGATAAATGTTATAAAAAACCAAAATGCTGCCACAACGGTCATGAGTCCAATCACAGCTGATAATGCGCCAGTGAGTTTCCCCATTGCTGTTAAAGGATTATTTAGCCCAGCTGCGGTTGGATTGCCGAATGGCCCCAATCCTTCAATGTTGCCCAATGGTGTTCCTGTTATTTGTGGCATAGCATTATTTTGGCCCGTAAATAACGGGACTAAGCATAAACATCGGATTTCCAAAGAGTATGTAGCCAAATATGGCTGTCAGGACAAATGATCCGGCGATGATGGCAAGTCCCAGAAGTGTTTGCCATATTCTACTCCATGCGCTTGTTAGTTTTTTTGCATCTCCTGCAGCGGTCATATATTCAAAACCAGCAATGATGATATTTACGAGTGCGTACATACCGGCCACAACAAAAATAAGCCGCAGGATATTTGAAAAAAAGGCAGTAAGCCCTCCACCCTCTACACCACCATAGAGGTTCAATGGATTCTTAATTTCCCCGACAATAGAATCAGCCGCAAAAATTTTTTCTAGTATCATAAAAAAGTCGGTTTGAGAATGTCAATACCAGTAATAATTTCAATAATTTGAATGATCCAATACGCTGCAATAATCAATATTAGTCCGGTGAGTGCGCTGGTAATAGTGTTTTTCCCTTTTTCCTTGGCTTTTGCATCTCCTCCTGCTGATACTATAAAGCTAAATCCGCCTAAAATCAATAAAACAAGGCATATGACCCCGGCAATAGTCAGCGCATTTTTAAGAAGTATGTTAACAAGAGTACTAATAGAGGTGATGGATGTTGACGGAGCAAGATCTTTTAAGTCCATATAAAAAGTGTACGAAAAACAAGTAGCAAATACAAGGCTGAGTTTGTATAATAGCACTATGTTTCTTCGTGATAAACAGACAGCCGCAAAATTTTACCAAACATATAGACCAAAACTGTTGGCTTTTGTGCGGTCTAAAATTACCAATCCTCATGAAGCAGAAGACGTTGTGCAGGATACTTTATTTGCGTTTCTTGAGGCAATCCGTGATTTTCATGGAAACTGTCGGATATCTACATACCTTTTTTCCATTTGCAGACATAAAGTAATAGATTATTATAGGAAGAAAAAAATAAAACAGATTGTATTTTCTCATGCTTCGGAAATAGAAGACGTATTATCACCGCTTTTGAGTCCGGAAGAAACATTAGACGCAGTTTTACTGAAAGAAAAGCTTCATAAAACACTTCAAAAATTGTTGCCTCAATATACGTATATTCTTCAAGCGCGATATATTCTTAATATGTCTGTCGCTGATATCGCAAAAAAACTGGCTACCACGCTCAAAAGCGCAGAAATGACCTTGTTTCGGGCACGAAAAGCATTTATACAAACGTATGAAAAAGAATAATAAGCAAGCGTTTTTGAACAGGTGGCAGGAGACGACTGAAATTCCTGTGCAAACCATTGGACCCTTTACTCCGTATTACAAAGAAGTGACAAAGCGATTAAAAACAATGCCATTTCCATTATTAATTGCAGTATCCATTATAATCGTGGGATTGCTGGTATACTTGCTTGGGTCTTCTGTAACCAGACTCGTGTCCTTATTACAACGAGGGTTTTAAGCTCCTCATACGACTAATTTATACTACCCTTTGTCATGCTGAATTTGTTTCAGCATCTATTTATTATGTCAGATCAACTAGTGCTCAGTTTTTATACGTTTGGTCGATCAATAATCGGTATTTTGACACGGCCGTATGAAACATACCGTAAGATTATTAATCACGGTTCATTGTGGGAATTCGTTCCGCTGACGATCCTTATTGCAAGCTATTTGGGTATTGCATCGCTTGTAAAAACTGCTGCGTTCCGTCCATACATTCTTACTAAGCAATTTGTTGTGTTGGGAAGCGCAGTGGGCGCAACATATATATTAGTTGTTGTGTTGTTATGGACAGTTGGAAAAATTGTTGGAGGGAAGGGGAAATTAAAAACAATCGCTTTGGGATGGGCATATACGCTTATTCCGACGACAACATGGTTTTTGGCAACATCTTTTTTGTATATGCTTCTTCCTCCTCCAAGAACAACTCGTCCGCTGGGAATTCTTTTTAGCGCATCATTTCTTCTTTTTTCGTCTGTGCTTTTCTTCTGGAAAATTATTTTGTCGTACTTGACTCTACGCTTTAGTATGAAGCTCGACTTGCTTCGCATCAGTATTGTTTTTTGCATCGTTATCCCGATTGTTGCACTATACAGCATTGGAATGTACCGGTTAGGAATATTTAAAATTCCATTCGTATGAAATTACACACTGAGGGTATGGTTAAAAAAATAGTTTTAGTAAAACCCCGGGGGTTATGTGCCGGAGTGGAGCGGGCTTTAAGAATTTTGGATTTAGTGGTGAAAAAAAGCAAAGGACCAGTGTATTGCCGACACCAGATTGTACACAATAAAAAAGTCGTAGAAGAATTTATTAGAAAAGGCGTAGTTTTTGTGGAAGATTTAAACCAGGTACCCAATGGTTCGGTGGTGGTTTTTAGCGCTCACGGCAGTAGCCCGAAGTTTTTTAAATTAGCCCAAAGGAAAAATTTAACAGTAATTGACAGTGTTTGCCCTCTAGTAACTAAGGTCCATATGGAGGCAAAAAGTTATACAAAAAGAGGCTACTTTGTTGTTTATTTGGGCCATAAAAATCATCCCGAAGCGATCGGAGTCTTAGGGGAAACGGAAGGAAATTCAGTTTTAATCAACAATTTAGAAGAGGCCAAAAAGTTACGTTTAACGAAGAAAGCGGTTTTATTAACGCAAACAACTTTAAGTTTGGATGAAACCAAAGAAATTATTGACTATTTAAAAAAGCGCTGGCCGGACTTAGAGTTTCCACCCGGAAAAGATATTTGTTTTTCCACAACCAACCGGCAGCTGGCGGTAAAAGAGTTAGCCAAAAAAGCAGACTTAATCTTGGTCGTGGGTTCAAAGGAAAGTTCAAACTCAAATCGGTTAAGAGAAATGGCGGAAAAATCAGGAATCTCAGCCTACCTAATTGACGGGCCGGAGGATTTACACGATGAATGGTTTGAGAATAAAAAAAAGGTTGGGATTACAGCCGGAGCGTCAGTGCCAGATAAATTTGTTCAACAAGTAATTCAGGCGGTTCAGAAAAGATACGGCGGAGTAGTTGAAGAATTGGAGATTTTTCCAGAAAATGTCAAATTTCTTAACTTACCCAAAGAATTAGAAATGTTATGAAAAAAATAGCAATTTTAGGTTCAACAGGAGTAATTGGTTCTAAAGCTCTGGAAGTAGTTCGGGATTATCCTAAAGAGTTTAAAATTGTTAGTCTGGCTTGCGGCCATGAGTCAGAAAAATTTAAAGAGCAAATTAAGGAATTCAAGCCGGAGATCGCGACAGTTGGAGAAGAGGATTTGGTGAAAGCCGTATCTCATCCAGAGATTGATTTAGTAATCGTGGCAGTGGTGGGAACGGCCGGAATTAAAGCGACGCTAGCAGCGATTAAACAGAAAAAAAATATTGGGTTGGCAACAAAAGAAGTATTGGTGGTAGCCGGAGAAGAGGTGATGAAGGAGGCAAGAAAAAATGAGGTAGAAATAATTCCAATTGACAGCGAACACAGTGCAATTTTCCAGAGCCTAAAATCCGGAGAAAAAAGAGAAATAAAAAATATTTATTTAACGATAGGGCAGGGCAAAATCAGTCAAATGAACAGAGAAGAGTTGGAAAAAGTGACGCCGGAAATGGTGTTAAATCGGAAAACGTGGACGATGGGACAAAAAATCAGCGTGGATAGCGCCACGTGTATTAATAAAGCGTTTGAAATTATTGAAGCCAGGTGGTTGTTTGGAGTTCGGCCGGAGCAAATTCAAGTGGTGATCCACCCAGAATATCTATGTCATTCGATGGTGGAATTTGTGGACGGTTCAGTGATAGCGGAGTTGGGCGTACCGGACATGAAGCGATATGTATCTTACGCGATGTTTTATCCGCAAAGACGGGAAGTTAAAAACATTCCCCAAATAAATTTAGCTGAGAAAAGTTTATCTTTTAAGGCAGTCGACTTGGAAAAATTTCCAGGGTTGCAGTTAGGGTATTTGGTTTTGGAAAAAGGGGGTAGGGCGGCGGAAATTTTATACCAGACAGACGAGGCAGCCGTAGCTGAGTTTTTAAAAGGAGAAATTAAGTTCACCCAAATAATCCCTATGATTGAAATGGAGATGAAAAAACTATGATTTCTGCTATTATCACTTGCGCCGGCAACAGTTCCCGATTCGGAAAAGAAAAGTTGTTTAAATTAATTAAAGGCGAGCCGGTTTTTATCCGAACAGTAAAACAGTTTGTTCAAGTTAAAGAAATAGGGGAAGTGGTAGTGGTGGTGAGGAAAGATACCAGAAAAAGATTTGAACGATGGCTGCAGAAATTCAAGCTCACTCCCAAATTGGTTGAGGGCGGAGAGGAGCGGTATATTTCTGCCTATAAAGGGGTGCAGGTCAGCCGGGGACGTTACGTTTTAATTCATGACGGCGCCAGGCCTTTGGTTTCCGCAAAATTAATTAAGAAGGTGATTAAAGCGGTTAAGCAGTATCCGGCAGTCATGACGGCGTTGGAAGCAACGACCTGCGTAAAATTAATTAATCCGAAAAAAATGGAAGTGGAACAATGTTTGGAGAGACAGAAAAGCTGGCTGGGCCAGACTCCGCACGGTTTTAAAAAAGAGATTATTTTGCGGGCGTACGAAAAAGCGATGAAAGGGGAAATAAGCGGAATGGACGATTGTGAATTAGTCAGAAAAACCGGAGTGAAAGTAAGGGTGGTTCCGGGAGAATGGACCAACAAAAAAATCACTTTGCCGTCTGATTTAGACATTATTAAAAACTGGAGTAAATATGTTTAGAATCGGTTTAGGTCAGGATAGCCATAGATTAAAAGAAGGTGGTGAGTTAATTCTCGGAGGGGTCCAAATAACAGAAGAATGTTCTTTGGAGGCGGATTCAGACGGGGACGTGATTATTCATAGTTTATGTAATGCCTTATCAACAGCCATTGGCGGAGGGTCGTTGGATACTTGGGCGGGGGAGATGTTTAGAAACGGAATTACGGACAGCAAAGAGTATTTAAGAAAAATTTTAGCCAAAGTTAAGGCCGGAAAATATACAATTAATAATGTGGCGATTATGGTCGAGGCAGCTAAGCCAAAACTGGAAAAATATCGGGAGGAAATACAAAAATCTTTAGCTAAGTTATTAGAGATTGAAGCGGAGAAGGTTGGGATGGCGTTTACCAGTGGTGATGGGTTAACTAGTTTTGGGCGGGGGGAAGGAATACAAGTAATCAGCACGGTGTTAATCGAAAAATGAAGCTAAAACTGAGAGCGCCAGCTAAGATTAATTTAGGCTTAAGCATTTTGAAAAAGCTTGATAATGGCTTTCATAAAGTGAAAACAATTTATACAAAAATAAATATATTCGACTTGATAGAGCTGGAAGAAATAAAACAGGATTATATTGATTTTCTGGACAAAAATAACTTGGTTTACAGAGCGGCATGGCTGGTTAAAAACGAGTTAAAAATAAAACGGGGAGTAAAAATAAGCTTAACAAAAAAGATTCCGGCGGGGTCAGGCTTAGGTGGCGGCAGCAGTGATGCGGCCGCGGTTTTAAGAGGCTTAAATAAAATATGGCAGCTGAATTTAAAAGAAAAAGAATTAATTAAGTTAGGAAAGAAATTGGGTAGTGACGTTGCTTATCAAATCGTTGGCGGTACAAAACTGGAAATTCAGGGAGGCAAAAAAGCAGGGAAATTTGTTGATTTAGGAAAATTAATTAAAGATTGGATTGTGGTTTGCGTACCGAATATTTTTATCAGCAGTCAGGAAGCCTATCAGAAAGTCGCGTATGATAAAGTCGGCAAAAACGAAGTTTTATGGCACAATGATTTTGAAATTTGGACTTTTAAGCAATATCCTGAAATAAAGAAAATTAAAGAAATGATGATAAAAAATAGCGCCGAAAAAAGTTTGATGAGCGGTAAAGGTTCAGCAGTGTTTGGAATATTTAAAGATAAAAAAGAAGCGAAAAAAGTATATAATCAATTAAAATTAAAATACGAGCAAACATATTTAACTAAATCTTTATGATTAAAAGAAGACTAACGAAAAAAATCAGAGTGGGGAAAATTGCTATCGGCGGAGATAGTCCGATTACAGTGCAGACAATGGTGAAAGTTGATGCCCATGACGTTAAAGCGGTGGTCAGGCAAATCCGGGAACAAGAAGAAGCCGGATGCGATATTACCCGGATGAATGTTTTGGATATGGAGAGTGTCAAGAATTTTTCCAAGATTAAAAAAGAAATTCATATCCCAATTGTGGCGGATATTCATTTGAATTATGAGTGGGCTTTGGAGGCGATCAAGCAAGGGGTGGATAAATTAAGAATCAATCCGGGGAATATAGGCGGAATTGATAAGGTTAAACAGGTGGTGAAACTGGCTAAAGAAAGAGGAGTGCCGATTCGGATCGGAGTTAATGCCGGTTCTTTGGAAAGGGATTTGCTCATAAAATATAGCCGGCCAACACCGGAAGCCTTAGTTGAGTCAGCCAGCCGGCACATTAAAATTTTGGAAGATTTAAACTTTGACCAGATTGTGGTGTCGTTAAAAGCGTCGGATGTAATTCAAATGACACAGGCCTACAGATTATTCAGTCAAAAATACGATTACCCGGTCCATTTAGGGGTGACTGAAGCCGGACCGCCGAGCATTGGGACAATTGTTTCCAGTATGGGAATTGGGTCGTTATTATTGGAGGGAATCGGAGACACGATCAGAGTGTCTTTAAGCGGAGACAGCCGGGAAGAAATCAGGGTGGGAAAAGAGATTTTAAAAAATTTAGGCTTAAAAAGCGGGCCGATTTTGGTTTCCTGCCCGACCTGCAGCCGGACTCAATATGACATGATTCCTTTAGTAGCCAAAGTGGAAAAATATTTACAAACAATTGAAAAACCGATTAAGGTGGCAGTGATGGGGTGTGTGGTGAACGGGCCGGGAGAAGCGAGAGAGGCGGATGTGGGAATTGCCGGAGGAAAAAATGCCGGAGTGATTTTTAGTAAAGGAAAGATTGTGAAGACGGTGAAAGAAAAAGAGATGTTTGAAGAATTAAGAAAGCATATTGAGCAGTTACTTGCTTAGGTTTTGGCCTTGGGTTTGATACACGGGAAAGAAATATTGAGTACGCGCATAGAAACGTAAACAAAGTACGATGACCATGTTAAATCAAATAGATACGACAGATGATCAGTCAGAACAATTTATTATAGTTGATGTGCATGACAATATCATTGGATATAAATCACGGTATGAGTGTCATCATAATAAAACACTCATACATCGCACAGTTGGTACAGCGATCTTTAATTCAAAAGGTGAACTTTTATTATTAAAACGGAGCAGGACGAAAGATTTAGGAGCTGGTCTATGGGATGTGTGTTCTGCAGGACATGTAAATAAAAATGAATTATATGAGCAAGCTGCTAAAAGAGAACTATTTGAAGAACTAGGTATTGATAATCCATTGGTTTTTCACTCAAAGACTATTTTTTCTGACTCCAATGAAACAGAGATGCAAGGATTATTTACCACGAAATATGATGGAGAATTTAAAATAAACAAAGAGGAAATCGAAGAAATTTTGTTTATTCAGCCAAACACATTACGAAGAAAATTACAAGTGAAAGAAATACTATTATCTGCTTGGGCCAAGCAGGATGTAAAAAAATTACATATCGTATGAAGCAAGGACAAATTCCGACACATATCGCAGTAATTATGGACGGGAATCGCAGGTGGGCAAAAGAACGAGGACTTCCCATTCTTGAAGGGCATCGAAAAGTAGCCGATGAGATACTCGAACCCCTGATTGAAGCTGCTGCGAAATGCGGGGTGAAATACATGACGTTCTGGGCATTTTCAACAGAAAATTGGAAGCGATCTGAAAAAGAAGTGCATGGGATTATGACAATTTTCAGACACGTGGTACAAAAACGATGGCAGAAACTTCACGAAAAAGGCGTGCGTATTCGGGTGATCGGAGATATTTCAAAGTTTCCTCATGATATTTCTGATGCCCTTACAAAAGTAGTGGAGCAAACAAAAGGTAACAATAAAATAACTGTTGTGTTTGCACTTAATTACGGGGGTCGTGACGAGATAGTACGTGCGGTGAAAAAAACAAAAAACATTTTAAAAATAAATGAACAAGAATTTTCAACTCTTCTTGATACACAAGGAATTCCGGATCCAGAACTCATTATTCGGACAGGCGGAGAACAACGACTGTCAGGCTTTCTTCTTTGGCAAAGTGAATACAGTGAGTTATATTTTCCTTCGTGGTATATGCCCGAATTCACCCCAAAAAAGCTTGATGAAGTTATTAATGAGTATGAGAAACGAAACCGAAGATTTGGAAAGTAACTATTTGAATATATCTGTTATTCCCTTCATTCCAAAAACTATCCCTGTTATTTGTACGAGCCAGTACGCAACAAAGATGATCACAAACCCAGTTATTCCATTCGTAAGTCCCTTTTTCCCTTTTTCCATGGCTTTTGCATCGCCCGCGCTGGTCAGAAGCGTAAATCCGGCGCTTAAGATAACAATGAGTAATCCTATCCCGGCAAGAACATAGATATAGTTTGTAATTCCTGTGACGACAGAAGCGGTGTTTGTGAATTTAAATCCTGTTGGATATGGGATTTGAATTGGTGATCCGCTTGGTCCAGGAAGAATAAGTTGTGCAAGTGTGTTCATATTATTTAAATCCCGGAACGCCGAGAATATCTGCGCCAATCAATTTTAGTAAAAATACAGAGAAGATAATAAGAAGCAGTCCGACAATAGCGGACGTTACCAATTCTTTTCCTGCATTGAGTTTTTCCGGATTTCCGGCACTGGTCATTATCTGCAGTGCGCCAATGAGCATGAGAAGAAACGCAATTCCCCCTCCAAGTCCCATGGCAAACGGAAGAATGGTTTTTACAAACCCACTAGGGGTTGATGAAATACATCCGATTGCTGTCCAAATGCCTGGTGGAGAACCGCCGATACACGCGGTACATTGACTTCTTCCTTCTCCTTGAGCAAAGGAACAAAGATCGGTAAATTGCGACTCAAGCATGCCTCCGCCATTCTCTGTTACTTGAAAGCTGCGTTCACAAAGTTTACTGCTCACTCTATTTTTCGCAATATAAAATTTATTATTACTTATACCGTAATTGGATATCAGGATATTTGGTTTGTCTGCATTGATTGAAGTAACCAAGTGATTTGTGATTCCCTCTATTCCTGGTTTTGCGCCATCATGATACAGATTATAATTACCGGTTGCATTGAATTTTACATTAACAGTAAGTGTGTCTCGGACGGATGGCGCGGGAGGATTAACAGTAATAGTACAATTTCCTGATTCTGTTGCTGATATTCCAAATGATCTTGTACAAATAGTGACAAGATTACCGGTCGGTGGATCATAATTGAGTTTGATTGTATATGTTTTTCCTGCACTAAAGGTTGACGCGGCTTGAGTGAAAGAAATAATCCCCCCCATTGCTTTCGCTGATTTATTCGGACCTGATGAGAATACAGCTGTGAATGATCCATTTGGATCATACGCGGCAGGTTGACTATCTGATAAATCAAATTTAAATGTAAGAGCGGTGTCACTTGGGATTGCAAAGATATCGTTTTGTCCTTCAATTCGAAATGATTCACATGTCTTTGCAGCAACGATTTGACCAGTGGGAATGGCAAAAAACAGAAAGGCAGCGAACAATGCGAGTATAAATAATCGAATTTTCACTCCTTAAGTGTATCAAAGTCCATGTTACAATGGAAGATATGTTCCGCAAGCTATTTGTTACTTTGTTACTTTGTTACTTTGTTACTTTGTTTATTCATGCTCCCGTCTATGCTCAATCCTGTGATTCTTCTTGTGCAAATACGATTGAGTGTCAACGGAAAATTGAAAAATGCCAAGAAGCGTGGGATCAAATGGAAGCAGCTAAAAAGCCTCATGTGGACTCGCTTCGAAAAATGGAAGCAGACATTATTGCATTTCAAAATAGAATTAAACTCATTGAATCGGAACTGGTTAAAAAAGCAGCAGCAATTCTATTAGGAGAGAAGGAACTTATTGGATTATTGGATGTGGCTGGACGCCGGATTCGACAATTCTATATGCGATCAACAAAATCCAATCCTGTGTTTATATTTCTTTCATCAACCAATGTCGGTTCAGCACTTCGCTCCTACGGCTATCAACAAGCAATTACCAATGAAGATAAAAAAGTCATCACCCAAACTGCGCTTCTTGTGAAGGATTTGGAGGATAAGAAAAAAACGTTAGAAGGAGAAAAAATTATGCTTGCTTCCATGAAAGAAGATGTAGATAGACGAGCGGTATCGATACGAAAGCTGGTTGGTGATGCGAGTGCATATCAAACAAAATTGTCCGGCTTTATTGCATCTCTTTCTACTCAGCAACAGGAATTTTTAGGAGCAAAGCTATCTGGATTAAACTTACCGACAAGTTTAGGCGCGGGACCACTTTATTGTACTGATGATCGAAAACTTGATCCGGGATTTTCTCCAGGATTTGCCTTTTTTACCTTCGGTATTCCACACCGCGTTGGAATGAATCAGTATGGAGCTTATGGCAGGGCTAAGACGGGCCAGGACTACAAAACGATTTTGCAGGCATATTTTAACGGGATTAGCTTTGAAAGCGGCAAGGAAGATATAAAAATTAAGATCCAGGGATATGGAGAGAGATCTTTGGATGAGTATTTGCTGGGAATTTACGAGATGCCGGAAAACTGGGACATGAATGCTTTAAAAGCCCAAGCAGTGGCAGCCAGAAGTTATGCTTTGGCTTACACCAATAACGGCCAGGGGGAAATTTGTACGACTCAAGCTTGTCAAGTGTGGAAGCCGGATAAAAAGACCGGACAGTGGCAACAGGCAGTGGAACAAACTAAGGGCGAAGTGATGGTCAATGGAGGGCAAGTGATCAAGGCCTGGTATTCGTCAACTGACGGCGGTTACACTTTTACTTCCGGTGATGTATGGGGTGGGGATAAGGCCTGGACGAAACGGCTTCGCGATACCAATGGAGACGTCAGTAATTTTTCTGATTTGTTGTCTAAAGCATACGACAGGGATTCACCTTGTTTTTATGCAGCGCAAGGGTGGCGAAGTGAACACGGAAAATCTGCATGGCTTAAATCTGATGAAGTTGCAGACATCGTAAATGTTATTCTTCTTGTGCAAAAAGATTCTTCTCGCGGATGTTATGTTTTTCAGCCAGACAAACCTCCTCCTTCTCCTGATCCCAAAAAAGGATGTCCGGTAACTGACAATTGGAGCGTAGATAAGGTTAAACAAGAACTTTCATCACGGGGAGTAACCCCATTTAATAATATAAATAATATTTCTGTTTCAGTAGATTTTGGTGTGGGAACAACTTCTAATGTAAGTTTTTCTGGAGATGCCGGATCAGTCAGTTTTCCAGGAAGCGATTTCAAAAACTATTTTAACCAAAGGGCCCCTGCTAATATTCAAATTGTCGGACCATTGTTCAACGTAGAACGGAAGTAGTATACTTATGTGAGGTATTTATCATGTCAGAACGGACACGTGAGATAACCAAAACAAATCTTTTTACCGCGTTTGCGACGTGGCCCCCAAATCTTCGGTTTGAACATCAGGAAAAAAATGAAACAGTTATTTTGTTTTTACGACAGCATCTCATTACAATTGTTCCGACTATGGCATTTGGAGTGCTCCTTATTTTTGCTCCTATGGTTTTATTCCCAGTGCTTTTAAAAATGTTATCGACGACAATCACTATACCGGTTGGATACATCATTGTCGGTACAATTTTTTGGTATACCGCATCGTTTGGAGTGATTCTGGCTAAATTTCTTCACTGGTTTTTTAATATTTTTATAGTGACAAACGACCGGATTATTGATATTGATTTTATTAATCTCCTGTATAAAGATGTCGCGGAAGCGCAGCTCTCAAGAGTGCAGGACATTTCGTATAATCAAAAAGGAATTTTTGGAACCATGTTTAATTATGGAAATGTCGTCATTCAAACTGCCGGAGAATTACCAAATTTTTCATTTGAAATAGTTCCAAAGCCAAGTGAAGTAGTTGACATTGTCAGTGACGCAGCGAAATTGAAAACAAAGAATGGGGGAGACGGTCATTAGTATGGATACACAACAATTTACGAATATTGGGTGGATGGCAATAAAGATACTTACCATTGTCGGATTATCTTTCTATGCAATATATGGAGCAATTATCATCAGACAAGAAGAGCTCATGTCGAAGGTGCTCGCTGAAACGTCGGAGCCAATTTTACGGTTGCTGTCTATTATTCATTTTATTTCTTCTTTAGCTGTTATCGTTTTAGCCATCATTCTTCTCTAATTAAAACGTGATACGATAGAAATATATGCGAATCATTCCCATTGTTGGATCGGTGGTTGGTGCTACAACCACGTCTTTCTGGACCCAAACAATAAAAACAGAATTTGTGTACGGTGTCGTTGAAACAAATTCTCATTCAGAAAATGCTCAAATAATAGGAATGCAGGCAATTACTACAATCGTAGGTGTGTGTTCGAATCCAATTCAAGAGCTTTCGGTAATTGAAGCACTCGTTCGTGATGCATTAGCACCGGGCGTACAATCTATAGTCCTTTTTGTACCAGTTGGTTTGACAACACATGTTGTTATTGGTGGTGGAGGCGCTGTATATATAAAAAGGGAAGGACAATACGCAAAATTATTAGACAAAAGCGGATCTATTTCAGGAGTTGCTCAAAAAGGAGATATATTTATTCTTTTGTCTAAAACGTGCAGAGCCATTCTTCCAGAAGAAGAATTATTTAGTATTTTCGATCACTTATCAGCAGATGTTTTAGCTGAAAAGTTAACGCTCTGTTTACAAGGAAAAGAATCAATGTATGGTTGCGCAGCGCTTTTATTTGAAGTGAAAGATATACAAGAGGATGAGTTGATACAACCGAAATTACATATATCATTCCCTTCGTTGAAAAAACGCCTTGTTAATCTTCGGCATATCAAGCAAACACCAGGGGCATGGATCACTATGATCCTCATTGGTATATTTTTAATCAGCGTTATCGTTGGTATACGTCGCGAAATGATTTATAAACACGACACAAAACTGCAAGCAGTCGTACAAGAAGCAGAGCGTTTGTATGAAGAAGGACAAGCACTTCTTGAGCTAAATGGGGTAAAAGGAAGAGAACGTCTCATGGGAGCAAAAGCACTGCTTGCTCCCATTGCCGAAATTGTGACAGATAAGACAAAAGAAGAGCGCTATGCATCAGAATTATATGGACGCATTACTTCAACATTAACCACGGCAATGCATATTTATACACAAGAACCCCAAGTATTTTATGACGTGGAATTATTAAAACTTGGAGGTTTCATATCAACAATGGGTCTTTGGGGAGATACGCTTGTTATTGGAGACACATCTCAAAAAGCGGTCTATGCGCTTACTGTTTCATCTAAAACTGGAAAAATAATAGGTGGTGGAATGGGGTTTGAACAGGTATTTGCGGTTGATGCACAGGGGGATACGGTGTATGTGTTAACCCCTGATGGGATTCGTCAACTATCCATAGAAAATAAAAACATGATTGTGCAACGTATCAAAAAAAGTAGTGAATGGGGAAGCGTTGAGACGATGACGGTTTTTGGTGGAAATATATACTTACTTGATACAACAAAAAGCAGAATTTGGAAGTACATCGCTACTGAAAAGGCTTTTTCTGAACTTAAGGAATACCTTAATCCGGATACGCTTCCTGATTTAAGCAAAGCCACAGGAATGACTATTGATGGATCTGTGTGGATAGGAACGAGTGATGGAAAAATACAGCGTTTTTCTCAGGGAAAAGAAAACACATTTGTGTATAAAGGAGTAGATCCGCCATTCGGGAAGGATTTGATACTTTTTACAAGTGATGAAACGAAAAATCTTTATGTTCTTGACTCGCAAAACAAACGGGTAGTTGTTGTTGACAAAGACGGAATTTATCTTGCTCAATATATCTGGACAGGGGATATCATCCCAAGCCAATTGGTTGTAGCGGAAAAACAAGGTAAAATACTACTTCTGGCAACTGGAAAGCTTTATAGCCTAGATTTAAAGTAATCTTTGTATGAAAATAATAAACCGAAAAGCATCCTATGACTACACGATCATTGACCGTATTGAAGCCGGTGTGAGTTTACTAGGAAGTGAAGTAAAATCTCTTCGGTCTGGTCACGGAAAATTAGAAGGGGCATATGTAAAGATAGCAAGCGGAGAAGTGTTTTTAATCAACGCTGAAATAATGCCGTATAGTTATGCACGTCCGCCAGCTGGCGGGTATGACCCAAAACGGACACGGAAGCTACTTTTGCATAAACGGGAGGTTATTAGCCTTCAAAACAAGCTGGATAGCGCTAAATTGACCCTTATACCCCTCTCCTGGTATACTAAGGGACCTCAAATCAAGCTCGAAATAGGACTCGCGCGTGGAAGAAAAGTTTACGAGAAACGAGAGAAAATGAAAAGGGAAGATCAAAAACGGGAACTAGAGCAAGATTTTCGAGGAAAAATAACGTAACGCTTCGTTTCCAATAAAGGGGTTTACCCTGAGGAGCGATAGCGACGAAGGGGATGAATGATTCGACGGGAATGCACATTAACAAACAGCAAGCCGACATTGTTAGATTGTCGTAAATTAACTATCAAAAAATACATGCTGATAACACTATCAGTAAACTTGAAGCGAAACTCGCTCAACTTGAGCAGGCATTAGCATTCAAGAATTCCCGAGCTTTTGCATTCGCACAAGCATAAGGAATCATCTGTGAATATCTGTTGTTCAGCGAGATTTTACAGGTGACAACATAGCTGGACCATCAGAAGGTAGATGACTGGTTACCTTTGGAGTATCTATTCAGTCAACCCCTCATTATTATTTTTGTCCATTTCTATAATGATGAGGAATAAAATGGACTACGCTTGTAGACGTTTGTTGTTTGCGTTTTCGGACCCGGGCTCACCCCCGGCATCTCCACACTCCGCTCCGATAAAAAATCGGAGCTACGTGTGGCACGGCCATACTTTTATTACATGAATGTTTTATGTTATAAGAGCGGAGTGTGTCCCACGAAGCTTTAGCGAAGTGGGGCTATGTATTATGTTTATATTCTTCAATTAATTAATAAAACGTATTATATTGGTTTCTCTTCAGATTTATTATCTCGAGTTCAAAATCATCAACAAGGGTTGGTTTCACAAACAAAGAATTTTCGACCAATAAAATTGGTTTATTACTCCGCCTTTGATTCAAAATTAAAAGCACTTCATTTTGAATCATACTTAAAGACGGGTTCCGGTTTTGCATTTCGAAACAAACATTTTATTTAATATGCACCTTTTTGATCTTTTTTTCCCAAAGTTTTGTCTCGGGTGCGGGAAATTAGGATCATATATTTGTTTTTCCTGTTATTCAAAAATCCATAAGCTTCCATACCTAAAATGCCCCGTGTGTAGCCGTGCTTCCATTGATGGGATTACCCATCCTAGATGTAAAAAACAATTCGGTTTAGACAGACTGATAAGTTTTTTTCCATATATGGCAGTTATACAAAAAGCTATAAAAACGATTAAATATCGATATGCGCACAAAGTGACAGATGATTTATTACGCTACGCATCATTTTCCAAACTACCAAAACAATCATTATTTGTTCCCATTCCACTTCATCCGGCACGTCGTAGGCTTCGTGGATTTAATCAGGCTGAAATAATAGCTCGTCTATTGTCAAAACGTTTTAATATACCAGTTCAAACTGATATTTTGAAGCGAATTCGAAAAACAGTTCCGCAGGTCGATATGAAAAATCGGGAAAATCGGCTTTTCAACATGAAAGGCGTATTTATTGTGAACGAAGAGGTAATACCGTCAATACAACAAAACACCATTATTTTAGTTGATGATGTCTATACAACTGGAGCAACCATGCAATCAGCATGCGAGGCGCTTAAACGTGCTGGCGTAAGAACTGTATGGGGACTGACAATAGCACAGTAGGGAAGCTTCTTGGTATAATGAAAGCCGAAGTTTGTATTGGAGAGTGGGCAGAACGGTAATGCACAGGTTTGCTAAACCTGCATCGCGCAAGCGGTGAGTGGGTTCGACTCCCACACTCTCCGCAGCACCAAAAAATATAACATTGGAGGGGTGCTCCGAATGGTAAGGAACCAGTCTTGAAAACTGGCGCTCGCAAGGGCTTGCAGGTTCGAGTCCTGTCCCCTCCGCCTTCGCCTCGCTAAAGCTCGGCTTCGGCGAGATGAAATCCGCCAAGACGAGCGAAAGCGGGTTTAGCTTATATGTATTATGTTTATATTTTGAAATGTTCAGACAATAGAACCTACTCAGGTTGCACAGATAATCTGAAAGACAGAATAGATAGACACAATAAAGGCAATGTCCCCGCCACAAAAGATCGTCTTCCAATAAAACTCATTTCATATTTTGCTTTTTTAAACAAATATACTGCTTTCAACTTCGAAAAATATCTCAAATCTGGTTCAGGAAGAGCGTTTCTAAAGAAACACAAAATTATATAATTTTATGAATACAACAGACATCCTTCAAGAACTAAAAAAACACAAAAATCCTCAAAATGTTGCCGGCATGGCGCGGTTTGGGATTAATCCGAAGAATACTCTTGGTATTTCCATTCCATTACTTCGTGTACTAGCTAAGAAAATTGGAAAAGATCATGCTCTTGCACAGGAATTGTGGAAAAGCGATATCCATGAGGCACGGATTTTAGCAGCCCTAGTTGATGACGTTAATCTTGTAACACAAAAACAAATGGACCAATGGGTAGCCGACTTTGATAGTTGGGATGTGTGCGATCAGGTGTGTATGAATTTATTTGATAAAACGCCGTGGGCGTATGAAAAGGCGATTGAATGGGCCAGTAACAGGAAAGAATTTACGAAACGCGCAGGTTTTGCGCTTATGGCTGTACTTGCATTTCATGACAAGAAAGCAGAGGATAAAAAGTTTGATCAGTTTTTTCCCATTATCGAGCGCGAAGCAATGGATGAACGAAATTATGTAAAGAAAGCAGTTAATTGGGCTCTTCGGCAAATAGGAAAACGAAACAACACATGTATGAAGAAAGCAACAGTGTGTGCAAATAGACTCATAGAAATTGATAGCAAAAGTGCTCACTGGATAGCGTCAGACGCACTTCGAGAATTTCGAAAGAAATCTCTACGTTAACACTACTTTTTTTCTGCTTCTTGGTATATACTTTCTAGTATGGATACTGATTCTGCCCCAAAAGAAGAAGTTGCTCTTACCTGGTCATCTCCTTCAAGATTATTTAAGCGCAGGGATAAGGAATATTTTACTAATATTGGTGCAATTGTATTTCTTCTTACGGTTATTCTCATATTTGCACGGGAATTTGTACTCGTTGGTGCCGTATTATCAATCGTATTTCTTGTCTATGTTCTTTCCACAGTTGCCCCAGAAGAAGTAAAGCATAGTATTTCCAATCTTGGCATTGAAAGTGCTGGACATTTTTATCGATACGAGGAGCTTGTAGAGTTTTGGTTTGAAGATCAATGGGGACAAACACTACTCATCCTAAGACCTATTATTGGGTCAAGAATTATTATACTTCTTGGTGCAATAGAGAAACAGCGTGTTCAAGAAGCACTAAAACAATTTATTGCATATCGTGAACAACCGGAAAAGTCATGGGTTGATAACGCCGCATCCTGGCTTTCTAAAAAAGTCCCCCTCGAAAAACCTCAATCGTAGTGTTTAGCTGTTATTCGTAGTAAAATACACGCATAGCAATTGCGCCCGTAGCTTAATGGATAGAGCATTAGATTGCGGATCTAACGGTTGTGGGTTCAACTCCCGCCGGGCGCGCAAGAAGCAGTTCCCTGCCTGCCGGCAGGCAGGGATTCTGCACAGGAACGCCAAGGGAGGGTTGGTTGAGTCGTTGACAGTAAGCACATTAACATTTATGATGTTTATATGAATAGAGTGCAATTAGATCCTGAAGACTTAAAGATGTACTTTGAGCAAATTAAAATCAAATCAAATTTATCTTATGCTAATTTTGCTAGCTTGTGGAAGATAAATCCTCGAACATTTCGGGATTGGAAAAAAGGAACGTATTCTTTTCCCGAAGAGTTTAGTATTAATATTGGTCACCAATTACATGTTTGTCTCCCTTCGACTGCGATGATAAAAAATGAAACTGAAATTAGGGCACGAGCAGGTAGAATTGGTGGGATTGTGAGTATAAAAAAATATGGGAATCCGGGAACAGCCATCGGGAGATCAAAAGGAGGAATGAATTCGCTGGTTACACATCAAAGAATGCGTACTGGCTTTAAAATAGCAAAAGTGTTTTCTGTACCACAACTAACAGCGCAATTTGCAGAATTTATTGGCATAATGCTTGGTGACGGAGGCATAACAAAATATCAAATAAGAATAACATTGAATAAGATTGATGATAAGGATTACGTTGTTTACGTTAGAAAACTTATTAATAAAATATTTCGAGAATATCCATCGCTTGAGTTTAAAAAAGGGAAAGCGGTTGATCTGGTAGTTTCTGGAAAAAATCTTGTGCAACTATTACTTTCTTATGGGCTCGTAAAGGGAGATAAAATTAAACAACAAATAAAAATACCTTCTTGGATTAATACTAGCGATGAGTTCAAGTTAAGTGTATTACGAGGGTTGTTTGATACTGATGGATCAGTCTATTTAGATAAACATTATAAAAAAAAGATTGTTTATAAAAGTATTTGCGTTGCTTACACGAGTTATTCAACCCCTTTACGGCTAAATATTTATGATACTTTACGTGAATTTGGTTTTTCACCTACAGTTAGTACAAAAAATAGAATTATGCTGAGAAAAAGAAAAGATGTTGTTAATTTTTTTAACTTAGTAAAATCAAATAATAAGAAGCATTTAATACGTTATGCACAATATTTGAAAATGTGTGAAGGTTAATACGTGGAGAGGTGCAGGGAATGGCTATCCGGACAGTCTCGAAAACTGTTACCCTGAAAGGGGTTTGTGGGTTCGAGTCCCACCCTCTCCGCCAAGACGGACAAAATGAAAAACGGGTTGTTCTGGCAATCCAGAGCATTAGAAAAATACGTTCTAACCTAAAACAGAGGTTGGCCTGACGGGGGGCGGGATTAGAACCTAATATTATGGAAAAAGCGAATCGACAACCATTGGCGCACGTTATTATTGGTTTTATCGGATCAGGAAAAACGACATTTGCAAAAAAACTGGAAAAAGAAACCGGGGCGTTGCGATTTACAAAAGATGAATGGGTAATTGCAATTTTCGGTCATGATCCAACCATTGATGGATTTGAAACATACGATAATCGAATCTCAAAGTTGGCCGTTGACGTAGCGCTGTATTGTTTAAAAGCTGGGAACGATATCATTATAGATGAAGGATTTTGGGTCCGATCTCAACGAGATGAAATTCGTAAGAAAATAGAAAAGGCCGGCGGAGAAGTTCAATTGTACTATGTAAAAAATACCCATGAAACGATGAAGCAAAGAATATCCAAAAGAAACCAAAAACCAACGGAGGACGCTTTTGTTATAAGCCAGGAAATGTATGATGGCTATAAAAAATATTTTGAAGAACCCTCACCTAAAGAAAAATGTATTATTGTTGAGAATATAGAGGAGAAGTAATTGTCTGGAAATAGGTTATAACTCTGTAAATGGTATTCTGCCTATGAAAATTGCAATATCCGCAAGTATGACGTTTTTTAAAGAAATGCGCTCTGTTAAAAAGGAGTTGGAACAACGTGGACATACAGTTATTGTCCCGATGGGGATAGAGGAAGAAGTACCTATTGAAGCAAAGCCAGGTATTTCAAAAGATGAACTTATCGCAGCAAAAATTGAATATGATTTCATAAGAAAACACTTTAAGAATATTGAAGAATCAGATGCAATTTTCATATTAAATTATCCAAGAAAAGGAATTAATGGGTATATTGGTGGAAATACATTTTTGGAAATGGGTCATGCGTTTGGGCTAAGAAAGAAGATATTCATCTTATATCCACTTCCAATAATGGATTACGAATCAGAAATGCACGCAATGCAGCCGGTTGTTCTTAACGGAGATTTAACAATAATTAAGTAGTATGCTCTTGTAGTTCAATGGATAGAACGCGGCCCTCCGGAGGCTGTAATTGCAGTCCGACTCTGCACAGGAGCGCCACGTCTTATTTTCCCAATTGTTGCAATTGCCACACCTGTTAATACTAATAGTCCTCCGGCAATAAGTCCGTAGGTCAGTTTTTCTCCGAGCAATAGAAAATTCAATACAACTGCAAAAACAGTTTCAATATATTGTTTGAACGATGCGGTTGTCGCGCTAAGATGTTCAATGGCCCACTGAAAGAGGAAATAGGTAATGATGGTCAGAAAAATTGCTGAGTATGCTAACACAAAGATATAACTTGGTTGAAACACTTGAGGAGTGAAAAACTGTTGTTTGGTAAGAAGAACAAGAATAAAACTAGTAAGCGTTGCAAGAAAAAAATAAAATGATGTTGTCGTAACAGGAGAAAATTGATTCAGTGCTCTTATGCGGCGTGACCAAATTGCATATAACGTCCAAGAAAGCATTCCGACTGCAATAAAGAGATTTCCTTGAAAACTTCCAGCCATCATCTCACCTTTTTCGATAACAGGAAGAATAATAATAATACAGACTCCGATAAGTCCTACAAAAATTCCTATCCATTTTGATAAAGAGTTTTTTTCTCGTATCAAAATATACGATAAAATCGCAGTTGTCAGTGGTCCAGCGGTATAAATAAGGGTTGCAGAGTTTGCAGTGGTTGTTTTAATACCATAAAAAAATAATGGTACATTCAATGCACCAATGAAACTAGGAATGAGCAATTGTTTCCAGTTTAACCAAGCCTTTTTCTCGCGAAGAAAAAATGGAAGGATGAGGATTGATGCGATGAAGAATCGATAAAAAGCGACAACAAATGGATGCATGTCCTTTACTAATATTTTTGCCGTAACTCCGGCGGTTGACCAAAGGAGAGATGCGACAATAAGCGCAATTAATGCCAGAGTCTTTTGTGACATATGACGATTATACCGTACAAAATGATATAATACATCCATTCAAAGACTTATATTTTATGAATAATAACAAAAAAATCGCCAATATTATTTATGAAGCTGCGACAATGAAACGCATGAAGCGAGTTGGGTTTCAGATTCTGGGTAATGGTGAAGAGACAATTGGTGAACATTCATTTATGACAGCAGTGATTGCGTATTTTTTAGCAAAGAAATTACATCTTGATATTGGGAAAATCCTTACAATGAGTATATTTCACGATATGCATGAAACAAGAGTTGGTGATGCACATAAAATTTCTCTTCGGTATATTACTCGGAATCAAAAAAAGGCAAATCAAGACATTTTTGGATTCGTAGACACAAGCCTCGTTCAATTATTAGAAGAGTATGAAGAGAAAAAATCAATAGAAGCGCAAATTGTATTTGAGGCAAATGTGATAGCGCTTCTTGTTCGATTAAAACCTCTTGTTGAACGAGGGGATATGCATGCAAAGAAATGGATGATGAATAAAAGTCGCATTCGAACTCCCGAGGGGATTGCTTTAACGAAGACGCTCCTCGAGACAGATTCTCAAGACTGGTGGTTGGATATCCAACAAGAGTTAGAAGAGGAATATAAACGATAATGCTTTTTGGAAGGGTCGCATATTGAACGAAGTGAAACCCTGAGCAAAGCGAAGGGGTTGGTATGGAGAGGTGTGATAATTGGTAGTCGCCCCGCTTGGAAAGCGGGTGTCCCGGAAACGGGATTAGGGGTTCGAGTCCCCTCCTCTCCGCAGTAGTCTCAAGGTTCTACCCGACCCATTCACTACCTCTGAAGGGGTTGCTGTGGCTTGCTAAACCCTCTTGAAATAAACATTTATCGTTTCTGAAGCCTGGAGAGAGCTGGGGGATGTGATTATAGGACCTTAATGTCTCTTTTTAATTCCGAATTTATCCGCTTTTTGTATTTCCTCGATAGTTGTTTTGATCTCTTCAAATCCCTCTTGTAGAGTTAGTGTTTTACCACAATTATCACACTTAAATATTCCACCGTTTTTGCGCAGTTTTATTATTTGCTTTTTTCCCCTCAGCCAATTTTTTGAATAATAAGCTGCCGTGTTGGTGGCAAGTTGTAAATTCCATTTTCTATTTGATTCTTCATCTGATAATCCATTGTCTGGAATGCTCCATTTTTTTCTTAGAAGAGCTATATCTTTTTGAAAATCAGGTTTGGCGATTAGAAGTTTCGTTCTTTGTTTGGCTCGTGTAGCTAATGTTTTGAAATATTCGTCTTTCATAGCCTGATTATAGTGCAATGATGTCGCTTTAGGTTCAGGAATAGAGTAAAATACAGACAACATGAATACCGACTTAACCTTTATTACCAACGAAAAAGACAAGAATCTTTCTGAGAGGTTCAAGGTACTCATCAAAGATACTAAATTCTTTGATGTTTTAGTCGGCTATTTTTATACCAGCGGTTTCTATGCCATCTACAAATCACTTGAAAATACCGAGAAAGTAAGAATTCTCATTGGTATTAGCACGAACAGGGATACGTATAACCTAATTCAAAAGTCCTATGTTCCAGTACAAGAAAGCCTGCAATTTTCTCATGCCGAAGCAAAAGAAAAGTTTTCTGACACTTTAGTTGAGGAAATGGGCACTTCAGAAGACAATCACGATACAGAAGAAGGGGTCAATAAGTTTCTGGAATGGTTAAAAAGTGGGAAGCTGGAAATAAAAGCCTATCCCTCGGAAAATATCCACGCCAAGCTCTATGTTATGACCTTTGCAGAGGGAGATAGAGACGTTGGTAGAGTCATTACTGGTTCGAGTAACTTTACTCAAGCGGGCCTAATTGATAACTTGGAATTTAACGTAGAACTGAAAACTAGATCTGACTATGAATTTGCACAACTTAAGTTTAATGAGCTTTGGGAAAATGCAGTTGATGTTTCAGAAAAATACATAGAGACAATCCAAACCAAGACTTGGCTAAATAACACCATTACTCCATACGATTTATACCTAAAATTTCTTTACGAGTATTTTAAGGACGAGATAAGTCGAACAAGCGAAGTATTTTACAAATATGTTCCAACAGAATTTAAGAAATTAGAATATCAAGAGCAAGCAGTATTAAATGCTAAAAAGATTCTCGGAATGGTTTTAAATTCAGACGAAAACACAAATAAAGGAGCTTTTGCCAAAGATGATTTAATTTCCGAAGTTAAAACAGACGTTAATACAAAGCCTTATATAGAAGGTAAGTACCTCAAAAAATATTTAATAGAGAAAACATTATTTCTGGAATGGGATACAAAAAGAGTTCCCCATCTTTTAAGTAGACCTACTTTCCCTGAACTTTATAACAGGCCTAAAATAATGAGAGGCAGAGTAACAGAAGGAACATATGATGATACAGGTCTAGTTAGTAATGACAGTATATTGCTTTTTCAAAGATTTGCAGATCTCAAAGGAGTTAAAAATAACAGTATTGCAATTAGCATACAAAAATTTAATTCTCACTCAAGGGAGGAACTAGAAAATATTTCTCTTAAGTTTGATCTGAAATATCTACTAGCAATAATAAATTCACAATTTGCTAATGTTTATCTTAATAATATTCGTAGACATCGTTTAGAGAATTATTTTTACCCTGATGATTTTCGTAATCTTCCTATAGCGGAAATTCCCCTATCTGAGCAGAAGCAATTTATTGATTTTGTAGACAAGATTATCGACTTAAAGAAATCTAGTTTGGAAAAAGATAAACATCAAGCACTTGACTACGAAAAACAAATTGACCAATTAGTTTATAAACTCTACGACTTAACTGACAAAGAAAAAGAAATTGTTGAAAACGCTTGATTCACAAAATATACGATTAACTAAAGGTAAGTATATGGGAACAAACTTAGATAATGATAATTGGATTCAATCTTCTGATGACAATTTTAATATCGGAGAAGAGACCTTTAATGATTTAGAAATCCACCCCACCCCAATAAATAATTTTTACTATTTTTTTAACAAGAGTAAAAATAAATTAATTAAGCAATTCGTTTTAGAAAAGAAAGCCAAAGTCGATTATATATGCAAGGTTATTTTAATTAAAAAGGGAGATAAGTTTACACCCCGGCTTTCTTTTTCAGTTAGAAATAGAGCCGGAAAAATAGTTGAAGATTCGATTGTACTAACAGAGATTGACACCCACTTGGTTAAGGCAAATATAAATTTAAATGAATGTCATGAAAACTTCTGGCACCTCATTTCCTTTTTGGAATCACTTCGACAAATTGAAATACCGAGAGAAAGTTTTTCTTTGGTCTCTCAAGCAGAGAGCGACATAGTTAAAGCCATAAGAGGACGCGGTGTCGAGAGCGTGTTAAGCATTATTAAGCAACTAGCTTTAATTAATGGTGTATCTCTGTCAGAGAAAGATATCAATCAAATATTAAAACGCAAAGAGAAGCTTACTTTGTTTGGCTCTTCAATAATAGAACAATCATCTGATGAAAAATGGTGGCAGATTTTTTTTGAAAACAATAAATGGATATTTGGTTATGGTTTAAATTATCAGATTTTACGACAGGAACAGGATCAACCTCATTATGGAGGAACAAGAGTAAATGGAAGAGGCGGACAAATAGGAGACTATTTAACTTCAACAGTGGGAGATTTAAGTTTTACGGTATTAGTTGAAATAAAAACTCCCGACACCTCACTCCTCCAAGGAGCTAAGGAAATAAGATCAGGAGTATGGAGCCTTTCTAAGGAGCTCACTGACGCTTTATCGCAAATACAAGCAAATATCGATATTTGGGATAAGCAAGGGTCTAGACAGCCTGAAAATGTAGACGAGTTTGAGAAAAAAAATATATTTACCGTTCAACCTAAGGGTATTATAGTTATTGGACAACTAAGCCAACTTGATAGTAGAAGTAAAAGAGAAACTTTTCAGAGATTTCGAAAATCTATACATGGAATAGATATTTTGACTTTTGACGAATTATTAAACAGAGCAAAATTTATTGTTGACGAAAAAGCAGAAGATAAAAAATAAAGATATGTCTCAATATTACAATCCAAACCGCGTGAGGAATAAATACGACTCGGGCGCAAAAGAGCTGTTCAGGTTGAGTCGGGGGAAGATTGATTTATTTATTAATTGTCCTCGTTGTTTTTATCTTGACCGCAAGCTTGGCGTCAAACAGCCGCCGGGATATCCGTTTTCTCTCAATTCCGCTGTCGATAAACTTCTCAAGAAGGAATTCGACATCCATCGAGCCAAAGGCACACCACATCCGCTCATGAAAGCCTACGGCATAGATGCTGTACCACTTGCTCACAAGAAGATTGATGAATGGCGGGACTCACTAAGAGCTGGTATTACGTTTCAGATTGAAGGAACGAATGTAGTCGTTACCGGTGGCGTTGATGATGTATGGGTAAAACCTGATGGAGAATATATTATCGTTGATTACAAGGCGACATCAAAGGATGCGGAAGTGACACTCGATGCTGATTGGCAAATAGGATACAAACGGCAGATGGAAATATATCAATGGTTGTTTAGAAAAAACGGCTTCAAAGTATCTTCAACGGGATATTTTGTTTACTGTAACGGCGATGCTGATAAAGATGCTTTTGATGGTAAATTAGAGTTCGATATTAAAATTATTCCTTATACTGGCGATGATTCTTGGGTCGAAAAAACAATTCTTGATGCGATTGAATGTCTCAAGGGAAATAAACTACCTGCACCTGGATTAGACTGCGATTACTGTAAATATCGTCAAGCCGTAAAGAAATTTGAGCAGTAGTATGGTATGGACGGTAAGGAGAAAAAATGGATCTACTGACAAAATCATTGAACAGTTTTAGTTTTGAAGACATCGTTGCTTTTCAAAAACAGAATCATCCGGAAGGCACAGAACTCGATTATAAAAAAGATTTTCCAGATAAGGGATTAGCAAAAATTATTGCGTCGCTTGCCAACACAAGGGGCGGAGTGATAATTCTTGGTATTGAAGAAGATGAAAAAACTGGATTACCAATAGGTGCCGATGGTATCGTTCCCGGAAAACATGAAGACAGGGTATATCAATTTGTCGGGAATATTAATCCTATTCCGAAAATTGTATGCAATACAACCAATGAGGTTAATGGAAAAGTTTTTGTGCTAATCAGAGTGTTTGAGGGTGATGAAACACCATACTATGCGCATAACGATTCAAATATATGGATTAGAACAGGAAATATATGTAAACCGATTGATATTGTGTCACCGGAGGGCGCGGAACTTTTGTTTAAGAAGAGCGAGCGAGCAGAGATGGGAAGAATGCAAAATCGAGACGCAGCGGAAAGTAACCTACAGTCCTTTTTGAAAAGAGCAGAAAAACAACGGTTACGTGAGATTGAAATAGAAAAAGAAAATTATGAAACTAAAAAAAGACAACACGAGGACGGTGATAACTTTCCTCCCTTTAAATCTCAAATTGTTCAATCGCCAATCGGACAGAAGGTTTCGTTATTAAAAATATTGGTACAACCATATTATCCGCATGGAGAATTTATCCGTCCGTTAGATATTGAGCCAATTATTCTTGAGGCTAGGAGCAGGAATGCTATTTACGAATTTCCAGCCAACCAGATGTATGAGTCTATAACTGAAGGAATGGTTTATTTCGATTGGTCGCGAGGAGATGGAGAGGTACAATCTCAACAGATATTTGCTAATGGGTTGGGATATAGCGTTCATGATGTTTTGCGCCCTACACGTGAAGGTCGACCAGTAACTCATCTTGGTTGGCTAGCAGGAGAGGTGTATATAACATTGGTTGGAATGAAGAAAATTCTAGAAAAATTTGGCTATCAGGGAACACTAATAGGTAAAGTGTCAATTGATAATATTGAAGGAGTAATAATTAATCCAATAATAGAAAGAATGTTTCCCGATAATAAAACTTCCGTTTTTGCTCATAGAACTTGGCCGCTACGACTTGATACAAGAATTTTATCCGAATCAGAAAAGCTTCAAGAATACGTAACCGAGTTGGTTCGGGACATCCATTGGTCGTTTGGCTATAAAGACGTTTCAAGACAAATTACGATGAAATATTTATTTGAAAAGGGATATTTGAAAGAAAGTTAAAAACAGTAATATTATTATGAACCAATCAACTTTATCAGAAATAATTAAGACCGAATTAGGATTAATCGAAAATGCGCCCAATAAATACAAAGATTTTTATCATCATGCGCTTCAATCAATTAACTTACTACAATCTTTTATTATTTCTGTAAAAAATGAAGGGTGGTTTTTTGTGGCCTTTCTGTCGCATATAAAAAAGCATCAATTACTTTCGTTGTTATCAATAATTAGAAGACATCATGTCCAGACCGTAATGAATTTACGGCAAGTATTAGAATCAGGGGTAAGTGCCTCATATGTATTAGCAAATCCGAATATCGATGATTTTGCAATAATTACGCCTGAAGGCTTGCTAGATGTCAAAGAAGAATTGAAGAGTAGAAGGTATAAATGGTTAGAAAAAAACTATCCCAAAGGATCTGGTGCTATTAAAGCTATGAAAAAACAAATGCAGTTGTCCAGTCATTCCAATATTGTTGATACACAAAGAACTTTCAAATATGAAGAAATTGACGGCGCGTCTCAATTAAAGACGTCTTTTTTTGATCTCGAAAATGAATTTCAAGAAAAAGCGGATTTGTGGGCTACTGCAAATATCGTAATGGGATTAATGGATTTATTCTATGGAATAAACATGAAGCAAAAAGTTCTTACTTTCTCACCAGCATTTATAGAAGAATTGCAGAATTTGGATAAGGAAAGTAAAAGGCTGAAAGAAATTATTATGAATACTCCCAATTTTAAAAGAGCTGATAAAATTGCAAAAAAGAGAGATAAAAGGATTAATTATTAAATAATAGTTTGAAGAAGAGGATCTATTTGTTGGCGCAACATATTTTCATCATATGTTTCAGCTACTTGAATTGCGAGAAATTTAATTCCAGCTTTAGTTAATACGCTTTCAACTTTTTGATCCCTATTTCTTCGGTTGAATTGTAGATGCGATTTGCCGTTGAGTTCAATTGCAATTACGGGTGACATGACTTCTTTATCAAATAGCACAAAGTCTAATGAGAGATGGTCAATCAGCCGGTACAGATTATCATGGTCCTTTACGTCGTTTTTAACATCCAAAATTGCAGCAAGGCGCACCTGTGGGTATGTGTAGTATTTGTCGCCATAGAGTTTCACAAGGATATCGAAAAATTGCCGTTCATCTGCACGCATAATTGAGGGTTTTTTGGAGAAGAAACCACGTATGTCTGCCAGATCCAGAAGCTCATCGCGCGTTTTATTGTATTTATCTTTGTAGTAAATAGCGATCCAGGCAAAAATGACAATGAAGCCGATAAGGAAAACGAACGCTGTATTGTTAAGAGTAGTGGTTAGTATGGGCATATATTTACTATAGAGCTTCTCAGGGTATAATCAAAGGGATTTCAGTATAGATCGTTCCTCTAATAACTATGAATCAAACAGACGCCTTGCTTCAAGGTCAATTTGGACAATACATAAAGAAGCTCGAAGAGTTTGAAAAGAAATACGGTGTGGCGTGGGTAAGGAGTAAATACGCGGATTTTCCCACGAAAGACAATCCATATTATGAATTTGCAAAAAAGATGCATGCAGCGTACTTATACCGACAAAAAAGAAACAGGCCTTCAGAAAAACCCATTCATGAAGTCAGCATCACAAGGAATGCCCTTAAAAAGATGCATAAGGAGAAGTTTGGTATTTCCAACCAATTGCTAAATTCTTTAGCAGGATTTAATAGCGGCGGTGGTAAAATAGCTCACTCCTCTGAGGAGTTTTACGATGGCTGGATTGCATTTAATTCCAAGAATATACATAATCCCAAAATAAAAACTATTGTTGAGGAGGCGGCTGTAAAAAAGATGAAGTGATGAAAAAGATCTCTCATTTTATTAGCAACAGAGAAAAAAAAGTAAAAAAGTATATCGATCGAAACGGACTAACGGGGAAGAGAGTAAAAGTAAAGAGAGTGAGGCCAGTAAAGCCCGTAGGCAAGGAAATTCTTGAGTCCTCTGAAACTATCGATGTCTATTACATCACGGGGGGAGGTTCAAATGCTACGATTCATGACGCTGCATCCATATCGGTAGTCAAAAATGGAAACATTTTTATTCAAAAGAATATTGAGGGCAAGACGGCAAATGAGGCAGAATATTTAGCACTCATCGAAGCGTTGCGCGATGTTGGTGATAAAAGGGCGGTCATTTACAGCAATTCGCAGTTGGTGGTGTTTACGGTTACCAATTACTACAAGATGAAAGCGGAAAATTTGAAACCTCTATATAAACAAGCTAGGGATCTAATTGATGGAAAGAATGTTGATATTTTATGGATTTCCTATTTCAAAAATAAGGCGGTTGATCAGCATGCGCAGCATTCTTTTAAATCCCAACCGAAACAGAGATTAAATGAAAGACGCATCGATATATCAGACATCACTTTAAGTTCAGAACAAAAAGAACTATTTGAATTACTTGAAAAGGCGAATAATCACTATTTTTTTACGGGTAAAGCTGGAACAGGCAAATCTGTATTGCTTCAATACTTTCGTCAAAAGTCAGAAAAACACATTGTTGTATGTGCGCCGACAGGTGTGGCCGCTCTGAATATTGGGGGGCAAACTATTCATTCGCTTTTTAAAATACCTCCTGGGTTTGTGAAAAAAGATAGTCTGAAAATTGAGAAAAGAACGGCTAAGTTGTTAAAACATATTGATTCCGTGGTTATTGACGAGGTTTCTATGGTGAGTCCTGATTTGATGGATGCGATGGATCATCTCCTGAGGCAGGCGAGAAATAGCACTGTGCCGTTTGGAGGAGTACAAATGGTTATGTTTGGTGATTTGTATCAGCTACCTCCAGTGTTGACGGATAAAGAACTTTATGAGTATTTTGAGAAAAATTACGGGGGATATTTTTTCTTCAACGCGCATGTTTGGCAACGCACTTCGTTTGAAATTCGGGAATTAACAACGATTTTTCGGCAAAAAGATGAGGATTTTAAAATAATACTTAATGCAATAAGAGAGGGAACTATTACCGATGAGCAACTTGCGCTACTAAATAAGAGAACTGTTGCAGCACCTTCGGAGGGCGTTGTGATTCTAGCAACCATAAATGTGTCAGTTGCCAAAATTAACGAGATGAGACTCTCGAAGCTTGAAGCAACGGTGTATGAATACGAGGCTGAGATAGAGGGAAGTCTTGAAAAGTCAGCGTTTCCTGCTGACGAAGTGTTACGTTTGAAAAAGGGAGCACAGGTAATGTTGCTTAGAAATGATAAGGAGAAGCGATGGGTTAATGGATCAATGGGATATATACATTCCCTTACTGATACGATAATACAAGTGAGTATTGATGGTGTTAACTATACGATTCCAAAAGAGACATGGAAAAAAATACGATACAACTTTAATCAAACTACAAATAGTATTGAAGAAGAGGTTGTCAGTTCATTTACGCAATTTCCGTTGAAACTTGCCTGGGCGATCACTATTCATAAATCACAGGGACAAACATATACGACAGTAGCTATAGATATGGGAAGAGGCGCATTTGCCTCTGGACAAGCATATGTTGCGTTAAGCAGGTGTCGAACGCTTGATGGTATTTATTTGAAAAGACCGATATTGCGACAAGATATTATTGTGGAATCGAAAATTAAGGATTTTATGAAGAATACTATCCATTTACAAATTCCGCCCAATTTGGGTTAAGGACAGCTGTTGAGTGAATATAAAGAATCGGTTAAAGACTTGAGAAGTAGAATATATCAAACTACATCATAAGAATTTGAGACATTCCCTTTTTATACTGTCTCATTTGTCTCATTTAGCCACGACTACGGGACATGAAAAACGCTGAATCTGGTACAATACTACATTAGGAGTATAGAGAGACTAAGGGATACAAGAGTTCCCAACTCGTATGCTCCGCCACGATTTATGAAATTTAATACACTACTTCCCGAATTATACGTTTTGGATTTTGATGAGAGTCTGTTTTTTTATCGGGATATCCTTGGGTGGTCCGTCGAATATACCCGAGAGGATCCGAAATTTGCGTTTTTGTCATACGGTAAAAGTCAGTTGATGATTCAAGAGTTACAACCTGGAGAAAAGGAAAAAGAAAAATTGGATTATCCGTTCGGTCGAGGCATTAACTTTCAAATCGAGACAGGTAGCGTGCAGAAAATAATCGATTCATTAAAAAAGCATCAGTATCCATTAAAACGGGGGATTAAAGACAGCTGGTATCAGGGAGATGGGATAAGCTATGGCTGTCGAGAGATATTAGTACAAGACCCGGATGGATATCTGTTACGTTTTTCTGAAGATTTGGGTGAAAAAAGCAGCGCTTAATATAGGTTATAATACTGTCAATTAATGAATAAGAAAACAATACTTCTTACCGGGGATGATGGGTATAACTCGATCGGAACGAGATTGCTGATCCATTTTTTAAAAAATGATTTCGATCTTGCCATTGTTGGAACGCTCAAACAGCAAAGCGGTGTCGGCGGGTTTAAATCCATTCAGCTAACTGGCACATGGGGAAAAGAAACGGTTGACGGAATACAAACGTTTTGGATAGACGGATCTCCCGTTGATGCAATGGAGCTAGGGAAAGATGTGTTTCCAGTTCCATTTGACTATATCATTTCCGGTATTAATTTGGGAGCAAATATTGGAGGATGTTTAGTAACTTCAGGAACATTTTCAGCTGCCGCACATGGAGTAAATCTTGGAATAGCTCGTCGGGCTATTGCAATCAGTTGGGATACGCCTGCATCATTTCATTTCCGAAACCATTCAATCAAAGACGATTTTTCTTCATATCTTGCGCATCCTGGAAAAGCAGCGTACAGAGTTTTAAAAGATGTTATATCGAATGCGTGTTGGGGAGCTGATATTGTTAACATCAATCTTCCACAACACCCAACAACAACCGTTGAGTTTGTTAAGCCGTTGAAAGATATATATACCCTGTGGCCAAGCATTAAACTGAACAAGAAAACAAAAACGTATTCATATATGAAAGGAAATATGTCAACGCATCTTGGAGCGAAAGATACTGATGTGCAAGCATTAGCGCGAGGACACATTGCGGTTTCGCCCTGTCAGTCAACCTATTTTCATACAATGGCATATAAGAAAATGGTAAAATAAAGGATATGGAATACAATAGACAACAATTTTTTGAAGTGTTACAAAAACAGCTTGAACCGAACATTCTCAATCATTCACTCGCTGTGGAAGCCTGTATGGATGGGATATATGAATATCTTGCCTCTCAACAGCAATTAGGGAGTAATGAACCTATCAAAGAAGATTGGCTTCTTGCTGGGCTCATTCATGATATTGATTACGGAGGAGAGTTTAAAAATGACCATCCGTTTAAGCTCAAAGAAGCATTGCAAAAATGTCAGTTAGAAATATCACCTGTTGTTGAGAAGATTATCCGTGCTCATGCTGCATCTCACTTTAAAATAACTCCATCTAATAAAGCGGAGTGGGCAATATATTGTGCTGATAGTTTAACTGGTCTTATTATGGCCGTAGCTTTCGTTTACCCCTCACGAAAGCTGGCTGACGTAAAAATATCCTCAGTAATAAAACGATTTTTAAAACAACCAAATTTTGCTGCTGGAACAAGACGAAATGAGGTAGCGGAGTGTAGTAAATCTGAAGGACTTGCTATTCCACTCGAAAAATTTATTGAAATTTGTCTTTTATCCATGCAGAAAATCGCAGATCAAATCGGTTTATGATTACCTGTACGTTTGAAAATGGAAACACCAATTCTCTTCGACATGTTGTTGTTCACATGATTGTTGAAAAAGACGGATGTTTACTGTTGGAAAAACGTGATGGACCAATTTTGGAAACCGGGAAATGGAGTTTACCAGCCGGATTTCTTGATCGAGGAGAAACAGCAGTGGAATGTGCTGTGCGGGAATTGAAAGAAGAAACAGGGTGGATTGGAGAGGTTGTAAAACTGTTTAAAATTAACACCAGCCCCAATCGTCCAAAAGAGGATCGTCAGAATGTAACGATTGAATTTATTGTAAAACCCACTAAAAAAGTCGGTGAAAAAGATTGGGAGTCGTCAAAAGTAGAATGGATTCCTTTTGACAAACTGCTTCCGTATGATGAGTATGCATTTGACCATGGAGAAACAATCAAGCAATATCTTGAATATCGGAAAAAATCATTCCAACTACCAATCCTTATTTGAAATTTTATTTTTTTGTGGTATTCTTCCCATACGAGTAATGTAAGACTGTTTTTGAGAGGTGTATTGATATGGGTGATGCAGATGAAGTAAAAGCAAAATTAAATATCATCGATGTTATCGGTGAAAAAGTACCACTCAAGAAAGCTGGCCGTAACTTCAAAGGACTGTGTCCGTTCCATAACGAAAAAACTCCATCGTTTATGGTATCCCCAGAGAGACAAGTATTCCATTGTTTTGGGTGCGGCAAAGGCGGATCAGTTATTGATTTTGTCATGGAATACGAACATATGGAGTTTCCGGAAGCACTTGAGGAACTAGCTGAGCGCGCGGGAGTAACCTTAACAAAAAGGAAATCAGATTCACCCGAGCGAAAATTAAAAGATACACTGTTTGAAATCAACCACCTTGCGAGTGAATTTTATCACTATATATTAACCAAACACCACTTAGGAGAAAAAGCGCTCCTGTATCTTCGAAACCGTGGAATCACAGACAAATCGATCCGCACGTTTTCTTTAGGGTACAGTCCGAATACATGGGAATCGTTGTATCAATTTTTAAAAAAGAAACAGTATGACGACACGATGATAGAAAAAGCAGGGTTAGTGCTTCGTGGAAATCGTGGGATGTATGACCGATTCCGCGGACGGCTCATGTTTACACTTCGAGATCACAAAGGAAACATCGTCGGTTTTTCAGGACGAGTACTAGATCCAACAATTAAGGAAGCAAAATACATTAATACTTCTGAGACACCAGTCTATAGTAAAAGCAATGTTCTTTATGGTCTCGACGTGACGCACGATGCAATTGTCAAAGCAGGGGAGGCAATTCTCATGGAGGGTGAAATTGATGTGATTTCCTCTTTTCAGGTGGGCGTATCAAATGTAGTTGCTATTAAAGGCTCAGCTCTTACAGAAGGACATGTTCATCTCCTTAAACGTTATACAGAGCGCGTTATCTTTGCCCTTGACGCTGACATGGCAGGCGATAAGGCAGCCAGACGTGGCATTGACGTCGGAGAGGGAGTGGGACTGGATATGCGGGTTGCTATTATGCCGATTGGAAAAGATCCTGATGAAGCAGCGCGGGAAGATGAGGTGGGACTTAAACATGCATTAAAAAACGCAATTCCTATTTATGATTACTTTATAGAGTCTGCAAAAAAACGATTTGATCTCACCAGCGCGTTTGGAAAACAAAAAGCGAGTGAAGAGCTTCTTCCCATCTTATCCAAAATTGAAAATGGCATCGTGCAGGGTCACTATATTAAAAAAACTGCAGAAGTATTTGGCGTATCTGAAGAAACGGTCGTTGATGGAATCAAAAAGGTAAAACGCCCCATAGAAATGGTTCGCGGAAAAACTGTCGATAGGAACAAATCAAGTTTCGCCATTTCAGGACCGGAACGATTTGAGTTATACACATTGGGACTTCTTTTACAACGTGATACAAAAAAATTGTATGCTGATATCTTACAAGTGGTGACAATAGCTTCTTTGAAACATATGGGAGTGCGCCGAGTCATGGAACAAATAGATTCGTATCTTAAACAAGATGCTGCGTTTGTGGTTTCAGAGTTTGCCGAAACGCTTCCAAAAGAGCTGCTTCCAGTTCTTGATGAAGCATATTTATGGGACATATCGACCATTGTTGATGATCCGGACGCGTATCAAAAAGAATGGAGTAAAACCCTCAAGGAAGTACAAAAAAGCATCATCAGGCGTTGCATGCGTGATGTAACGGAAAAGATAAAATCAAGTAAAGATGAGGATACGGAAACCCTTCAACAAGAGCTTGTAAAGCTTACTGTTGCATTTACCGCTCTAGAAAAACAAGAGCGAAGCTGATATACTATGGCTGTTCAATCGAAGTCATTTGTCTCGGCTTATGGGACAAAGACTCACGGTACATATATGGCAAAAACAAAACCTATCAGCAGCGTTGATGAACTTCTCAAAGAAGGGAAAGAAAACGGCTTTATTTCCCAAGAAGATATTCTTTATCTTTTCCCAAAACCTGAAGACCACATCATTGAAATTGATCTTTTGTACGATAAACTCATTCGGTCCGGTATCGATGTATTTGAAACCACATCCGCAGATGTGGAAAAAGAAGCGGGAAAAAGCATTGAGGAGTTAGAAAAGGAGATTGAGGCGCTTGCGTCATCAAGCGCAGAACCCGTATCAGATCCCGTCCGGATGTATTTAAAAGAAATTGGCCGTATACCGCTTCTTAAGTTTGAAGATGAAATTTATTTAGCCAAACGCTATGAAAAAGGGGATAAAAAAGCAAAACGAAAACTGACAGAATCCAATTTGCGTCTTGTCGTATCGATAGCCAAAAAATATATTGGCCGGGGAATGAGTCTCCTTGATCTTATCCAAGAAGGAAATCAGGGACTTATTCGCGCCGTCGAAAAATATGACTGGAGAAAAGGATATAAGTTCAGTACCTATGCAACATGGTGGATTAGACAGGCAATCACTCGGGCAATTGCTGATCAGGCGAGAACCATAAGAATTCCAGTCCACATGGTGGAAACAATCAATCGGTTTGCAAGAATTTCAAGACGTCTCATGCAGGATTTGGGTCGTGAACCGTTTCCTGAAGAAATTGCTAAGGCAATGGAGGTAGATGTCGTAAAAGTGAGAGAAATTATGAAAGTGTCTCAAGAACCAACAAGCCTTGAAACACCGGTTGGCGATGAGGAGGATAGTCATCTTGGTGATTTTATTTCCGATCCGGGTCCAACCCCGTATGACCAAACGAGTAAACAATTATTAAAAGAACACATGGAAGAAGTGTTAACAACGCTTTCTGACCGCGAGAAAAAAGTACTCATTCTCAGGTTTGGCCTTGAAGATGGAAAACCGCGGACGCTTGAAGAGGTCGGAGCGCTTTTTGGCGTAACCCGCGAACGTATCCGGCAAATCGAAGCAAAAGCGCTTCGAAAACTTCGACATCCAAGTAGGAGTAAAAAGTTAAAAGACTATCTCGAATAACTATTACAATTCCTCAACATTATGTGATTTGCTTTCCCGTAGTCCCGCATCTGTTATTTTAATAAATCGTGCATTTTTCCATAGTGCCGGAATTGTTTTTGCGTTGCAGTAGCTCATGCCGGATTTAAGAGCTCCACCCAACTGATAAATAACATCCGCAACTTTCCCCTTGTAAGGAATGAGTGCTTCGACGCCTTCTGCAACAATAGAATTAAGCCGCTGTTCTGTGGACTGTTCAAGTTTTAACTGTCGATCAGCTGTTGCTAGGAATGATGCAGATCCACGGTGCACTTTAAATTTCATGCCTTTACGCATGATGATTCCTCCTGGGCTTTCGTCAGTTCCTGCAAACCATCCTGCAAGCATGATGGTTGATGCTCCTGCCGCTAGTGCTTTGGTAACATCTCCCGGATAATTGGTTCCGCCATCAGCAATCACTGGAACCCCTGATTTTTTAGCCGCCGAGGCGGCTCTCATTATTGCAGTTAACTGTGGGACACCAACACCGGCTACAATGCGGGTTGTGCACAGTCCTCCGGGACCGATACCAATTTTTACTGCGTCAACTCCTGTTGCAATAAGATCCCGAACTCCCTCAGGGGTCGCGACGTTGCCGCCAATTAAATCAATGTGTTTGAACTTTTTCCGTATGGTTTTAAGTGCTCGCAGTGATACATCGTTATGGCCATGCGCCACATCAACAACAATAACATCAACCCCCGCATCAAGAAGTGCTTTGGTTCGATCGAGATAGTCATTGACGACTCCCACAGCAGCACCCACACGATAGCGTCCATATGAATCTTTTGTTGAATAAGGGAATTTTTCAAAATTTTGGACAGAACGAGCGGTAATAAGACCAATAAGCATGTTGTTTTTATCAACAAGCGGCAATTTTTCGATTTTTCTTGATGCGAATATTTTTTTTGCTTCTTGAATTGTCGTTTTTTTATTTCCGACAAGAAGTTGTTTTCTTGGCGTCATGAGTTTAGATATCGGTGTTTCTAGAGATTTGGTAAATTGATAATCACGCCTTGAAAGAATACCAAGCACATGATTTGACTCATCGGTGATTATAAAACAGTCAACACCAGTTTTAATTTTTTTCTGCATTGCCGTATGAATTGTGTCATGAGGACCAATGGTATATGGAGCATCAAGAATAAATCCAACATTCCGTTTTACCGTTGACACTTCCTGCACCTGTTCTTCAATAGTCATAAATCGGTGAATGATTCCAATTCCCCCCTCAGTTGCAAGAGCAATAGCCATTGCCGATTCTGTCACTGTGTCCATGTTAGCGGAAATAAACGGTAGGTTCATGGAAATTGAACGGGTGAGTTTTGTGGTAAGAGATATCTGATGACGGTGGTCAATAAAAGACCGTTGAGGAACGAGTAGTACATCATCATACGTAAATCCTTCATCAAATTTCATAAGATAATTGTATCCTTTCTTTCTGCGCCAACAGATATTATTTTAATCGGTACGTTTAATGCTTTCTCAATATATTGTACATATGCTTTTGTTTCTTTTGGTAAATCAGCAAACTTCGTAATGTTTGAGATATCTTTTTGCCACCCCTTAAATTTTTTGTACACTGGTTTGCATCGATAGAATTCATGGCTTACCGCCGGATATTCATTGATAGTCTTTGTACCTATTTTATACGCCACGCACACCAGAATTTCCGATAGATGTGAAAGAACATCGAGCTTGGTTAACACCAATTCATCAAAACCGTTAAGCCGGTGAGCGTATCGGATAATAGGCAAATCAAGCCAGCCGCACCTTCTTTTTCTCCCTGATGTTGCCCCAAATTCCTTCCCTATTGTTTGTAATGATTCTCCAATACTATTTTTTTGTTCAGTTGGAAATGGTCCACCACCAACGCGCGTAGTATATGCTTTAACGAGACCGATAACACGAAGCGTAGTTTGGGGAATACCCGTGTAAGAAAAAAGCGAAGAGGCAATAGTATTATTGGCAACTGTGTATGGATACGTGCCGAATACTCCATCTAACATTGTTCCCATTGCTCCTTCAAAAAGAAATTTCTTTTTGCAAATATTTCGGAAGACATACGCGGAAACATCGCCGATATATGGTCTCAATATCTTGGCAAAAAATAAAAGCCGTTTATATATCTCTTCTGCTTTTATCTCGACTTTGACGCCGTAGGCTTTTTCGATGATTGCTTTTTTAAGTGGAAAAAGAGCAAAAATTTTCTTTTTAAGAATTTGTGGAAATAATAAATCTTCGCACCGAATCCCGGCCCGATTATTGCGGTCTTCGTAACAATATCCGATTCCCAGATGAAGACTGCCTGTTGCTGCTTTTCCTTTCCACTCTTCATTGGCAGCATCCATAAGTTTATGATACGGCATCACGAGATTAACACGATAATCAATAAGTAAATTAAGTTTCAGGTTATTTTTTTTGCAAAACCGTAATTCTGTCAACAAAACCTCCGGGTCAAACACTGCTCCTTGGGAAATCAGTGTTTTTTTCCTTTCAAATATTCCGGAAGGCAATATATGTAACTTACATTCCTGACCTTTATATATAATGGTGTGTCCTGCATTATTACCGCCGTTGAAACGAACCACGCAATCAACATTTTTGGATAACAGATCGACAATTTTTCCTTTGCCCTCATCTCCCCATTGGGCGCCGACAACAACGAGTGGAAATTTACTATTAGACATAGGTATCAACAATCGTACTTGCTAACCCCGTATACGTAAGGGGAATAAGCGCAAGTAACTGATTTTTATCTTTTTTGGAAATTGGCAAATGTAAAATAAATTCTTCAACATCTGTTTTTGTAAACACATGTCCGCGGAAAAATTGTTTTGTTTTCTCATAGGCATCACTAAACCCTTTTGCACGCAGATAATTTTGAATCGCTTCAGATAGAATTTCGAAGTGCGATAAGAGATCTTCTTTCATACGCGCTTCATCCGGTTCTATTCGTTCCACCCCCTCAAGGATGCTTTGATAGGAAAGAAGGCAATAGGAAAACGCAGTTCCAAAGGACCGTCGTACGGTACTGTCAGATAAATCCCGTTGGAGACGGGAGTAGGAAAGTTTGCGGATATACAGTTCAAAGAGGGAATTAGCAAGTTCAAACCCGCCCTCAGCTCCTTCAAGATAAATTGGATTTATTTTATGCGGAAGAGCTGTAGAGCCAACTTCTTGGGAAACATTTTTTTGTTTTACATATCCCAGCATGGTATATAGCCACATATCTTTTGATAACCCAAGAAGAATGAGGTTAACATGGAGGAGTTCTTGAAAAAGACGTATGTAGCTGTCATAGGAAGCGATCTGTGTTGCGACCATTTCTGGATCTATGCCAATGTGTTTAAGAAATGTTGAAGAAAATGTAAGCCAATTAATGTTAGGAAAGACCGCAATGTGTGCATTGAGCGTTCCAACATTTCCGGATAGTTTTCCTCCAATACGAAGTGATTTAAGCAAGGTAATACTTTTCTGTAGTCTATGTGCAAACACTCCGAGTTCTTTTCCGTATGTGGTTCCTGTAGCTGGTTGTCCATGGGTTCTAGCAAGCATTGGAAGCGCTTTATGCTTCCGAGCTTGTTTTTGCAGCGTTATTTGGATACCGCTGACAATTGGAAGAATAATATTCTTCATTGCGCCGTTTATGCATCGGGCATAGGCACAAGAGTTAATATCATCTGAAGTGAGTCCAAAATGTACCATGCTGGCAATATCTTTGAGCGTTGTATGAGATATTTTTTCCTGAATAAAAAGTTCAATTGCTTTTACATCATGATTAACACGAGATTCGATATCACGAATACGATGGTAATCTGTTGGGATTGAAGAAAGTATTGCTATTTCTTTTTTCGAAAATTTTCGTATGACTTTATACTTGCTAAGCCATATGAGATATTGGATTTCCACATAAATGCGTTCCCGGTTCAAGGCTCGTTCTGAAAAATATGCAGAAAGAACTTTTATCTTGTGGTAATTTCTTCCGTCAATAGGAGTTATGTGCAGGTCGATAGGAATTTCACCTCTCGTACTCACATACTAGAGGATAGCACATTACACTTTTTTTTGGAATACCCCATATTATTGTTTCCACCCAAATTCCGAATATAAAATATTGTTACGAATACAGTGGATTGCGTGAGCAATATAAGGGATCATGTTGGTGGGAAGTTTATTAATTGGAGCCCACACGAGTTCATTGCATTTTCCAGATTCACAGTTTGTAATCGTTCCATTCCATGAGGTAATTCGGAAGAAAAAATCCACTCGGATATCATCGCTTTTCCGATGCATGATATGTGAAAGAGAAAAGTTGGAAGGTATAAGAGCAATTCCTACTTCTTCCTGTGTTTCTCGAATAAGTGTCTGCGTTAGCGTTTCCCCATCTTCGACATGTCCTGCAGGAACACTTAATTTTCCGTCTTCATATCCGGTTTGAAATCTGCGGGAAAGTAAAATCTTGTTTTCTTTGATAAAGAAAGCATACGAAGAGGCGATCATTTTAAATCGGTTATGTACCATAGCGCAGAAAGTATAGCAGATTACATGGAGTTTGAGGTATAATACTGACGTTCGTTAACATTCCCCACGTAATATACTACTTTGTAGTATAAACGTGGGAGAACGTTTAATTCGCCAAAAGGCGAATTATTTCGTTCCCCTGCAGCTCTCCGCCATCCGCCAACTGGCCGGAGGCGGAGGTAGAGCGGCTTCCTTGTTACAAATAAATCAACGTAAATTAACAATTAAATAGTTTCCCCTGTAGCTCAATGGTAGAGCGTCCGACTGTTAATCGGCAGGTTGCAGGTTCGAGTCCTGCCGGGGGAGC
>CAYMYO010000004.1:0-8962 GCA_964394685.1 uncultured Gammaproteobacteria bacterium
ATGTCGAGGGAAGACTGCGGACCAATCAGTGGCAAGGACAGGATGGGGTGCAGCATTACACGACGGAAGTTGTCATTGAGGATATGATTATTTTGGACTCTAAACGGCCTGTGGGAGAACCAGTGATCGCAGCAGAAACACAAGTTGAACCTGCCCGCAATGCTTCGCAAAGCGATGCAGGCGGGGTTAAAAAGGAAGAAATTAAGGAAGAGCCAGCACCAGTAGTAGAATCGGCGCCCGTTGCTAATGAAAATGTTAATCCGGATGATATTCCATTTTAAAGGAGAGATGTATGGGTTTTCAAAGAAAAGTATTTAAATTTAAGCCAGTTGCAAAAAATTGCCCATTCTGTGCGAACAAAAACCTGCCTGCCGGCAGGCAGGCTGTTCCGGATTATAAAGAAGGACCGACACTTGCCAAATATACAAGTGAGCGGGGAAAGATTTTATCAAAAGCCAGAACAGGACTGTGTAGCAAACATCAACGCATGGTGACAACAGAAGTAAAACATGCACGGTTTATTGGGTTGATGCCGTTTATTGTACGAGCATAAAAATTCATGGGTAGCCTGCCATTTACTAAAATCCGCAATATCATCCTCGTTATTGGGGCAGTTGTCCTTATTGGTGGAGTCGGGTATCGGATAGGCGAGAAGCACGCGACCACCATTATTGGGCAACCCTTAACAGCCATTGGCATAGAAGCTCCTTCATCAGTACATGTTGATTTTTCATTGTTTTGGGATGTGTGGCAACGATTGCATACGTTCTATATTGATAGGGCTACTATTGATACGCAAAAGCTCGTTTGGGGAGCAATCACCGGCATGGTGAATGCGCTTGATGATCCATATACCGTTTTCTTACCGCCAAAAGAAAACAAAGAATTCAAAGATGACATAGGGGGGTCGTTTCAAGGCATTGGCGCACAACTGGGTATGAAAGATGGGAGAATTATTATCCAGACACCGCTCAAAGGATCTCCAGCTGAAAAGATTGGACTGAAACCCATGGATTGGATATTAAAAGTCGATACCGAGGATACGGTTGGATGGACGCTCACGCAAGCAGTGTCAAAAATACGGGGAACGAAAGGAACAACAGTGACGTTATCAATACTTCGCGAAAAAGCCGACAAACCAATGGATATTACTATTACTCGAGATGAGATTATGGTTCCTTCTGTTGATAGTTGGATCAAAGAACCAAAAGATATTAAGGAAATAGGAGGAGTACCTGGTGTGTCTCGAATCCTGGGAACAAACAAACGTATTGCGTATATATATCTTTCCCGCTTTGGTGATCGGACGAATGAGGAATGGTTAAAAGCAGTAACGACTATTGTTGAGGCTGAGCGTAGTGGTGTAGACGGGTTGGTATTTGATCTACGCAATAATCCAGGAGGATACCTCGATGGAGCAGTGTTTATTGTTAGTGAATTTATTAAAAGTGGAACAGTGGTTACGCAAACCAATAGTGACGGAACAAAAGAAACATTATCAGTTAATCGGAAAGGGCAATTAATAACCATTCCCATGGTGGTTCTTATTAATAAGGGCAGTGCATCAGCAGCTGAAATTGTTGCTGGGGCATTACAAGATTATAAACGGGCAACCATTATTGGACAAACATCGTTTGGCAAAGGATCTGTACAATCTCCGCAAGAATTAAAAGGTGGAGCAGGAGTCCATATCACCACAGGGAAATGGATCCTTCCCAAAGGAGATTGGATTAATAAAAAAGGTATCACTCCCGATGTAGAATTGAAATTGGACACATTTGAAGCAACCCAAGACGCGCAACTTGCAAAAGCAATAGAATTATTACTTCAATAATTCTTGCAATGCCTCGGAGACTTTTTGCAGTTTGCCGGCCATGATGCCATCGAGGTTGTGGAAGGATTTATTGATGCGGTGATCAGTCACGCGGTCTTGGGGGAAATTATAGGTTCGTATTTTTTCCGCCCGCATGCCGCGGCCGATAATAGACCGTTGTTCAGAGAGCGCCTGTGATTGTTCAACTTCCCGTTTTTCCCAGAGTTTGGCACGTAATAGAGATAATGCCACTTGCCGGTTTTGAAATTGATCCCGTTGGGATTGGCAGGTAACGACCAGTCCGGTTGGTATGTGACGAAGCCTGACTGCAGAGCTGACTTTATTGACGTTTTGGCCGCCTTTTCCGCCTGCCCTATAAAATTCCCACGTAATGTCTTCGGGATGAACTTCTATATCCGCTTCCGGAATTTCAGGGAGCGCTGCGACCGTTGCAGTGGACGTATGGATTCTTCCTTGGCGTTCTGTTGTCGGTACGCGTTGGACGCGGTGGGTTCCTGCTTCATATTGGAGTTTGGTAAATGCCCCCTCGCCTTTAATCCGAATTGCGTTATCAGCTATTTGCTCTGTTTTCCAACCCAAGATACTTGCATAGCGTGTGTACATACGCATGAGATCCATAGACCAGATATGGGCTTCATCTCCGCCAGGTCCTGCCCGAAATTCTAGAGTGACAATATTGGGGTTCATATCTTTGTTCTTGGTTCTTTGTTCTTGGTTCTTTGTTATAGAAACTATGAACTGGGAACCAGGAACTATGAACTAACAATTATTTCGCTCCCATGAGCATTTCTCGTAGTGACTTGGGATTTCGAAGTTGTTCTTCACGCGCTTGTTTTTTCTTTTTCTTGTCGGCAAGCACGGCTGATGTCGTGGCAGCTGCTTTTTGTTTTTGCTGGAAGCGTTCCACCCGTCCCATGGTATCAACAAACCGCATTTCACCGGTGAAAAACGGGTGGCATTTGGAACAGATGTCGATTTTGATTTCAGGTTTAGCAGCTCCCACGGTAAACGCGTTGCCGCACGCGCACGATACTTTTGCGTCTTCGTACCACGTTGGATGAATCGAGGTTTTCATTAGGGTATTTTACACTATTTTCCGCAGTTTGGAAATGGGGTGATAGTGGATGCGGCGCTCGGCGATAAAAATTCCCATAAATATGAAAAATGTGCCGATGAGAAAGGGGATCGTGATGGGTTCGTGGAGCATGAAGTACGATAGAATAGTTCCGGAGATGGGATCGATATAGATAAAAAGCGATGCTTCGGATGCTTGGATTTTTGATAATCCATAGGCAAATAACCCATAGGCCATGGCACTGGAAAATATTGAGCCGAAGATAATACCGATAATCCCGCGGATGTCTAAAGAAGCAAGTATGGTGGGGTTCTGGATATTTTCAGCAATGGCTGGGGGTAAAAATGAGATGGCACTGATGACAAATGCCCAAAATGTAAGAACGAGCGGGTTATACTTTTGAAATAATGTTCGACCAGTCAGCATGCCGATAACACCGCTAATGGTAGCCAACACGATGAGGAAATTCCCCAATACGTTGCCGTAAAGACCGTTGTAGTATATGGGTTCTAGAACAATAGCAAGAATACCAATTGTTCCGATGATCATTCCGAGTACTTTATTGAGTTTTAATTTCTCTTTAAGAAAAAAATATGCGAATATGAAGACCATAATTGGTTGAGAAGATGCTATGACGGGAACGTTCATGGCAAGCGTGAGTTGGAGACCAAGAAAAAAGAAGGTGATATTTCCGGTAATACCAGTGAGAGCATGGATAATAAGAAGTTTTAAATCCTTTTTGTCTTTGATAGGAAGTGCAAGATTTTTTCGCAGCATGATGCCGAAGATCATGGATGCGATGAAAAATCGCAGAAATGCGAGAGTAAACGGAGTGATATTGGTAAGACTCCATTTAAAAATAGGGGAGGCAAATCCCCAGATGATGTTAGCAATAATAAGAGCAAGCACCCCTCGTTGGACAGGTGTCATTTTATTAATTTTGTAATAACTTCATTTATCGTCAATAGTTCACTCGTTCTATTCTTCATGTCTTTCAGTTGAACAACGTTTTTTGCTACTTCATCCGGGCCTTGAATAACGACATACGCAAACCCATTTTTGTCTGCGTATTTCAACTGTTTTTCTAGAGAGTCAAGAGCAGGGTAAAGTTCTGTTGTGATGTTGTTCTCGCGAAGCGTTTTTGCTGTTGTTAATACGGTTTTTGCAATTGTTGCATCAAATATTGTAACAAGAACTGATGAAGCGCTCGTGGTGGGAATAAGATTAAGTAACTCTGCTGCTTCAACCATGCGGTCAAATCCAAACGCAATACCAACTGCCGGGATATTGACTCCGCCAAGTTGGTTAATGAGATTATCGTATCGTCCGCCGCCGCCAAGGGAACCGGTGGGATACTCCGCAATAATCATTTCGTAAATCATGCCGGTGTAGTAGTCGAGACCTCGAGCAAGAGAGGGTGTAAAAATAATCGCTTCTTTGGGAACACCAAGTTGTATTGTTTTTTCGATAATATCTTTAAGATTTTCTGTTATTTTGGCTTTTCCGATTGCCTCCAGCACTGCATTTGCTTTTTCAGAAGTTACACCTTTTTGTTCAAGTTCTTTTGCAACCCCTCGAGCGTCAGTTTTATCCAGCTTATCAACGCTTTGAATGATGGAAAAAACGGAAACAGAAGGTGTTGCGAATTGTTCAAGCGATGCAAAAAGAATTTGCCGGTCATTTATTTTAATCTGTACCGCTGGATAACCGACGTTTTTAAACGCAAAATAGGTACAAGCAATGACTTCAGCGTCAGCGATTGGGGATGTGCTTCCAAAAATATCGATATCACATTGAGTAAATTCCCGATAGCGTCCCTTTTGTGGTTTTTCTGCCCGAAACACATTTTGGATTTGATAGCGCCTGAAATATTTTGGAAGTTCATTTTGGTATTGGGCGAGAACTCGAGCGGTCGGCACGGTTTGGTCATACCGAAGCGCGAGCTCTCGATCACCTCGATCTTTAAATTGAAACACGAGTTTATCCGCCTCTTCGCCATATTTACCCAAAAGCACAGATGCATATTCAAGCGTCGGAGTTTCCAGTGGTTCAAATCCATAACGCTCAAATATTTCTTTTACTTTTTCAGCTACGAACTGACGCGCCCGAGCCTGGCGGGGAAGAAAATCCCGAAATCCTTTTGGTGTTTGCAGTTGTTGATTCATAAGTACATGGTATCAATAAATCCCATTCACATACAAGACGCATATTTAATCCGATAGTAAATGTTAGTACTTTTCAATGCACGTGCATATCGAATTACTATCTTTTTTTATCCTCCTTTACATTCCCTTAAATTCCTTTAGTTTATTTATTTAAACAAGCATCAGTTTCTCAATTTCTGGTACGGATAATTGTTTATAGAGCGCGTATTTTTTTCCATAATAATAGGCCCATTCACGATCGCCATATGAAAAATGCCACCATTCGCCATCATAGGGAGCAAATCCTGCTTTCATCATGACATAACGCAATATCATCCTATTTTGTTTTGCTTTTTTTGATACTCCTTTCATAAATGTTGGATAAACTGGCGTTGTGTAGTCGTACAGTTCAGAGCCGAAATCTAATAGTTTTTTTGTTTCAGTATTTATGATACATATATCAATAGCTCCACCTGTCGGGTGGCTTGCAACTGTCGGTACCGCAATTTTCTCGTGTACTCGTTCATAGAGTGTAATTGGGTTAGGAATAAAGGCGATATCTATTTGTTCCCGTAGTACACGTGTAAATGATTGCATCTGGATTTCTAAGGATCGGTATCCATAGGTGACATACAAAGACCAATCGATGCAGTTTTGTTTTAGATACACATCCGCGCGTTTTAATTTTTGACCAACCGATACCCGTACGAGAATTTTTCCTTCAAAAAACTGTTGCATGTCCTGTTTTGTTTTCCAATATCCATTGGTAATTCCTATATCATCCAGAGTGATAAACTGCTCACTCGTATCGCAGATCGGTATAGGCAGCAGATCTTGATATCGGACAAATGATTTTTTTATTGTATTCATACTGTATTTTTTATAAAAAAGACTCGTGTATCTGGCTTTATGCCTCCGTCTTGTCTCCGTCCTTCAACAGTTTGGATAAGTTCTGGTATTTGTTGAAATCCTAACGAGCGGTAGATCGATTGCGATATGTTGTTATCAATACTTGTTCGCATTACTGCAGTTTTTCCTTTGATTGCATCTAAACGAGTTTGTACAAGTTTTGTCCCAATTCCCTTATTACGGGAACTCTTTTCAACACCAAGGTCTGCGCAATACCACGAGTCATCTCTAATTAGTCCTGCATTTTCCAATTGAGAAACAATTTCTTTAGGTAATGCATTTGCGAGAGGGAGCATTGCGCCAAATCCGATAACTCGATTATCTGACCAGGCGAGATAGAGAAGTCCTTCTTGTTGATATTGTCTAAAGAACGATTGTACTTCTTCGTCAGAAAATATTTCAAAATAGGGAGCTGCAGCAAAGGTTTCCTGATATAAAGGTATAAGCCCATTGGTAAAACTCCGTTCTAGATCTTCAGCTGTTTTAATTTGAGTGATATCAATTAAAGAACCATTTTTTTCAATCATACCCATGGATAGTTGTTCAATAGGTCCGCTAATTTGGGAGTACCCAAATGCTTTTCCATCAAATTCAACAGATGCTTTAATGGCTGATCCGGTAGGTTGGATGACTGAAAGATCGGTAACTGATCGTTTGTTTCTAAACGCAAGAGCCTGTGCCAGTGCAATAGTTCCACTGCCGCACGCAGTTTCATAAAATAGCGTATCAATGCTTCTCACCCATACTATCGGCACAATAGACCACCCTTTTTCTGTATTTTTGGCGTACATAATACCGACTGCCGGATTATTAAGTAATCCTTTTTCTTCCATTTGTGCTTTAGCCATGCGCTTTATTTCATCAGAAGATTTTCTTTCGAGTTTTTTTTGATCGAAATCTATATATTGGACGATACCTTCAAGAGGAACAATGAAATTATCACCGTCCATTTTTATACGAGATGGATCTTGGATAATCGGCATTTGAGCGAATGCTTCTTTAGTTTCTGTCACACCTGCTTTTAATAATGTAGAGACACCCGAAACTGACATAAGAATTTCTCCCGGCATTCCGTTTAATGCTTGATAGGCGGTACTTCGTGTGGCATTTCCGCAAAATTCACCGCCTGCCATGGTTAATCGTGCAACTGGTTTATTTAAGGAAATAAATCCAACCTGTTCCACGTTGGGGTACGACTCCATTATTAGGTCGTTAAATAGTTTTCGGTCTTGATCAGACAGATTCATAGTTGTCTCAATGAGACACGTATCATTTCCGCCTGGGCGGACAATACGAAATGAGTACATCATAGACGCCTCCTCTACTTGTTCATTATTATTATCTGGGCTCATATATCCTCCTTTGGATATGAATACTTTTTTACGAGGGTGGCTGACGACCTGCCTGCCGGCAGGCAGGGATCGAACCCGTGTCAAAGCGTTCACAGCGCTTCACCTGAACCACTCGGTTACAGCCACCAATGTTCCACAAGAACAACTCTTGCGGATAAAGCTAGTGAGAAAATAAAACTTTGGGGATTCTCAATAATTCAACCCGCGAGAGTTAGCGGGCATGATGATGGAAGACACAAGAAGAAACCGATGTCTCGGTTTGAAGAAGATTGCTAGAAATGAATATATATCTCATAGTACGTGTTAGCATACTAACATGACTATTAGCATCTGTCAATAGGATATTTTTTTGAAGCTATACTTGTAAATAACACACGCGGCCGCTTGCCTAAAACACAGATTACTTAATGCGATCGAGAATTAATTTATATCCACCCATGCCGTTGTGGAGCCATTTGGCGACTCGGTTGACCGTTGTTGTGGAGACACCCAATTTTGTTGCGATATCAAGGTAGGAGATACCTTTAGCAATCATTTGCACCATGTGCCAACGATTAGAAAATTCTTTTATTTCAGCTTCTGTGAGTAAATCGCGGAAAAATCGAGCTGCTTCATCAGGGGTTTTGATCGTAAGAATTGCTTTATAGAGGCTTTTCATTTCCTCTGTTGGATAATCAGGAGATACATCCATATGTGTTATGCGGCTGGGAGCGGGGATGGGTGGATATGCTGTTCAATCTTTTTTATTCGTTTGTCATGATTATCAAGTTGGTCATCAACACGAGTGTGTTGCCCTGTATGGAGATCAAATGCCTCTCGAGAAGCTTTGATTTCAACCGTTAATGCGTCCATTCTTGTGAAGAATTCTTCTTTTGAAGGTAATAATTTAAATTTTTCATCAAACTTTTCATCGAGTTTTTTGTCAACGATGTTTTCAATTTTTAACAAATCTTGAAGTGTCAACATATATGAATACTTTACTGCGTGAAAAATTTTGTGTCAATGGACATTACGGCTTTATTGTCGGTTTGAGTGTTGCAGATGGTGAGGCAATGACTGTTTGTGTTGGCGATGGGGAAGTGCCGCCTCCGAGATTGGTAATCCTCGCTGCACTGATTCTATTTTCTTTTTTGGGAACAGCAGATCCGGTTACGTGGATGGTATTGCCAACAGCAAGTTTTGAAAAGCCACCTTTTTCCAGTTCCTTGCCATTCCAGAGGGATGTTTTTGTAATTGTTTCAAAATCAATCATATAGGTTTTCGCATCTGGGGTTATGATGGTGATTATGTAATCTGTTTTATTTACTTCCGTTATTTTTCCGGCAATTCGTATAGGATCAACGGATTGAATAAAAACGAGTTTTGCTTTGAGTAGCTCGAGTGTTGCGTCATATTCACCAAATACGGTTACGATGTCTCCTTTTTCCAAGTTCTCAATTTTGAGTTCCGTTCGAACACCTTTCATTTTTTGGAATATCTTTATATCATCGGTGAGTTCAATTTTGAGATCTTTTGTCGCTGTTTCAACGGTGAATGTCGAAACGCTTACGGATTTAATCGTGCCGTAGATAGCCTGTCGCTGCGATTGTTTGAGTTCTGCTACTTTTGTTGCCAGTCGTTCTTTCAGGTCATCGATTTGTTTTGCTTT
>CAYMYO010000004.1:9062-64442 GCA_964394685.1 uncultured Gammaproteobacteria bacterium
TTTCCAGCAAATTTTCCATCTCCATTTGTCATCATGACGCTATCATCAACTATTCCTTGTATGATGATTATTGATTCTTTTGATGTTGATCCTGATATGAGCACAGAATCAGTTGTTTCAATTGCATCAGGAAGCGGATTATCAATAGTAACTTTGTGCGGAGCCTCAGCAGTTTTCGTTGGCGTTGGTGTAGATTTTTTTTGAGGCCATGCGAGTTGTGGCATGGAAATTTTGAATATTGAAGGCATCGTAATTTTTGGGAATGATTTCATGAGGTTGGGTCCGACAAGGATAATACCAGTAAGGAGAAGTCCTATGCCAAGTCCGATAAGGGTTGCGAAAAATGCATCTTTATTCATACGATTTTTTGGTGTTGCTAAGCATAACGCAAACGTGGTATAAATTGCAAGCATATGGATATTACTTCATTTGGTCAGTCATCGTTTAAAATAAAAGGAAAAACTGCAACGCTTGTTACCGATCCATTTGATTCTCCGTTTACCGGATTAAAATTTCCTAAACATATTGAGGCAAATATTGTAACTGTTTCTCACAGTCACGAAGATCATAACGCGACAGCACAAATAGAAGGAAATCCATTTATTGTTGCAGGTCCTGGTGAGTATGAAATCAAAGGAGTAGGTATTGTGGGAATTTCCTCTCATCATGACAGTGAAAAAAAGGAACTCAACACAATTTATCGAATTGAAATGGATGATTTGAGTATTGTGCATCTTGGTGATTTGGGCAGGATGCTGACATCTGATGAAGTTGATGAACTTAATGGGGTGGACATTCTCATGATTCCGGTTGGTGGAACGTATACGATTGACGCGTCACAAGCAGCCAAACTTGTGTCGGAAATTGAGCCTTCTATTATTATCCCCATGCATTATCTTCGTCCTGGACTTAAATTTGATCTAGCACCCGTTTCAGCGTTTTTGAAAGAAATGGCACAAGAAACAGTCACTGCCCAACCGAAACTCATTGTTTCAAAGGCAAAACTTCCGGAACAAAAGCAAATTATTGTTTTAGAGTAACAGTATGCAAAATCCAAAAGTGCCTCCGCACGATGATAGTGCGGAAGAGTCAGTTCTTGGCGCCATCCTTATTGATCGGGATGCCATGATTGACGTGGTTGAATTTCTTCGGTCTGAACACTTCTACAAAGAAGCAAATGGTCATGTGTATATGGCCATGATGAATTTGTATGAGCGTCATGACCCCATTGATGTTGTAACTGTTGTCAATGAGCTGAAAAAAATTGGATCCTTGACTGAAGCAGGAGGAGCATCGCGAATCAATGAACTAGTCAATGTGGTTCCAACAGCAGCCAATGCCGAACAGTACGGACATATCATTAAAGAATACCATACAAAGCGGCTGCTTATTTCAGCAGCAGCTGAAATTAATACCCTTGCGTTTAAAGAATCGGGAGAGGTGCAGTCCATTCTTGATAGCGCTGAGCAGCGAATTTTTGCCATATCCCAGCATGCGATGAAACGGGATTTCATTCCCATCAAAGACGCACTCGCTGCGTCATTTGACCGCTTAGATGAGCTCCATAAACGAGCTGGGGGACTTCGGGGAGTTGCCACCGGTTTTCATGATTTGGATATGAAGCTTGCCGGCATGCAGGATTCAAACCTTATCATCCTCGCTGCCCGTCCGGGAACAGGGAAAACCGCAATGATTCTCAATATTGCCCAGTATGTAGCTGTTCACGACAAAGTTCCTGTTGGGATATTTTCTCTTGAAATGAGCAAAGAAGAATTGGTGGATCGGCTTTTGGTTGCGCAAGCGGATATCGACGCGTGGAAACTGAAAACCGGAAAGCTTTCTGATGATGATTTTACGAAACTTTCTGATGCAATGGGTCAACTTGCCGAGGCGCCTCTTTTTATTGACGATACGCCGGGACTATCCATTCTAGAGATGCGGACAAAAGCACGAAGATTGCAAATGGAATACGGAGTAAAACTCATGGTCGTTGATTACTTGCAGCTTGCTGATTCTGGGAGACGGTATGATAATCGTGTTCAGGAAGTGTCTGTTATTTCGCAAAGTTTGAAAAATCTTGCGCGTGAACTTAATGTTCCGGTTCTTGCCTGTTCACAACTTTCCCGTGCTGTTGAAAGCAGGGGAACCAGAGTGCCGGAATTGTCAGATCTTCGGGAATCAGGGTCCATTGAACAAGATGCCGATGTCGTTATGTTTCTCTATCGCGAAGAAGCGGATATGACACAGTGGGGCGAACAAATTCCGACAAAACTGCGGATTGCAAAACATAGAAACGGCCCCTTAGGGGAAATAGACATGGTCTTCCGCGGCGACCGCATTCGTTTTTACGGGGTAGAACACAAGCGTGACGAAACTCCGGCAGGATGATAAAATCATATCATTGCCAGGGTGGTGGAATTGGTATACACGTAGTTCCCTGCCCGAAATGCCAAAGTGTTGGAATTGGTAGACAAGCAAGTCTCAAAAACTTGTGGAGATAACACTCCGTGAGGGTCCGAGTCCCTCCTTTGGCACATCTTTGCAGGCGGGTCAAAAAGCTATGACTATAAAAAGTCATGCGGGTCCAAATCCCGCCCCTGGCACAAAAGACACGTTGTTTATCTTCTAGTGCTATAATACGCTCTAAATTCGCGATAATATGAAATTTTATACGACGACGAAAGATATAACTTCACTTTCCGCTGATGCGGTGGTGGTTTTTGTGTATCAGGACGAAAAAGAACCGGAGTATATAAAACAATTTCACGTACAAGAAGAAGGGTTTACTGCTAAATTAGGAAATATTTTTGTTATTCAGACGCAGGGGAAATTAGCATATAAAAAAATATTTGTTGTGGGACTCGGAAAAGATAAAGAGCTTTCAGCGCATGATTGGCAATATGTTTATGCATCGATCGCAAGACAAGCAAAATTAAGTAAAGTTGCCACCCTCGTTGTTCCAACAAGCGATGTCTATAACGCTGTTGTAGGATTGGGGCTTGGTTCCTATAGTTTTTTAGTTCATAAAAACAAAAAAGTACAAAAAGAAGAACATGAAATAGAAAAAGTGACATTTGTTGGAGATGCAATAATTCAAAAGGATATCGTGAGTGGTGTTATTGCAGTTGATGCTACAAATTTTGCAAGGGATTTGGTTAATGAGCCGCCGTCTGTGACAACGCCAACGTATTTAAGTAGAGTAGCGGAAAAGTTGGCGGGGATATCTGTAAAAGTTTTTGAGAAAAAAGAAATGAAAAAACTCGGCATGAATGGACTTTTGGCTATTGCTCAAGGATCCCATGAAGAACCGAAATTTATTAAGCTTACGTATAATGGTGGTGGGAAGAAAACGATAACCCTTGTGGGTAAAGGAATTACGTATGATTCCGGCGGGTTGTCATTAAAGCCGCAATCGGGACTGGAAACCATGAAATGCGATATGGCAGGGGCAGCAGCAATTTTGGGAGTGTTTCATGCGCTTCAAAAAACAAAACCAAACATAAACGTCATTGGTTTGATTGCCTCATGTGAGAATATGCCGGGAGGGGGAGCGATTAAACCAGGAGATGTCGTGCGTGCCATGAACGGGAAAACAATTGAAATTGTCAATATTGATGCAGAGGGACGTATTGTTCTTGCTGATGCCTTGTCGTATGCAGAAAAATTCGTGAAATCAGATTTCATTATTGATTTAGCAACGCTCACTGGCGCTTGTGTGGTTGCGCTTGGAGAAGACATAGCAGGACTGTTTACTGATGATGAGAAACTAGCTGGTAGTTTGATCGGATCAGCAACACATGTTGGCGAAAAAATGTGGAGAATGCCTATTGCAAAGGAATATGAAGAACAACTGAAAAGTGAAATAGCCGATGTACGGAATGTTTCAAAGACGAAATACGGCGGAGCAATCAACGGTGCGTTGTTTTTGAAAGAATTTGCTCCGAAAAACTCTCCTTGGGCGCATATCGATATTGCCGGCCCCGCGTTTGCTGAAAAAGATATGACACTCACGCCGTATGGTGGCACAGGATTTGGTGTTCGTACGCTACTTTCATTTATCTTAGAAGCAGCAGAAGGAAAAAGAGGACGGTGATGAGTTGCGTGATGACTCCCCTTGGAAACGGCGCTTTTGAATGGGCAAAATTCGTGAGCTTATAAAAACTGTAACATATTTTTTCCAGAATTGTTGCATTTGGTTTTGGACCTATTCGTTTTGGATTGGCGAAAAATATATACCAGGGTGCTTCTATCCAATCCGGAATAAGGGAGAATAGTAGTGAGGGGATCAGTACCGAAGGGTGTGTTATTTTTCCAAACAGAAGATATGCGAGGGACAGTCCCAATACTGTATCAATACTAGCAAAGGCGCCAGTTACTGCCTTTGTTCGTTTTCTCCAATCAGCGCCAAAGTCCCAGTGGGGGATGCTATCCAAAAAAAAATGCGATGCAAGAGCAAGGGTTGGTGCGAGAATGGGGTCTCTTACGCTAAAGGCAATTGCGCCGGCTACGAGTGTATGAGCTGTTGCCATCATAGGTTTTATTATTGTACTATAGTTACATATATGCTACCAGTTTTATTTTCTATCGGGTCATTTCATCTGTATAGCTTTAGTATTTTCCTTATCCTTGCGTGGTGCGTATGGTCATTCTTTTTTTGGAGATATCTTCGAAATCTTGCAGTGAAGGAAGATACGATATTTGACATCATGTTTTACACGACGATAGTATCTTTCTTTGTCTCAAGAGCTTTTTATGTAGGTACTCATATACCGCTCTTTTCTGATGGGTGGTTGAAAGTGGTTGCGTTATGGGTGCAACCAGGACTATCTTTTACCGGAGCGCTTATTGGAGGAGTTATTGTTTCCATACTGTTAGGACTGCGATACAAGGTGCGCATTGCATATATTTTAGATGGACTCACTCATGCACTCTCTTGGAGTTTTTTAATTGCCTCTATTGGATCTTTTCTTGATGGATCAGTCGTAGGGAAAATTACAACGCTGCCATGGGCAGTGAGATACATTGGGCATATTGGAACACGTCATCCTATACAACTGTATGAAATTTTGGGTATGGCAGTGATTATTTTTATCTGTTGGCACTTTCGGACGATCAAAACTTCAATAGTATTCTTTCTGTTATTTGCAACTGCAATGTTTCTATTTGAATTTTTTGTCGAATCTGATGTATACTGGGGAAGTCTGAGCGTCAATCAATGGGTATATGTGGGAATCATAGGACAGGCAATTGGCGCTTTTTATGTTCGTGGAGGAGGCAAAGAAAAACTCAGCCGACTAGGAGGAATAATTTATGGTAAGTTTTCCAAGCGACATTCTTAGTAATATTCGCGTTCATCTTGAGGAAGAAAAAAAGGCGCTTGTTGCCCGAATTGATGAACTTTCCAAACAGGATCCGTTTACGGATCCGGATCGAGGGATTGATAATGCTGCGTCTGATACCGAGGCAAGTGAAGAATCTTCTCATGACCGATTTGCAGCCATGGTTGATGAAGTAAAGGCAAAAGTAGTTGCTATTGATGATGCGCTTGTCCGTATCGGAGATGGAACGTACGGATATTGCACTGCTTGTCAGGAAATGATTGATACGGACCGTCTGAGTGTGCTACCTATGGCAACACTTTGTAAGTCCTGTGAAGACACCAAAAAGCGATGAATCCTCAAATTCTTTTTGAAGATGATGTAATGCTTGCAATTAACAAGCCCCCGGGAATTGTGGTCAATCGCGCAGAATCGGTAAAAGGCGAAACAGTACAGGAGTGGGCTGAGGAAAAAGTTCATAGTTCACAGTTTATAGTTCATAGTGAACAAGAACAAGAGTTTGTGAATCGGGCGGGGATAGTGCACAGAATTGATAAAGAAACCTCGGGCATACTTCTTATTGCTAAAACTTCCGAAAGTTTCGTTGAACTTCAGCGGCAGTTTAAGGAACGGATTGTTAAAAAAACATATCTTGCCATTGTGCATGGAGAACTAAAACCTGAAAAAGGAGAAATCCGTGCACCGGTCGGACGACTTCCATGGAATCGGGAGCGGTTCGGAATCGTACCTGGTGGAAAAGAGTCGGTTACACGATATACGGTTCGTAAATTGTTTACCAAAGACGGCACGCCGTTTTCTTTTGTTGAACTTTATCCAGAGACAGGACGAACGCATCAAATCAGAGTTCATATGAAATACCTAAATCATCCATTATTAGGTGATTATTTATATGCAGGACGTAAAACGAGTAGGAATGATCGCACGTGGGCAACGCGGGTTATGCTTCATGCGTGGAAATTGGTGTGTATGCATCCAACCACAGGTGTTGCTATTGAAATAATTGCCCCGATACCGGATGATATAAGTAGTATTTGTAACGCTTGTCATCCCGAACTTGTTTCGGGATCCACGGGAATATCGGAAGACTGGATGCTGAAATGAATTCAGCATGACAAGGGAGATATTATGACACTCTTTACCACTCTGCTTCTGGTATTTCTTTCAGCAATCATTGGTGGGCTCGTTGCTAAAAAATTACGCCAGCCGGCAATTATTGGATATATTGCTGTTGGGGTTTTTGTTGGAAATATATTTTCGAAATCAATTGATAAGGGGCTTATTAATCAGATAGCGGAAGTGGGTGTGACGCTTCTTTTGTTTACCCTTGGAGTTGAATTTTCATTTGAGCGGTTGAAAAAAATACTAAAGACAGTATCCTGGGCAGCGACGTTACAGATCCTTATTTCATTTTTTGTATTTCTCCCTCTTTTTTCGTGGTTTGGGTATGCGTTTTTACCGGCTCTTTTTATTGCAGTCGCTAGCGCCCTGTCTTCAACAGCCGTTGTGGTGAGGATGCTTACCGAACGGGGAGAGAAAGAGACTATTCCTGGCGAAGTAATGACAGGATGGTGCGTGGTGCAGGATTTGGCAGTGATTCCTATTATGATGCTTCTTCCGGCGCTTAGCTCTATCTATCTTTCTGGTGCTTCATCAATTGTTGCAACCGTAAGTATTACCTTAATTAATATTGTCAAAGCAAGTATAGCTATTGGGGGAGTTATATTTCTTGGGAAAATTGGCGTTCCGTGGATTGTTCAAGCAGTGGCTCGGTTTGGAAGTAGAGAACTGTTTCTTTTGACGGTCATTGCGCTTGTCTTTTTATCCGCTTCTATTGCTTATGGTGTTGGACTGTCAGCGGCTCTTGGTGCATTTATTGCCGGTCTTATTGTATCGGAAACTTCTCAAAATCATACAATTTTTTCTGAAATCAGACCACTTCGGGATTTGTTTGCTGTTGTTTTTTTTGTATCGCTTGGTATGGCACTTCCGATTTCACTCCTTACTCCCATTGTGCCAACGCTTCTTGTTGCTACCGTAGGGATACTCACGGTGAAGATGGTTATTATCTATCTCATCTCCCGTTTTGTTGGGTACCATCGGAAAACAGCGTTTTTGGTAGCTGTCGGGCTTTCTCAAATGAGTGAATTTGGTTTTATTATTGCCAAGGAAGGATTTGCAATTGGAGCCATAAGCGAACAGCAATACGCGCTTCTGGTTGCATTAGTATTTACAACCATTATGGTGAGCGCCCCGATGTCTTCGCAGGGACATGGGTTATATTACTGGATGAGAGAGAAAACCAGACGGTGGTTCCCGAAGATATTTCCGGATAGAAAAGAAGAGGCATTGTATACTGCTAATCCAACGCTTCGCGATCACGTGGTTATTTGCGGGTATGGACGTGTAGGGAAGTATATCGGTCGCGCGCTTCAAATGGCAACTATTCCGTTTCTTGTTGTTGACTACAATGAAACAACAACCAGAGAGCTTCGAGAAAAAGGAATTCCTGTATTATATGGAGATCCAGCTGATATTGAAGTACTTGATCATGCGGAAGTAGACTACGCAAAATTATTAGTCGTGGCAATTCCAGATCGGCATACCCAAGAGATGGTGATAGCCAATGCGCAAACGTTAAACAAACATATTACGATTCTTTGCAGGACGCATCATGAGGAAGATCAGATCAGGCTTAAAACGTTGCATGTTGCGCATATCATTCAGCCGGAGTTTGAAGCGGCAATTTCAATAACAACAAAACTATTCCGTAAGTATGGAGTTCCTGAAGAGGATATCCCAGGGAAGTTACAACGTTTGAAAATTGAACATGGGATGGGATAAAAACATGGTATACTAATAGTATATGTACAATTGGTCGCATATTGATGAAAAAGAAATGAAACGTTTTGATCCGGTAAAATACAAAAAGTGGCGGATTGTTCAGATGCTTAATTACGATATGCAGGGTGAACGGTTGGATCGTGAAGAAGTCAAGCGCTACTGGCCGGAGATTAAGGAAGAGATTGATCCGGAAACTCAACGGGCAGTCTCATTTTTATTATGGGGAACACCACCCTCACTTCCCATCAGTCAGCCGTCTTGGAACAAGTCAAGACGGATGATGAAATAACGCAATGGTATTATTTTACCGGAGGCACGGCTCTTACTGAGTTTTATCTTCATCACCGTTTATCCGATGATTTGGATTTTTTTACACGAAGCCAAGTGAATGATGTAAAAATCGATGCATTCATCAATCACCTTCGTGTACCTCTTGAAATTACAAACGTAGATAAACATCATATTTCAGGACTTTTTATGTATTCGCTCACATTTGCTGATGGCGGCGAATTGAAAGTAGATTTTAATGAATATGATTTTCCAGCGGTAGAACAAGGGATACTGTTTGGAAAACTTCGTATTGATAGCTTGTATGATATAGCAGTCAATAAATTGTATACAATCATGGGGAGGGGGAAAATTAGAGACTTTATAGATTTGTATTTTTGTCTCGAGAAAGAAGGGTATTATTTAGAACAGCTGTTATCCCGTGTGACAGATAAATTCGGGATCTCAATTTCTGATTTGGAGATTGTACGTCATTTTACAAAAGTTACTGACCTGACGGATTTTCCAACCATGCTTGTTCCCTTTGATAAGCAAAAGATGATTGATTTCTATCTAAACGAAGCCAAAAAACTCGAACCAAAAATCTTCAAGTGAAAGTAGTATATTTGCAATGCACGTGCATACGAAAAACACCACATTTGCTATAAGATATCAGCGTTTGATGGGGAATCAGGCAGTGGTAAATTGTATCATGCTTCAGTAACAATTCTTACAAGATCAGTAGCGCTTTTTGAATAATTATTGAAATCGGAACAGATAATTCCATTCTTTGAATTGCCAATAATGATGACTTTCGGATGGGTTTTCCGTATTTCTCTAGCGACCGATTCTCCGTCAACATTATGGTAGTCATTGGGATCTAAATTTCTATCAAGAACAGCAACGTTTATATCATATTCTTCAAACTTATCAATTGCCTCCATGGCTTCCTTTTTTGTATGGGCGATAAGAGGAACTGAATGACCTGCGTCTTCTAGAAATTCCTTTTTTGTGGCTATACTAGAACTATCATCATCGAGATAAAAAATTTTTGCTTCTGATGGACACATATTTGATTTGGAGTTTACCTCTCTCTCTCTGCCTTGTCAACTAATGGCGTGGTACAATGGGCTGTATGGGGGATTTTAGCTTCAAATTAATTCATCAGGACAAAAAGACAAAAGCTCGCACGGGAGTGATTCATACGCCGCATGGGGATATAGAAACGCCGGCGTTTGTACCAGTTGGTACGCAGGCAACAGTCAAGTCGCTTACTTCAGAGGAAATTACTGCTTCCGGAACGGATTTATTTTTTGTTAATACCTATCACATGGTACTTAGACCAGGAATGGAGGTAATAAAGAAATCTGGTGGTCTTCATCAATTTATGCATTGGGATAAGCCGCTTATTACCGATAGCGGTGGATTTCAGGTGTTTTCTCTTGGCGCGAAACGGTTTGCTCGCAAAAATGAGAATGGTGAGGGAGAAGCAAGTTTAGTGCGGATTTCTGATGACGGGGTCACGTTTAAATCACATTGGGACGGTAAAGAATATGTATTTACCCCGGAAAATTCAATGGATTATCAATGGCTTCTTGGAGCTGATATCCATATCGCATTTGATGACTGCACGCCATATTCGGTCTCCAAAATTCAGGCGGAAAAATCAATGAAACGGACACATGCGTGGGCCAAACGAAGTTTTGAAGCTCATAAAAAATTAACGGCTACGAAAAAACCGTATCAGGCACTCTATGGATCAATTCAGGGGAGTGTGTTTGAAGATTTGAGGAAAGAATCAGCAAAATTTATTACCAGTTTGCCGTTTGATGGGTTTGCTATTGGTGGAGTATCAGTGGGGGAAAGCAAAAAAGAAATGCAGAACGTTCTTTCTTGGGTGACGCCACTTCTTCTGGCTGATAAACCGCGGCATTTGCTGGGCGTTGGTGAAATAGATGATATTTTTACACTGGTTGCGCATGGGATAGATACGTTTGACTGCGTACAGCCCACCCGACTGGCGAGAATGGAAATTCTCTTAGTCGGGAATAAACAAATAATCCAATCAACAAATAAACAAATCAACAAATGGGAAATAGATATAACCAAACATGATTATGTGGAAGATATAAAGCCAATAGATACCGAATGTGATTGTTATACCTGCAAGAACTATTCCAGGGCGTATCTACATCATCTTTTTCGTGTTCGGGAACTATTAGGCTATCGACTGGCTACGATTCATAATGTTTTTTTTGTCAACCGATTGGTTTTTGAAATTCGAGATGCTATTAGAAATGGCACATTTCAGGATATAATAGAGAAAGGAGGTAACGCATATGGGATTCAGTGATTTTCGTACGCATGAAAAGAAAAAGATAAAGAAATCCATTCTTGAGAAAAAAGCACAGAATCAAATGGGAACTAACGCATGGCAGCTTCCGCAAGTTGAAATTATCAAAAAAGGAAAAAAAGAATGGTAAGAAGATTAATTGTGATATTTGCCATTGTTTTTGTTACAGTTTTCCTCACTACCTGGTGGCGAACGCCTATTGCACCAATAAGAAATTCAATTGTTTATGTTGGAAGTCCAACGGTGATTGTGAGTTGGGAGCCAAACCGTTCACAGTATATTATTTTGACTATTCCGTCTGATATGCGGGTAGAAGCGCTTCATGGATATGGCTCATATAGCCTCGCATCCTTATGGAAATTAGATACGCTTGAAAAACGACATGGCAGTTTGTTTCTTCCAACTATTGTGGAGAATTTTGCAGTTCCAACCCAATGGTATAGTGTGCACGACCAGGTAGTTGGGATTACAAATGAAGAAGTAGTACAGTTTGTAACAAACCAATTCTCTTTTCTTGCACTTGCAAAGTCAATTGTTTTTCGATCCTCATCTCTTACGCCAGTTGATATGGTTCGGATATGGATGGCAACTCGCGCTATTGATGCACGTTCGGCACGTGTGTTTGATTTTCGGTCACGTTCTATTGGATCAAATGTTTCGGTGCCTGATGGTTCGATAGCGATACAATTTGACCCAAAAATGTATGATGGTATCTTGAGTAATATGCTTGAGTCTGTTGAACTTCGCAAGGAATCTATTCGACTTGCTATTTATAACACAACGTCGATGCTGGGAATTGGATCTCGCGTGGCTCGGGTTCTTGAGCATATAGGCGGATATGTTGTCTTTGTTGGAAATGATGATGTTTTGTACGATGGACTTTGTGAGCTGAAAGGTTCTAAAGAACGTTTGCAATCAATAACAGTGAGCGTTATTCACTCGCTGTATGATTGTAGCCTTAGTGAAACAACGGAATCCATGCGTGGAGATGTGCTACTTCGACTGGGAAAACTTTTTGAAAAACGCTATCTTCCCTTTTAATTTTCTTCATCACTTGCTGGTGGGAGATCTGTATCTTCATCTTCTGAAGCGAGTTTGATTTTTTTCTCTTCACTTCCTCCTCGTTGGTATGGCATATAGTTGGTTGTTCCAATAAATGATGGTTGATTGATCAATTTTTTACCTCGTTTTGTCTCTCTGATAAATATTGAGACGCAATTTTTTGACACCCCTTTCACGAACACTGCGTATTCATTCCCGGCGTTCATGAGTTTAAGAAGTCGAAATGCGAGATCATCAGGGATCGCGCCGATATATTTATTTTGCATGTCTCTCACTTCAATGCTGTATTTTTTGGTTACCAGTTGGATTTTTTGACCACAGGTGAGAATGGAAAGAGCGTTCATGGGTGCGGTATTGATGCAGTCAACCATTTTTGTTTTCCCCGGTTCTTCAAGAAATAAGAGGGGAGAGATATCTTCACACGAAGAGATAGTGATGCTGCCTTTTTTCAAAAGGCTAATCTTTTTAAGATTTTTTTGTGCAATTTGATTGTATGGGTCTAATTTCAACACTTTCGTAAATATCTCTTTGGATTTGATGGGTTGTCCATTTTTCATGTACGCGTATCCGAGTCGATTGTACGCATCGATATTTGTTTTTTCTTCCTTAATGATTTGGAGATTGATTCGTATCGCTTCTTTCCAGTTCTGCCCTAGCGCAAGAAGGATGGCGTGGTCTTTTAAAGAGGGTTGACTCATATCAAGGTAGTCTATCCAATTCTTGAGAAATGTCAAGGTAGGAAGTACAATAAAAACATATATGAGATTGCCTTCTATTACTATTCCAGTGTGGATGAAGAAACGGTGGATTCGGTGGGAACGTCACATTGAACTATCGAAGCGTCAGCAATTTATTCTCATCACATTTTGTTTAACACTTATTCTCATGCTTACCCAACTCATATCAGTTGAGTATATTCGCTACCCACTTGTCGTTCTTCTTGCAGCGATTACCTATATCGGTTCAGCTTTTGGATTGCGGAAGGACCTAAAAGGAGTTGAATGGTTTACTTTGCTTATTCCTATTACGCTTTACAGCGCAGCAGTAGCCTTATTTTATTTTTTGCTTCCCGCTCGGTGGCTCACGCGGATTCCTGTTGCGTTTTTGTATGCTGTGGGGTTGTATGGATATCTTCTCACGCAAAATATTTACAATGTCGCAGCAGATAGAACGATTGCGCTTCTTCGTGCGGCACGTTCTGTTGGGTTTCTCCTCACGATTTTGACGTACTACTTATTCGTATTAACGATATTATCATTTCGATCCTATCCACTATTTAATTCCCTTTTTATTGGCAGCATTAGCTGGTTACATATTTTCCCGGCATTATGGAGTGTGGAGCTCACGGAGAAGGCGAGTGGGAGAGTGGTAGCAATTAGTATTTCGCTCGCACTGGTGCTCGCTCAACTTGCATGGGCGTTTTCTCTGTGGCCAATGCCTACAACGATGATCGCTCTTCTTCTCTCGTCGGTACTGTATAGTACGGTTGGCATGGCTCAAGAGTATCTCTCACAAAAGCTCTATAAGAAAACTATTATTGAATTTGTTTCTGTCTGTGTTATTGTCTTTTTAGCTGCACTATTAACAACACGTTGGCGAGGAATTTGATTACCTGGAAGCAGGAGACAGGGAAGTGGGGCATGATATAGTTTGATCCACTAATGTGGATAATTAATTTCACGATACTATAAGCTACTTTTCACGCTCTAGCCATAAGCTCTAGTGTTCTTTGAGTGCTAGATAACGCTACCATATATAGGGAGTGAAAGTGGCCTCAAATAATGAAAGATAGCTTATTGTTACGCTCTATTCTCGTTTAAAACTGTATTATATAAATAAATAAATTTAGCCTTGAAATAATAAGTTTAGAGCATTAATACGCGCTAACTTGAAAACATAAAAGACCCGAACAAGTCTTCTCTGTGGTGTTATTGAGAGTTTCTTACTGTATGCCTAAACCGCATGCAGTGTCGCTACACAAGATGTGATGATAGCAGTGCACGGGAAGGATGGTGTTATAGAAGAAGAAACACTGTCACTCCCTAGGCCGTGTTCCACTGGGTAGCTACTAGCTATATGTCGTACAATAATACTTTTACGACGTGTTATAGCCACGGGTTTGGGAGAAGTGGTATTTGGGGGTTCAATGTTGTTTCCCAATTTTCTTATATATTTATTTATTTTCGTTTCTCTTTTCCTCTTTACTTTTGATTAGATTTCGCTATCATTTCCCCAAGCCCTTGAAGTCTCTGAATATAATCCCGGTTTGGGGTGTCCCCGCGCTTTCTAGGTCAGTACAGAGGCTTAGATAGCAGCACGTCAAGAGGAGACGGTGTCATTGCGATCCGCCAGCTGGCGGAGAAGCAATCCCATTACTATCATCGCAATGACACAAAACAAAACTGCTTCTTGACGAAATGGTTAACGTCGCACATTATTGATGTAAGGATGTATATTCCTTTTTTATGAATCTTGCGCAGCTTATTAATGAATTTTTGGAATATTTGGAAATTGAGCGCAATGTTTCACCGTTGACGATTCGTAATTATGCCCACTATTTGAACCGGTTTTTGGATTTTTTGGTTACCACTCCCCTAGCGGGTTCTAAAGAACAACTTTCTGTTTCTGCGGTGACGTCTGATTCTATTCGTCAGTATCGTTTGTATCTATCCCGCTTTGTGGATGCACACGACATGAGTTTAAAGCGTGTAACACAAAACTATCATTTGATTGCCATCCGATCATTTTTGAAATACTGCACGAAACGGGATGTGGTGACGGTATCAGCAGATAAAATTGATTTGCCGAAGGCGGAAAGTAGGTCGATTAAGTTTTTGGAGCGGGAACAAATTGACAGGCTTCTCAATCAGCCCGAAATTTCAACCAATGAGGGCATGCGGGACAAGGCTATTTTAGAAACATTGTTTTCAACCGGTCTTCGTGTATCAGAGCTTGTGAAGTTAGACCGCGACCAGATCAATTTGGAACGGAAAGAATTTGGCGTGATTGGGAAAGGCAGGCGTGCTCGGTTAGTCTTTTTATCCGACGGGGCCGTTGAGTGGATTAGCAGGTATCTAAAAACTAGAGATGATGATTTGAGACCGTTGTTTATCCGATACTCAGGGAAAAAGCCGGACGAAGACGATAAAAACGGAGAGAGTTTACGGTTGTCCGCTCGGAGCATTGAACGGTTGGTTGAAAAATATGTACGGAAAGCCAGGCTTCCTATCAAAATTAGTCCACATGGGATCCGCCATTCCTACGCCACAGATTTATTGTCCAATGGCGCTGATCTTAGGTCAATACAAGAAATGCTGGGGCACAAAAATATTTCAACAACACAAATTTATACGCATGTAACTAATCCGCAGCTTCGGGCTGTGCATGAAAAATTTCATCGTAGGAATTTGTCATCCTGAACTTGTTTCAGGATCCACGGATAGATCAGAGAACTGGATGCTGAAATGAATTCAGCATGACAAAAAAAGAATATGAACATAGCAATTTTGTATACATTACCAACGCGTCGAGCCAAAGCAAGTGCTTTTATCGAAACAGATGAGGATACGATTGAATCAGCGCAGGAAGTAGCGCAGGCAATTCATGATAAAGGATCAACGCCTATTCTTATTGGGCTTTCTGAAGATGCTATTGAGAAAACAATCCGTGAAATTGATGCAGATTGCATCGTGAACCTTATTGACTGGACCGGATTGGATTTACCGTTAAGTTTACAAGCGATGGATGTGTTGGAATCAATCGGTATTCCATTTACCGGGGCTTCCCGAAAGGCTTTTGAGTTAGGGGTGGATAAAATTGTAATGAAAAAACAGTTCGATGCTTTCGGTCTACCCACTCCCCGCTGGCAATTATTTATTTCCGGGCGGGAAGAAGTTCAAAAAGATTTTGTGTATCCGGTGATTGTGAAGCTTGCGAAAGAACATTGCAGTATCGGTCTCGGAAAAACGTCTATAGTACATAGCCGTGAAGAACTTATAATACTGGTTGGTAAACAGCTTATAACGTACCACGAGCCAGTGATAGCTGAAGAGTTTGTGTCCGGACGTGAATTTCAAATTACGCTTCTGGAAAAAGAAACAGGACTGACGATGCTTCCTCCAGCGGAAGTGACGTACAAAGTTAAAGGGACAAACGCCATGCTTTCCTATGAAAGTCGGTGGGTCGATAGATCTCCGGATTTCCATACGTCAGGAATGGCACTGGCGAAGTTGACTGACGAGCAAATGCAAACATTTGAACCCATTTGTAAACAGGTATTTCATGCGTTTGGTTTTACTGATTTTACTCGCATTGATGTGCGGTTAAATGACAAAGGTGAGTTTATGATTTTAGAAGCAAACGCCAACCCCGGACTCTCTGATGACCCCTTGTATGGCATGACCGTTTCCTACAAAGCAGTTGGTATGACGTTTTCTGATTTTGTGTGGGAGATTATTGAGTCTTCCCTTAGACGGTGGAAGGGGTAAAGACTTTTGAAGTAGCGATATCAAACTTCGGGAGACTTTCCGGATTTTTGGAAATAACCAGCATGAGCTGTGGTTGCCAGTGGCGGACAAGTTTAAAATGCGTTCCCCGTTTGGATGTTTTTTTCCGTTTTAAATCAAAGTCAAACCATCGGTCTCGAAAGTCCTGCCATGCATAGGACTTTCGCTTAGCAGAAGACGTATCTAAAAGCACGATTCTATTTTTGCTGGCAGCAAATGATGAGACGACTGCCCAATGACCGGAGTCCGGATGGGGTTCCTCTTTTTCATTGAGATCGTATAAATACGAAACCATCACGGCCCGTATATCATTTGGTGGATATTTTAATGCACTTTGCAAATGTTTGAGCGTTGCATATTCAACGGCAAGAACGGAAAATCCTAAGCTATTAATGGCATGAATGAGTTTTTTTGTTGTTGTTCCGTTACGATTAGTTTTGCATAGTTCAATAAGGCCTATAAGGGACTTTTTGACGCTTAAGATTGAGAGTGCGACTTTGAGTGCAGCAGGACCACAGGTATGACTATCTGGTTGTTGAATAGCTTTAGCCTTACTTCTTCCCATAGGAATTCCTTCGTATAGACTCGGTGTATGGACTATTCTACAGCGATAAACTATAGCCTTCAAGAGGCAAAAATTAGCTTCAAATTATAGGTTACTTTACCTCGTAACTGAGGGTTACATTAAGCGTAATATCTGTTGAGCCCGTTTCCAGTTGTGTTGGTGCTGTGGCGCCTCCAAGACCTGTTTCTGCCTTTGCATACATGGGTATGATGCGATTTCCTCCGGTTGATTCTTGGTAGTTAATGATTTTTCCTAAGGTAAATCCTGCTGTTTTTGCTGCAAGCTGAGCTTTTGATTTTGCGTCCCCTACAGCGAGTTTTCGTGCTTCGTCTTCTGCTTTGGTTTTGTCATCAACATCAAAACTGATGCCTCCCACAGTATTTGCTCCTGCACCGGTTGCGCCGTCCACAACACTATTTGCTTTTTCTATATCACGGACTTTTATCGTAAGGTTACTTGATGCTTGGTAACCAGTGATTCGTTGACGATTTGACGTATAGTCATAGGTTGGATACATATTGTAGTTACTGGTTTTAATATCTTTTTCATCAACACCAAGTTGTTTAACCGCCGCTGATACTGCGTTGATATTTTTATTGAGATTATCTTGCACCTCTTTGACGGTTGTTCCTGTTGCTTGTACTCCGACATTGACCGTTGCGATATCAGGTTTCACAGAAACTTTTCCCTCACCCGTTACGGTGAACGTCTCTGATTTGTTGCTGGTGACGTTGGTGATACTAAATGGTATCGGCCCAGCGAATTTTGTATAGAGAAACAGGGAAACAAAAAATACGATAAGGGAAAGGATAGTAGTTTTCATATACTCGTAGTATAGCAAATTCTTAAACCGATTTATTATTTTATTAATCTACCCCAACATTTTTCAGCGTACGTGGAGATTTGTTGTAGTAATAATTTACGTTATTTCGTTAAACACGTTGCGGCGGCGACGGTGTCGGATTTGTCGGTAAAGCGCATCAGGATGACGCCACTTGTTGCGCGGCCGAGACGTGGGATTGATCCAATAGGGAGTTTGACCACTTGTCCTTTGGTCGAGGTGATGATGAGTCCTTCTGTTTCCGTTGGAATAATTTGCGATACAATAACTTTTCCTGTTTTGTCTTTCACATCTGCTACTTTTACTCCCTGACCCCCTCTTCGTTGTTTTGGAAATCCAACTATCGCTGTTTTTTTACCAATTCCTTTTTCCATAATTGTGAGGAAATCATGGGATTTATTTTCTTTGGTGATCACATCCATGCTGACGAGATAGTCACTGCCTTTGAGAAGTATTCCTCGTACGCCCATAGTGTCACGTCCAGTTCCCCGGACTTCTTCTCCACTAAAGCGGATGGATTTTCCTTCATGGGATACCATGAGTATTTCATCAGATCCGCCGGTGAGTTTTACCCATTCCAGCTCATCGCCTGCATCGAGTTTAATGGCGACCAGTCCATTACGTCTAATGTTTTCATATTCTGTGAGTTTGCTTTTTTTGATGACGCCTTTTTTGGTCGCCATGACAATGAACTTCACACCAATTTCTTTTTGTTGTTTGGAGTCAAGAGTGTACGCAAGCATGGAAGTAACTTTTTCTTGGGATTCAATGTTGATGACATTGACGACTGCCTGACCTTTTGCCTGACGGCTGGCCTCCGGTAAATCCCATGCGCGGACTTGATAGACTTTGCCTTTTTCCGTAAAAAACAATAGATTGTCATGAGTTTTGGCAGACACCACCATATCAATCGTGTCCTCTTCTTTCGTTGTCATGCCAATGACGCCTTTTCCGCCTCGTTCCTGCGTTTTAAAAGACGTGGGCGGAACGCGTTTGATATATCCGGACTGGCTCATAGTGATAATGGTATCTTCATTAGGAATGAGCTGTTCTTCGCTAAATTCTCCGACTTTGTTTTTGTAGACTTTTGTCCTTCTATTGTCACCGTATTTTTCTTTGAGTTTGATCAGCTCATCTTTAATCACCTTAAATATTTTTTCCGGGTGTTCCAATAGATCGTTAAGATAGGTAATTGTTTCCTTAATCATGGCAAGTTCGTCTTCAATCTTTTCCCGCTCAAGAGCCGCAAGTTTTCGAAGTTGCATGTCCAAAATTGCTATTGTTTGAATCTCGGTGAGTTTAAACCGAGCCATCAATTTTATTTTTGCTTCATCTGCGTCTTTGCTTTTTTTGATGATTGAGATGACTTCATCAATATGATCAACCGCAATTTTTAATCCTTCCAGGATGTGTTCGCGTTTTTTTGCTTCCGCCAGTTCAAATTCGCTCCGTCTCCTAATAACAAATTGGCGGTGCTTCAAATATTCTTCAAGAACTAATTTGAGAGTACACGTTTGTGGTGTATTATCTACCAATGCAACCATGTTTACCGGAAATGTTGTTTGAAGATCAGTGTATTTGTATAAGTTATTGAGTACCTGTTTTGGATGTGCGTCACGCTTCAGTTCCACAACAACCCGGATACCATGTCGGTCTGATTCATCACGAAGATCTGAAATCCCATCGATTTTTTTGTCTTTTACAAGATCCGCGATTTTGATAACAAGATTTGCTTTGTTTACTTGGTATGGAAGCTCTGTTATGGAAATTGCTGATTTTCCCTGCCCGATTTCTTCAATCTCAGCTTTTCCTCGCATGATGATTTTACCTTTTCCTGTTCCGTATGCGAGTTTGATTTCGTTTATGTCATAAATGGCTCCTGCGGTTGGGAAATCCGGTCCCTGAACATACCCCATGAGTTCATCAAGCGTTGTATTAAAGGAATACTCAGGCGTTGCATGACTATTTTTTTCTCCTTTTACAATGGTAATTTTTCCAATCATGTGAACAAGTGCATCAACGATTTCCGTCAAATTATGAGGAGGAATTTTTGTTGCCATGCCGACAGCAATACCTTCTGATCCCATGAGGAGCAAATTCGGGAGTTTTGCCGGTAAATAGACTGGTTCTTTTGTTGATGCGTCAAAGTTTGGTATGAAATCAACTGTGTCTTTTTCTATATCAAACAGCATTTCAGATGAAATAGCTGATAATCTGCACTCGGTGTACCGCATGGCAGCTGGCGGATCTCCGTCAATAGAGCCGAAGTTTCCTTGGCCGTCAACGAGCGGGTATCGCATAGAAAAGGTCTGAGCAAGCCGGACAAGTGCTTCGTAGACGGAAGAATCTCCATGTGGATGATATTTTCCCAAGACTTCTCCGACAACAGATGCGCTTTTTTTATATTTTGAACTATGTGCCAGTCCCGTTGTGTGCATTGCGTACAAAATCCTGCGGTGTACTGGTTTCATGCCGTCACGGACATCTGGGAGCGCTCGGGATACGATGACAGACATAGCATAGTCAAGATATGACTTCTGCATTTCTGTCACGATTTCAGATTGGATGATTTTTCCTATATTCATATTCATTCCGCCAGCTGGCGGATTATTTTCCAACAAATTGAATGACAAGTGGAGCAATGAGTAGTGCCACGACTTGTACAATTTTCATCATTGGATTGAGTGCGGGTCCTGCAGTATCTTTGAGCGGATCCCCCACTGTGTCTCCGACAACTGCTGCTTTATGTGTGTCACTTCCCTTTCCTCCAAAATTTCCATCTTCAACGTATTTTTTTGCATTGTCCCACGCTCCACCGGTATTACACATAAAAAATGCAAGCATAAGTCCGACTATAACAACACCCCCTAAAAATCCACCGAGCGCTTCCGCTCCTAATGCTCCTGCTAAAATAGGTGATATAACGACAATTGCAGCAGGAATAACGAGTTCTTTTTGTGCTGCTTCCGTTACGATTGCTACAACTTTCGAATAATCAGGAAGCGCTTTCCCTTCCATAATGCCCTTGATTTCTCTAAATTGTCTCCGCACTTCTTCTACTACCTGAAATGCAGCGCGTCCGACTGAATTAATAAGGCGAGAGCTAAACAAAAATGGTAATGCTCCTCCGAGAAGGACTCCAACAAATACTTTTGGATTTGCTATATTAATGGTCGATAAGCCTGTTGCTTCAAAATACGTTGCAAAGAGAGAGCTTGCTGCAACTGCTGCTGATCCAACCGCAAACCCTTTTGTTAACGCCTTTGTCGTATTTCCTACTGCATCAAGGCCGCTGGTTACTGCCGGTGCTTTCCCTTTGAGTCCTGCCATTTCTACCATTCCCTGAGCGTTATCGGCAATCGGACCAAAGGTATCAAGAGCCATGATGATACCGGTTGTAGCGAGCATTCCCATACCGACCAGTGAAATTCCATAAAATCCAAAAATCAGGTATCCGGTATAAATGGCTGCGGCTACAACAATCACGGATATGGTTGTTGATTCCATGCCAAGTCCAAGTCCTGCAATGATATTCGTTCCGGCGCCGGTTCTGGAGGCTGTTGCAATACTCACAACTGGTTTTTCACCGGGACCCGTGTAGTATTTTGTGATAAGAAGCAAAGCTCCCATCGCAATAAGTCCTGCCACTGCTGCGTATCCCGCGCGAGGTTCATTTAATAAGTATATTGAAAGCCCCATGAAAACAACTGCCGCGGATATTGCTGAAACCATAAAGCCGCGGATAAGCGGTTTAATAGGATCTTCCTTATCATTTTTTGCTTTTACAAAAAATGTTCCGAGAATGGACGTTAAAATTGCACCTGACCGGGCAAGAAGAGGAAATACTACTCCTTTGAGGCCAAATATACTTCCACCCAAAATCATAGCTGCAACGATTGTTAATGCATAGGATTCAAATACATCTGCTGCCATTCCGGCACAGTCTCCGACATTGTCTCCAACGTTATCGGCAATGGTTGCCGGATTTCGTGGATCATCTTCAGGAATCCCCTTTTCAACTTTTCCAACAAGATCTGCTCCGACGTCAGCTGCTTTGGTAAATATTCCTCCCCCAACCCGCATAAATAAGGCAAGAAGCGCTGCTCCAAAACCATAGCCTACAAGAACAGTCGTTGCGCTTTTAGCGACAGCGTCTGCTCCTTGGGAAATAAAAGAAAAATAAGACCACATGTAGATAAGAGAAACGCCCAATAATCCCAATCCCACAACAAGCATTCCATTGACAGTTCCGGCTCCAAATGCGGTTCGAAGTGCTGGATTAAGTCCTTTTAGCGCATTATTTGCAGTTCGGACGTTTGCTTTCACCGCTATCCACATACCAAAATACCCGATGATAGCAGAGAATGTTGCTCCTAATAGGAAGGTAACAGCTATTCCAACTCCCAGTCCCCACGCAAGAAGAACAGCCAGAACGAGCATAATGGGAAGAACTACTTTGAATTGTTTGGCTAGGTATGCCATCGCTCCGTCAGAAATGGCTTTGGCTATGGCTTTCAGCTTATCTGAACCTTCATCTTCAGCGAGTGTTCGCTTAGATAGATATACTCCGTAGGCAAGAGCAATGAGCGCTGTTATTGGGGCAGTAAATAGTGCAATGACTTGAATGTCCATAAATAATTCCTTTCTTTTAACCTTCCTATTATATATAACTCCTTTATAAATCCAAAGTAGCTGACTTGGCGTGCGTTTGGATGAAGCGTTTCCTTGGTGCTACTTCATCACCCATGAGCATCGTAAATACTTGGTCGGCGCTCGCCATATCTGCAATTATTACTTGGCGCATGATGCGGTTATCCGGGTTCATTGTTGTATCCCACAATTGTTCCGGGTTCATTTCTCCCAAACCCTTATACCGCTGGATAGATGCCTGTCCTTTTATCTCACTTGCGTGTTTTTTGAGAATAGCATCACGCTCATTGTCTGAATACGCATAAAAGGTTTGTTTTCCAAAACTGATTTTAAACAGGGGAGGTTGTGCGATATACAAATGACCGTGTTCCGCAAGGTAGGGTAAATGGCGATAGAAAAATGTTAATAGTAACGTCATGATGTGTTCGCCGTCAACATCAGCATCCGTCATGATGACCACGCGATGATAGCGGAGTTTTTCAGGGCTGAGACTATCAGCTATTCCCATTCCAAGCGCGATAACGAGTGCCTTGAGTTCTTCAAATTCTATAATTTTATCTAGCCGTGCCCGTTCGGTGTTAAGGATTTTTCCCCGTAAAGGCAAAATTGCTTGGAATTTTCGATCCCGTCCTTGTTTTGCGCTTCCTCCTGCGCTATCTCCCTCAACGATAAAAAGCTCTGATTGCGTTGCGTCTCTTGATTGGCAGTCTGCTAATTTTCCCGGAAGTGATGCTCCTTCAAGAGCTCCTTTTCTTATGATTGCATCTTTTGCAGCTTTTGCTGCAAGGCGTGCTTTCGCTGCTAAGAATACCTTTTCAAGAATTGATTTTGCGTCCCCGGGGTTTTCTTCAAAATATGTATCAAGGCCTTCTTTGACAGCAGCCTGGACAAATGGTTGAACTTCGGCGTTTCCCAGTTTACCTTTCGTTTGTCCTTCGAACTGTAAATTTGTTGAGGACATTTTCATATATACAATTGCTGTTAATCCTTCCCGTGTGTCATCTCCGGTGATATTGTCATCAGCACTTTTGGTAACACCAATTTTTTTGGCATAATCATTGATGGCGCGCGTGAGAGCCATGCGAAATCCTGTTAAATGGGATCCTCCTTCAGGAGTTGGAATGACGTTGACATAGGATTCAAGTGTTTCAGAAAAACTGTCATTATATTGGATCGCTATTTCAACTGTTGAACTTAATTCATCAGAGGTTTTTGTTATATATATTGGTGTGTGAAGCGTTTCTTTATTGCGGTTGAGTGCCTTGACGAGCGATACGATTCCGCCTTCAAAATAAAATGTTGCAGAGTCACCGATTCGGTCATCTTTGAGGTGAAATGCAATTTTGGCAACCAAATATGCCCGATCTCGTACTGTCTTTTTTACTGTGTTGAAGTCAAGCTCTATTCCTTCCTTAAAAATATCAGTGTCAGGATAAAATGTCGTAATGGTTCCTGTGTCACTCGATTTTCCAATTGGTTTTACCGGCGTTATTGGTTTACCGCGTTTGTATGATTGTTCATATATTTTTCCGTCTCTATGGACTTGAACCGTAAGAAGTGTTGAAAGCGCATTGACGACCGATGCTCCAACGCCATGAAGACCGCCTGATACTTTATATGCTTTTCCTTCAAATTTTCCTCCGGCGTGAAGTTTCGTCATCACTATTTCTAAAGCCGACGTATTGTATTTTGCTACTTTATCAACAGGAATTCCCCGTCCATCGTCTTTTACCGTTGCGGATCCATCTTTATTTAAGGTTATCCAAATGTGTTTGGCGAATCCTGCTAAGGCTTCGTCAATAGAGTTATCAATAATTTCATTTAAACAGTGGTGAACACCCGCAATTGAAGTAGTTCCAATATACATTGCCGGCCGTTTTCGTACGGGCTCGAGCCCTTCTAAAACAACGATTTGCTCACCGGTATATGCGTCTGATTTTGCCATGTGTTTTGTAAGATAACAAAGAAAAAAATAAGCTTACATAAGAAGCTTAACTATCATTAATTGTATAAGAAAGAGACAATTTTGTCGATAGCAAGTTTATACGAAACGTTAGCGGCAAGATGTTGCGACGCTTGTAATAATCGTTGCATAAAATTCCGATAAATTGTTGAAGATATGGTGTCACGGTTGGCGTGGAGTATGTGTATGGCTTGTTCAATCCAAGCTCTTGCTTCTTCTTTATTTGATATTTCACTGTCAAGAAGTGCAATTTTTTTTCCGATAGAAAGTTGGGTATCACAGAGTTGCAATATTGTTGAAAGGGATGGTTGCGAAGCCGCGTTTGACGCAGGCTTCGTAGTTAATTGTATTATTTGACAGCGCGAAAGAATAGTGGGAAGAAGAGATGAACTTGATTGTGATTCTATATAAATTTTTGTATGTTTAGGCGGCTCCTCGAGTGTTTTCAGGAGTGCATTTTGCGCTTCCGTTGTTAAAAGTTCGGCGTTAGGGATGATGCCAATAGTAAAAGGTGACGATAAAGGGGTTAGGAATAAGTTTTTTTGCCACGGTCGTATATCAGCTATGCCAATAGACAGTGCTTCTTCTTTTGGAATAAGATGATGCACATCATACGCGCTTACGTGAAGTTCGGTACAAATATTCGCAATATACTCTAAACGATTTTTTGCAGTTCCTCCTGTAATATAAAATGTATGCATACGCTCTTGCAATATATCATAAAAGAATGAATAATAAGTAGTGATATGCCTGCCTCTACACAAGAACTATTAGACGTATTAATAAAAGAAAACCGTATCACGAAAGAACAATCGGATGCGGTGTATCTGGAAGCAATTAATACCGGTGACCAAATTGAGACACTGCTTCTTAAACAGCATTTGGTAAATGAAGAGGATCTTCTGAAAGCCCGTGCAACTCTTAATAATATCCCCTATGTTGCGCTTTCAAGCGTTGCTTTTTCGCCTGAGTTTATCAACTATATTCCAGAGGCGGTTGCTCGAAAATACACACTCCTTCCATTTGAGTATGATGAACCAACTAATACACTTTCTGTTGCCATGGCAGATCCGTTGGACGCACAAGTTATTGATTTTTTGGAGAAAAAAACCGACAAATCCATCAAATCGTTCATGGCGGTGAAAGAGGATATTATTTCATCGATAGAGAATCTCTATACACAGCATTTAGGTGAGGATGTTTCGAAAGCTCTCAAAGAATCAACGCCATCCGAGATAAAAACTTATGAAGCAGGACACTTAAATGAAGTGATCCGTGAAGCTCCAATTGCGCAGATTGTATCAGCAGTGCTTGAACAAGCAATCAGAATTAAAGCATCAGATGTTCATATTGAGCCACAAGAAACAGAAACGCGTGTTCGGTATCGCGTTGACGGAATTTTACAAGAGCGGTTGCTCTTGCCGCGTCGTCTTCACGAAGCGGTCATTTCCCGTATCAAAATTCTCGGAGATATGAAAATTGATGAGAAACGAATTCCTCAGGATGGACGGTTTAATTTCAAAATGGGTTTGGAGGAGATTGATCTTCGTGTATCATCACTTCCAACGGTTCACGGTGAAAAAATCGTGATGAGACTTCTTAAAAAATCAGGCGGAGTCCCAACCTTGCAAGAGCTTGGACTTCGAGGGTTAGCAATTAAGCATTTAGAAACGTCTATTGCTCGTCCACACGGCATTATTCTTGTTACCGGTCCAACTGGATCAGGAAAAACAACAACTCTCTATTCAGTCTTAAATAAACTTAACAACGCACGGGTTAATATTGTGACATTGGAAGATCCGGTTGAATATCAAATAGCAGGAGTGAATCAAGTGCAAATTAATCCCGCAGCGGGATTAACATTTGCCTCCGGACTTCGATCTTTTCTTAGGCAGGATCCAAACATTATACTTGTTGGAGAAATTCGTGATAAAGAAACAACAGATCTCGCTGTTCAGGCAGCTCTTACTGGTCACTTGGTATTTTCAACGTTACACACGAATAACGCCTCAGGAGCCATCCCTCGGCTTATTGATCTTGGAGCAGAGCCATTTTTAATTGCTTCAGCACTTAACTGTGTCGCTGGTCAAAGGATTTCTCGCAAGGTTTGTCCAACGTGTAAAGAAGAATACGTTCCTGAACTACAAGTGCTTGAGGATATGAAAGCAGTGTTGGGACCTTTATTTCCAAATACATCCGAAATAAAGCTTTATCGAGGAAAAGGGACAAATGGCAATACGCAATGTACAACATGTGTGGGAAGTGGCTACAGCGGAAGAATTGGGGTATTTGAACTGTTCCCCATTTCAGATGCTATTAGCAAACTTACCTTGTCACGAGCAACCATGCAGGAGATTGAAACACAAGCAGTGAGTGAAGGAATGATTACGATGAAACAAGATGGGTATTTAAAGGTACTTGAAGGAATGACATCAATAGAAGAAGTTTTGCGCGTTGCGCAGGATTAAAGGAGTTTTTTATGACCATGAACGAATTGTGTGCAGAAGCAGCAAGGTTGGAAGCATCGGATATTCATATCATATCCGGATATCCTCCGATGATGAGACTTGCCGGGAAATTGCAGCCTGTGAGTAAAGAAGCAATTCTCACACCTGTTATGGCGAAAGATCTCTTATTGTCTACATGTTCGAGTGAACAAAAAGAATTATTTTTGACCAATAAGGAACTCGATTTTTCTTACGTTGTTCCTCAAGGACGTTTTCGGGTAAATATTTATCTTCAACGCGATACGGTTGCAGGTGCATTTCGATACATCCCGACAAAAATTCGTAGTCTTGAAGAATTAGGACTCCCGTTAATACTCACAGAATTTATTAAGCTTCGTCAGGGTCTTGTTCTTGTGACCGGTCCGACAGGTCAAGGAAAATCAACAACACTTGCAGCTATGATTGAACGCATTAACCAAACAAAGGCAGAGCATATTATTACCATAGAGGATCCCATTGAATATATGTATTCCCCGGCTATGTCCATTATTTCCCAGCGCGAGATGCATGGAGACACCCATTCATGGTCAGTTGCGCTGCGAAGCGTCCTCCGGGAAGATCCGGATGTGGTTCTTATCGGGGAAATGCGTGATTTTGAAACAATAGCTGCGGCTATCACCATTGCGGAAACCGGACATTTGGTATTTGCAACCTTACATACCAATTCAGCAAGTCAAACAGTTGATCGTATTGTTGATGTATTTCCTGAACACCAGCAGGAACAAGTGAGATTGCAATTATCCAATGCGCTTGAAGCTGTCGTATCCCAGCGTCTCGTACCGACATTAAATGGCGGGAGAATGACCGTTGCTGAAATTATGACAGGATCGTCTGCGGTGAAGTCAATCATTCGTGAAGGAAAAACCCATCAACTGGATAATGTTATTCAAACGTCAGCTGAATTTGGAATGGCAACACTTGAGGCATCATTGGCTCAAGCAGTAAAAGACGGCAAAATTAGCATTGACGTAGCGACAACATACGCACTTAGACCAGAAGATATTGGCCGATTATTAAAAAGGGTGTAATCAGCATGGGATTTTTTAAATACAAAGCAATTTCTCCAAATGGAAAGCCAACGATTGGTCTTGTTGAGGCGACTAGTGAAGATCAAGCATCAAAGTTACTGAAAGAAAAACAACTCTTCGTTATTTCATTGAAAGAGACGAGTGAAAAATCTATTACATCAAGGTTTGATAAGCTCCAAAAAGTCGGTTTTAATGATATTGTTAATTTTACCAGACAACTTTCAACAATGGTGACAGCTGGTCTTTCTATTCCTGATTCATTGAACATTCTTCATGCGCAGACAACAAATGCTCTCTTTGCACAGGTGTTATCAGATATCGAACGAGTAATTGTTGGAGGAGGAAATTTTGGCGATGCTTTAGCAAAATATCCGCAATATTTTACGCCTATTTATATTTCTCTTATTCGAGCAGGTGAAGCTTCGGGAATGCTCGATAAGGTATTGGAACAACTCGCTGATACGCTTGAAGTTCAACGCGAGTTTCGGGGAAAAGTTGTTGGAGCGCTTATTTATCCAGCCATTATCGTTATTGGCATGGTAGTGGTTGTTATCATTATGATGGTTGTTGTTATGCCAAAACTGACGGATTTATACAAGGATTTTGGCGTAAAACTTCCTGTTACGACTCAGATGCTTATATCGTTGTCTAATTTTATTATCCATGATTGGTGGCTTGTTATTCTTATAGCAGCTGGAATATCGTATGGCTTTTCTCGATGGAAAAAAACAGACATCGGTGTGTATACGATTGACACCATCGCTTTAAAAATTCCTTTATTTGGAGAACTTCAAAAAAAGACGATACTTGTTGAGTTTACCCGAACACTCGCTATGCTTTTATCAGCAGGTATTCATATCTTAGATGCATTGAAAATATTAAAAAGCTCTTTAAACAATGTGCTGTATCGTAACGCAATAGAAGATATTTCTAAACGGGTTGAAAAAGGTTTTCAGCTGGCTGACACATTTGCCTCACATAAAGAATTTCCTCCGATTGTATCTCAAATGCTTAAAGTTGGGGAGGAAACAGGAAAGATCGATGACACGCTCCTTAAATTATCCAATTATTTCCAGTCAGAAACAGAACAAATGGTGAAGGGCTTAACGACGGCAATTGAGCCGATCATCATGGTGGTATTGGGAGTTGGTATTGGATTTATTGTGCTGTCGGTTATTACACCAATATATAATTTGACAGCACAATTTAAATAGAATTACAGTTGACATCGGGGAAATAAGTCCGTACAGTTATAGTAGAAGATATTTTTAGGATAGGAGGTGATAACATGAGAAAAATAACTTTTCGCAAAGCCTGCCTGCCGGCGAGGCAGGGATTTACATTAGTAGAGCTTCTTATCGTTATCGCCTTGTTGGGAGCTTTGGCCATTGGTCTTATTGGAGCACTTGACCCATTTGAACAGCTCAAAAAAGGAACGGATACGGGAACACGGGATTTGGTAAACCAAGTCCAGACAGCAGTGCTACGGTATTATGCAACAACCAACAAAATGCCGTGGACAGATCAATCGACAGCGTTTAGTGCGACACTTCTTGACGCCGCAAATATGAATACAGCGATCTCTTCTATGGCAGCAGCAGGAGAGATGAAATCGAATTTTAGTGTAATTTATAAAAATCAATTAGATAAAGTCTGGGTGACGTATGTACCTTCATCTCCAACAACATCTGTTGAAGTACGGGTATGTTATCAACCGGCCTCAAAATCATTTCAAGTTGATCCTGCAACGAAATATTTAAATGACCATACTGGAATTGAAAATACAACTAAAACAGGGGCAACAGCATGTAAGAGTAGTGATACAACAGGTGTTAATTGTGATTGGTGTGTTCAATAAAAGACGTGAAACGAACTATAACACATAAACCGCGATGGATAACTATCGCGGTTTATGGTATTCCAGCAATTCTTTCTATCCTTTTTGCCTTTCTGTATGTGAGGATGCAAATGATTGGTTTGTATGGAGGAGATGCAGGAGATCTTGTAACCCATGCATATCTATTTGGGATTCCCCATCCACCAGGATATCCTCTCTATACATTGTTATCTGGATTGATTTCTCATAATATTCCTTGGAATTCTATTGAATGGAGAGTCGGACTCATGTCCTCTCTTCCAACTGCTCTGTCAATGTTTTTTCTTTGGCGGGTTATTTTCCGTATATCAAAATCCATTCTTGCTACTACCCTTGCAGTTATTTCTTATGGACTATTCGGTCCGGTATGGCTCAGTGCAATCACTCAGGAAGTCTTTGGAGTATTTAGTTTATTGGCTGTCGTTTGGGTAGAACGGTATAGTACTTGGATAGAGGAGAAACAAACAAAACAACTTCTATTTCTTTCTTTTTGGACAGGATTGTCACTCACCCATCATCAATTAATTATTCTTTGTATCATTCCAGCTGTTTTTCTTGTTATTAGTCGATATAGAGACTTAGTAAAGCAAGCACTTTCCAATTGGTGGAAAATTTTTTTGTGTGTATTGATTGGACTGCTTCCCTATCTCTATATACCATTTTCCGCGCGATTTAGCACACTATTTACTCAGGAGAATGCATCGACAATCGAAGGATTTTTTCGTTTAGTGACACGGGCATCGTATGGATCTTTTCGTGCGACAGCCAATATGACCCCGACGATAATCGATCGTCTGCTCAATGTATTTACTTTTTTTCAATTTTCCCTTCGTGATCTCGGTATTGTTGGCTCTTTTGTTCTTTTTATTGGTGTTGTTGTGCTACGAAATAAGCAGCGTGGTGTGTATGATTATTTGCTTGGATGCCTTTTTTTATGGATATTTTATTTTTTCTATGCGGGATTTCCTCAACTATTAAATTATCAAATCGGAACAATAGAGAGGTTTTTTGTCATTCCTTATCAATATTTTGTCATCTTTCTTTCTGTTGGAATTTCTTGGTTCATTGATACAATCAGAGAAAGATTTCTCAAAAGGCCAATAATAGCAAAATTAGGCATCAGCGTATTTTGTGTTTTTATTGTGTATGCATCATGGCCGCGTATTCAAACAAATATTCGTGCGTTTACTTATCTTAAGAACGATCATTCAATGGAGAAACTCGCTGATGATCTCCTTGCGAGCGCACCAAAAAACAGCATTCTTTTTCTTTCCGAAGATACTACGATCTATACTATGTATGACGCGCTATATGTACATGGGCTTCGACCTGATGTTCATTTTATTCGTCCTCAATTTTTATCTCTCCCCCATTATCGAGCATATATTCGTAAAGCATATCCCGACCTTTACGTTCCGCCGGAGAAACAAGGGACATCGACTAGTGAAGTAATTTCTGATTTTATGACAAGAAATATGCAACAGTATCCTATCATGAGTGATCAACCGCTATCGTGGATTGATGGGTTATGGCTTCCGCATGGACTTTTGTATTTGTATTTTCCTGATAAAAACGGAACTCTTGATTATGCACCCCTTTATGAGATTAATCAGAATCTTTGGAAGCAATTTTCTCTACCAGAATCATTATTTTTGTATCAAAAAGAATTACCGATGCTTTCTGATGTCCTTCGGGTCTATAGTCAACACCGGGTGAATCTTGCAAATATAGCTGTTCTTGCGCATATGCCTCTGACAAACATTCTGCCTGAGCTTCAAGAGGCGCTTCGATTAGCGGTGAATATCGTACCGGAATATTATCTTTCGCCAGTTATCTTGTTATTAAAAGATAATCGGTGTTTTGACGCAAAAGAAGTATTGGCGGTTGTTTACAGAACCTGGGGAGCTGACAAGGCGGTGTTGCGTCAGTATGTATCATGGCAAGATGCGTGTGGATCAGACGATGAAGTTGATGGTATTGTCACTTTATTCCGAAAACAGTTTCCGAAGGAAACGGATGCGCTTTCGAAATAATAGAGCAGAAAGTACTACCAATAGTGTGCATCCGGATATGAGTATTCCAATGATAAATGATTTTGGTGTATATTGAAGTTTAATGACATGTTTTCCTGCTGGTACGATAAGAGCAGTTGACGAGATATTTGCTGGATAGAGTGTGGTTTTTTTCCCATCGATAGTTCCCTCCCATCCTGGATAAAACGTGGTATTCAATATAGCTGGCGTTTCGTTTAGTGTTGAGGTTTTTACAACAATTTTCTGATCAGACCATAATACGACGGAAAGCGCATCGGATTGAGATAGCTGTATTTGTTTTTTTGTACTTATTCCTTCAAGTAGTGCTGTTGTTTTTGGATCGAAATTCGAATCACTTAGTGCTCTTATTGCGTTAGTTATGGTTGACACCGGTATGATAGTTGAAACAAAATGTACGCGAGGAATATGAGATGGTAGTTGGTAAAGATAGAGGGTACTGACTCCATCCGAAATTTTCTCAACAAGCGGAAAAATATCGTGCGTGTCAAGAATTTCCCCGGAGATAATACTAGAATTACCAAGTAGTGTCAGCAAATTAGTCGCCAGAGCGCTCATGGTTGCGATATGATCAGTTGAAGTTTCTATATGTTCCTTGATGATTTGATCAGCTGTTTGTTTTCTTGAAAGGGTACGGCTTGGATATGCATCAAATGTGGTAACTTTCCAGAAGATATTGGTATTTGGCCGTAATGCATTTTGGAAGATCGTATATTGACCCGGATTTATCCATCCGTATTGCATATACACATATCTGTGTTGCCAGGTGGGATTATATCTATACACGATAGTATCATTTGGAACAATTTTTGCGAATGTCGGTATTTCTATGATTTCTTTTGGCAGTTTCCACTCATGGTAGGAGTACCAGTACGGAAGAAGGCTGATGAGATTAACGACTAAGCAGAGTGAGATAAGAATGGTTATCCATCGTTTTTTCATATAATACGAGAATATTGAACTGATGGTAATGAGCATAAAACTGACGAGAATAACAAACCGTGCTGGTACGCGAAAGAGTGTAAACGGGAAGAAATCATAAATAAAATAAAAGGGTGAAAATTTACCCAACATAAGAAGAATGCTGATGCAGAGAAGTATAATAAAGGGTTTTATTTTCTCCCATGATTTTTTTACAAAAAGTATGATCGTCAGCAATACGATAGGTAGTATTCCAACAAATCCGTTTGTTTCCCAAAAAAGAAGGCCTTCATCGTTGGAGTTGACATAATAGGTCGCATATTTCGGATTGCCGATGGCAAACGGATTGAGAAAAGAAAGAAAACTTTTTAAGGCAAATGAATATTTAGAAGAAAAGCCAATGTTCCCTGATTGATCCACAATATTTCGGGAAAACTCAATTGACGGAATAAGCTGCGGGGCTGCAAGAAGAATTCCTATTATGTATGAAGATATAAGAAAAAGTACTCCGCGTATATTTTTCCCCGATTGTTTCCATAAGAAAAATGCATATACGGCTGATCCGATTGCTGTAATGAACACTGCCTGGATAAATCCAGCGAATATTTGTTGAGAAAAAAGTATTGAAAAAAAAGCGACGTCTTGTAATCGTTGCTTTTTAATAACCTGATGTGTCGCAACGAAAATTAAGGGTAATACGCTAAAGCTTTGTAGGAGCGTTATATGTTGAAGATGAAATACAAAAAACCCGCTGCCTGCAAATGTCAAAGCACTGATAATTGCGACGGTCCAAGGTATCTGTAGGAGTGAGAGCCACCAAAAAGTTCCAAGCGCTGCTGTTATGGTAACAAGTACAAGTGAAAGATTATACGCAAATGGAGCTGATGGAGATAAGCCGTAAAGAAGAAGATTTGGCAGAAAAAAAATACCGGTCTGCCCTTCACCAAGAACAGGAAACCCTGCCCCCATGTGCGTTGACCAAAAGGGTAACTCACGCGCATGTAATTTTTCCCAATACCAATATTTAGATGCGTAACTTAATTGTACTGCATCATTTAGTTCAAATTCGGGAGTTGCAACAATACGAAGTTCAGGAACAAATAATTTCCAGTTGAAAAGAAACGAGACGAGAATGATAATTGTAATCGCTAACAGATGTCGTTTCATATATGGGATGTATACGTTGATGCTATATCCAGAACTAAAAATAGTGAGACAAAATAGTACACATTAAAAAATGCATGGTAGGAAAAGAAATGAAAGCTAAACACGACAAGTGCGATGGAATAATATAAACCGGGCTTTCTCCATAGGATGAGGACATAGACGATAAGTAGGATGATAAGTGGGAGTATGAGTCCGTATAATGGTCCGAGAGATATTCCAGCACGTAAGAATAATGTTTGAACGGTAAGGCTACTTCCGATAGGACTTGTGATTGATGTTTTAGATAGACCTGTGAATACATCTTGAATAAAAGCCGCAGGATTTAGAAAAAAGTAATAAAGTGGAAAAACCAATGGAATAGTAAACGCGAGAACATATTTACTGTGTTTTGTCATTTGAATAATAAAGGGAGATAGAAACAGCGGAAACGTCGTCCATGGTGTTTGTTTAAATAAGAAAAAAAAGGACAAAAAAACATAAGACAATGTCTTACGATTCATTGCTGTGAAATATATAAATACAGCAAAGACAGATACGATAATTGGATCAAGATACATATGCTCCAATATAAAAAACGACCGAGGAAGAAAAAGTATTATTAACACAAGCCAAGAAGCAGTGTTTCGTCTTTTTGATTTTTTTGCTATACGACATATGACTAGTGAAATGATAAGCATTGCGAGTATGGTGCTATATCGTGGATCATTGAAAAAATAGACAAATGGAATTAAAAAAAGAAAACTGGCTGGTAGGTAGTTGTAATATGTTGGATCAATAGTTGGATAAACAGCTGAAAACCGTTCAGCATATGGATTTAACCCGCGCAGGACCATCATCGGTGCTTCTTTTAAAACTACTATCGTATCGACAATAGGATGTTGCGAACCAATCAATGTTAGTAGAGATAGAAAAAGATAAATAATAATTGACCAGATAATAGAAGGTGGCTCTCGTTTAAAATACCATCGTACGGTTGCGACAAGCGAAAATACTACCATGATAGCCATTCCGATCGTTTGTGTGAACAGATTTTGATACAGTCCTCCATAATAGAATGAACTGTAAAAAAGAAGCACGATACTAATCAATGGAAGAAATTTTTGTGATGTAGTTATTTGTAGTGTTCTTTTTGGAACAAATAATATTACGACAAATAGAACACATACACTTATCAGTATGAGAAATGATGGAAAAGAAAAAAAACCAAGGTTTGGTGTGATACCGAATAGGAGCAGAAGTAACAAAAGAAATTTTAATTCCATAAGGTTTATTATCTCGTTTGCATTATAATAGATTTATGGAAGTTGTGGTATTTTTTATAGGAATTTGTATTGGGTCTTTTTTGAATGTGCTCATTGATCGTCTGCCTATTGGACAGGACATTACAAAAGGCCGCTCACACTGTGACCATTGTAAGCGCACCCTTTCTTGGTATGAACTGGTTCCTGTTGTCTCATGGATCATTCAGTTAGGGAAAAGCCGGTGTTGCAAAAAGCGTCTTTCATTTCAATATCCTTTGGTTGAACTGATAACCGGGTTTGTGTTTGTCCAGCTGTATGTGTTGTTTTTTTCAACGCCATTGCTGTTTATAGCATATTGTTGTATATCCATGGCTATCATTGTTCTTTTCGGAACGGATTTGAAATTTGAACTGCTCCCGACTCCCCTTCTTGTTCTGTGGGGAATTGGCATAGTGCTACGATTTATTGCGATTCATCCATCAGCTACAGAATTGTTGTATGTTTATGGTATCCCCTCTTTTATCGCCGGGCTATTTTTCTTTTTCCTGTGGTTTTTTTCAAAAGGACGGGCTATGGGTGATGGTGATATATGGCTTGCGATTCTTATCGGACTGGTTACTGGATATCCTGGAATAATTATTGCGTTATATATAGCTTTCTTGACGGGTGCAGCTGTGGGTGTCATACTCATTTTAGGAAGGTTGAAGACGTTAAAAAGTCATATTCCTTTCGGGCCATTTTTATTATTTGGCATGATAGTTGAACAATTATGGTTATGAAAAAAACATGCCTGCCTGCCGGCAGGCAGGCTTTCTCTCTTATCGAATTACTTGTTGTGATTGCGCTTATTGGTATTTTGGTTGCTATCGCAACGGTTTCCTACACTACTATCCAAAAAAGGTCTCGTGATAGCAGGCGGGTCACTGAACTGAAAGCGGTTCAGCAAGCGATGGAACAATATTATTCAAATACGCAATCATCATATCCAGGGAGTTGTTCCGGATTGGGTATCACCTATTTACCTAATGGTATGCCATCAGATCCTCAGACAGGCGTTCGTTATGATGATGCATCTCTATCGAGTTGTTCCTCAACGTCCTATTGTTTTTGTGTTTCTATGGAGGTCGGAAGCGGCAATGCGACCACTAATTGTTCAGGAACAGCCGGAGCGTTCTATTGTATTAGAAATGTTCAATGAAGAAAGGAAAAATATGAAAAAAGCCATGCCTGCCGGCAGGCAGGGTTTTACACTTATTGAAATTCTTATCTCAATAGCTATTATTGCGGTATTAACTGCTCTTGGTATTGTTTCCTATGTGAGTATTAACAAAAATGCACGTGATGCAAAACGTCGGGGAGATATCGAACAAATTCGATCAGCACTTGAATTGTACAGGTCAGATAATGGGTTTTATCCGGCAGTGGGTTCACTTGGTTGGGTTGATGTAAGTGAATTATCCATAGCTTTGGTTGATACCTATTTTCCTAGTATCCCATCAGATCCACAAAATACGTCATATCGGTATAAAGGAACGAACGACTATTACGGATATTGTTTGGAAGCGAAAGTCGAAAATGCAGATATAGCTGCTGATACATGCGGATCAATTGAAACAGGTGAGGGTTATAATTATGGAACGAAGAACCCGTAAAGCCTGCCTGCCGGCGAGGCAGGCCTTCACGTTTATTGAACTGATTATTGTTATTGCGATTATTTTGGTTATATCGCTTGGAGTTATTGTTAATTACAACTCGTATACAGATCGCGAACGTGTTCGTCAATCAGGACTCACCATTAAATCAGATATGAGACTTGTTGCTTCAAAAGTTAATTCTGGAGTGAAATCTACCACATGTGCAACGCTTGTTAGCTACGATGTTACGTTTACTACAATTTGTTCTGACGGAATTAGATCGTGTTACACTATTACTCCTCGTTGTTCAAATGGGCTCGGTGAGGAAGTAACAGTGTATATTCCAAAAGAAGTCCATTTTCAATCTGCTGATCAAACAATTCGATTTTTACCCTTATCTCTTGGAACGAATTTAACAACAGATGCTGTCATTACTCTTGGTGGCTATTCGGCAGTATATACCATTAAAATTAGTCCATCTGGAATTATTAGTGATTATTAATATGCGTGGAGTATCACTTATTGAAGCAGTTGTTACCCTTGGGGTGGTGATACTTCTTATTACCGGACTTGTCGTCGGCATGACGTCGTCACTTCAAAACGCGCAGACAAGTAAGACGCGTGCAATTGCTATCCAATACGCGCAAACAGCACTCGAAATAGTGCGGCAAGAACGGGATCTTGATTGGACAACATTCGCTTCACGAGACACAACAGGTATTAAAACTGATTATTGTTTGGGTAGTTCTGAACAGCTAAGCGTGTTAGTTGATTCTACCTGCACTCCTTTTAGCGGCTCTTTTTCTCGATTGGTTTCGTTTACAAAAAATCTTACTGATCCGGGACAGATGGATGTCGTCGTTACGGTATCCTGGATAGAAGGAAGTACATCAAAAGACATTACCTTGAAAACAAAATACACACAGTGGAAATAATATGAAAAGAGCCATGCCTGCCGGCAGGCAGGGTTTTACACTACTTGAGTTACTTGTCGCTTCAGGTGTTATTGCGTTTGTTTCCGTTATTATTACGCAAGTTCTTTTTTCAAGTATCCACTTAAACACAAAAACTGAGGTTATAAAGGAATTAAAACAAACGGGAGAAATGACGTTGGGGGCAATGAGTCGAATGATTCAAAACGCTGCTTCTGTAATGGTTTCTCAATGTAATCTAAGCACTGATGATCCCAAGCAAATAGTGCCAACTGTTGAAATTACAGCGTTAAACGGCGGAATTACCACTATTGAATGCATCGATGATGCTATAGCTGGTGTTACCAGAATTGCTTCGATGAGTGCCTCACGAATTGATCCGTTATATATAACCAATAGTAATGTTACGTTGATAGATAATACTGGTGCTAGCGGTTGTTCGAATCAACCATTGCAATTTACGTGCGTTGGTGTTGGAGGAATACCAACCTCCCTTAGTGTACGATTTCGTCTTCGTCAAAAAAATCTTGCAGCAACATCGTATGAAAGCGCGTTTGAAACATTTCAAACAACAATTAGTGTTCGAAATTCCACAAATGAATAACTTGCAGAGAGTTATGAATGACTTTATACTAAATCTATGAGCGCATCACTTTATAAAGGACAAGTGCTTCTTATTACAGTTCTTGTTTTAAGTATCACTGTGACTATAGCATTGTCACTTATTGGACGAAGTGTAACAGACGTCAGTATGAGTCGAAATATGGAGGAATCTGCACGAGCTTTTAGTGCGGCTGAGGCAGGTATTGAAGAAGCACTTCGAACAAATATCATGCAAACGAATAGTTCATATACTCCCGGTGCAGGATATACGTCAGACATCGCTGTTATTGGGGATAGTACTGGAGTGTATACGCTCCCCACTATTACAGTTGGACAAGCCGATACGATTTGGTTAGTCGGTCATAACGCATCAAATGGTATTGATGAATCTTTATATTATCAAAACTCAACAATCGATATTTGTTGGGGCCATTCAACTCCAACCCCTGCTTTAGAAGTTGCCATATATTACAAATCAGGCGGAACGTATTTGGTTACTCGCGGTGCGTATGATCCTGATGCCGCTACAAGACCAGCAAATAATTTTTCAACAGTTACTGATTACGATAATATAAGCGGCGGATGCGGTGCAATGACCAATGTGTATCGACAAACTGTAACGATACCTGCAGGAATTCCGTTATTTATGCGCATACGGCCATATTATGGTAATGCAACGATCAGCGTTGCTCCGCTTGGCGGCAATAAACTTCCAAAACAAGGTGTTGAGGTAACATCTATTGGCTGTACACAAATAACAGCGAGTGGGTGCACAGAAGGCGGAGTGACTCGTAAGATTGTTGTACGGCGGGAATATGCAGGACCAGCAACAATTTTTGATTATAGTATATACAGCCAAGGATCTCTTGTGCATTAATTAGTATTCCTGCCTATGCAAAGTTTACTAGGAATTGATATCGGGAGTCGCAGCATTAAACTCATTGAAATAAGTGAGGAAAAAGGCGTACGAACGCTCATGGCGGCAGGTAGCATGCCCACTCCACCCAAAAGTACAACGTCCGTTAATTCAGACATTGATGCAACCTCCTATATTATTAAGCAGTTAGTGAGGGATACCGGAGCGAAATCAGATCAAGTGAATGTTGCGCTACCTGAGGCGCAAGTTTTTACCCGTGTTATCGAGGTTCCTCAGTTATCAAGTAAAGAGTTAAACTCTGCTATTCAATGGGAAGCTGAACAATATATTCCACTTCCACTTGATCAGGTTAATTTAGATTTTACGATTCTTCAAGATGCAAAAACAACTGGTACTGGAAAAATGCAGGTACTTCTCGTCGCTGCTCCAAAAGCACTCATTGAAAGGTATATGACGATTATTGAATTGTCAGACCTCGTTCCTGTTGCCGCGGAAACAGAAATTATTGCGTCTGCACGAGCAATTGAGGTATCTGTTGCAAATTTAAAAAATTATATGATTGTATCTATGGGTGCACAGACAACAGATATATCAATTTTGCATACGGGGATATTGATATTTACCCGTTCAATAAGCGCGGGTGGAGAAGCATTAACACGGGCATTAACACAAAGTTTAGATTTTAATCCCGCTCAAGCGGAAGAATACAAAAAAACGTACGGATTAAATAAAGAGGTGCTTGAAGGGAAATTGGTCATTTCACTGGAGCCGATTATGATGTCGGTAATTAATGAAATAAAACGCTCCATCGCGTTTTTTGGTGAACGGTATCCGAATGAGCGACTCGATGCGATTGTTGTCAGTGGAGGTAGTTCAAAGCTTCCTGGAATTGTTTCGTATATCGCCGGGTCAGTGAATATTGAAACACAGATAGCAAATCCTTGGATTGGTATTCAAAAGGAAGCACGATTTGCTGTTCTTGATACCGAGGGACCAATCTTTACTGTTGCAGTTGGACTTTCCATGAGGAGATAGGTATGGGGCAAAGGAAATCAATTAATCTTTTTGATACGAAAGCAAGCCTTTCCCCAAGTTGGCAGTTGGTCGAAAAATACCTTGTTATTATACGGCAATATTTGTTGGGGTTTGTCTGTATTGTTGGCATGCTGTTGGTCGTAGTGTATGGCGTTATTCGAATGCGCACCCAGCAATTAGATGTTGAGCAAAAGCAATTGTCTCAGACAATCCAAAATCAGAATATGAAAGAGGGACTGCTTCTTGCTCTTCGGGCGAGAATCACGTCACTGAAGCGAATTCTCGATGTGCAATTTTCTGTTGCTCCGTATATTGATACAACACTTTTGCTTGCTCGTCCTCCCCTCCTTACGTCTTTTTCTATTGGTGAAAAAAACACAGTCCAAATATCAGTTGAGCTTCCGACTATTCAGGAAGCAGTATCGCTCATGGAGGCTGTTGTGAAACTGGTTGAGGAACATAGGATACGAACTCCCAACCTAACCTCCTTAACGGTAAACAAAAACGGATCTATTATGATGGGTATTACCTATTCAGTGTTATTGAAACCAGCATTATGAGATTAATTCGGCGCATTATTCGTCTCTATCAAAGTTTTATTATTTCTGGGGTCATCATCCTTTTTTGTTTGCTTGCATTTTTTATCGGTATGCTTCCCGGATACAAAAAGATACTGGGCATGATCAAATCATTGTATGAACAAACAAAAACCGTTCAATTATTACAAGAAAAGATTAATATATTAAACGCGCTTGATGAAGCACAACTTGAATCCTATGCAACTGCCGCAATCTCAGCAGTACCAGCAGACAAGTCCTTGGGAACAATATTTTCAACAATTGATGGGTTAACATCGCAAGAAGGAGTTGCAGTGAGCGGAATCTCTCTCTCCTCAATTGGATCCATCGCAACAGAAGCAGCAAACAAACTATCCGCAGAAGAACAAAAAATCGGAGTTAACATCGTCCCTTTTTCGATTGTTGTTGCTGGACCTATTGAACAAGTAAGAAATGTTGTGGAAAAAGCAGTTAAAATTAGAAGATTATTTAGAATTCGTAATTTTGATCTGTCATTTGATAACAAGTCGGGTACGACAAAATCAACAATTCAAATGGATGCCTACTACATTCCGGTTGCTAAAAGTATGGGGAAAATTAGTGATGTCCTCAAACCGTTATCTGATGATGAAATTCAAGTGATAAGTAAAATCAGTGCATTACCGCTGGTTACCAAAAGTATCCCAATGAGTACTGAGAGTGCGCAGATACAAACAGAGCCACGATCTCTGGATCCATTTAGTCCGTAAGTAAGTCACTCCGCCGGAGCTTTGTTCGTTTGAACGCTTCTTTTTGTTTCCATTTTTCAATTTGTGCATGGTGGCCGGAAAGAAGAATTTCAGGTACGTTTTTTCCTTTATAGGTTTGCGGTGTTGTGTATTGAGGATATTCGAGAAGGGGTGTTGCACCCGAGAACGATTCATTTGTTGTAACCCCCTCTTTTTTAAGTGTGCCGGGAAGGAGGCGAACAATACTATCAATAACTACCATCGCCGGTATTTCTCCGCACGTAAGAATGTAGTCGCCAATTGATATTTCTTCATCAATAAGAGTTCGTATTCTTTCATCAATTCCTTCATAATGACCACAAAGAAGAATGAGATGATCGTATGTAGCTAATTGTTGCGCCTTTTTTTGTACATATGGTGTTCCTTGCGGATCAAGAAGAATCGTGTGAGTAGGTATGTTGGGATGGAGCGATTTGGCATATTGAATAGCGGCCTCTACGATATCCACGCGCAGAATCATACCAGCACCACCACCGTATGGATGATCATCAACACTTTTATGCTTGTCTTTTGCAAAATCACGGATATTTATACAGGCGATAGAAACAATGTTTTGATTCTGCGCGCGCTTGAGTATCGATTCAGTAAGAGGTCCGTGGAACATCTCTGGAAATAACGTGAGGATAGTGATTTGCATGAATTATACGACTTCGTTTTCTTTAAGAACAATATCTACATACATATGCTCTTTAGCCGCCATGAGTTTGACGAGATCGCGAAGCGCCCTGATAATTCTTCCTTGCTTTCCGATTACCTTGCCCATATCTTCCTGATGTACAGTAAGAAGATAGATGATTCTCTCTTGATCCGTTTGTTCTTCTATGACAATTGCCTCTGGGTGGTCAACTATGTGGGTAAGAATATAAAGAAGTGTATCTTTCATGAGTAGTTATACGAGAATTTTAGTAACTCCGTCTGTTTTTTGTGCGCCAACAGAAATCCAGTACTTGAGTCGTTCTTTATCAATGACTAATTGTGGAGGTGTAACGAGTGGGTTATAAAAACCTAATAGTTCGATCGTTTTACCATCTCTGCGTTTTCCTTCTTCCATGACCACAATTCGGTACGTTTTTCTATTTCGTTTGCCTGTTTGCGATAGTTTAATTTTTACCATAGTTGTTCATGCTATCATATTTTACCCATCTTCTCAAGCGCGTTTGCGGCTGCCGCTTGCTCCCCTTCTTGTTTTGATTTCCCTTTTCCCTCGCCTAGCTTTTTCTCTCCGATATAGGCTTCGATATAAAAGAGTCTGTTGTGGTCTGGCCCTTCCGATTTGGCTACCTGGTACGTTGGAGATAGTTTGGTATCTTCCTGAACAATTTCTTGGAGAAGACTTTTGAAATCAAGATAAGATTTTGACTGGACAATGTCACTTGTTTTTGGAAACAAATATGACGTAAGAAACTGTTTTACTGCATCAATTCCTTGATCTATTGAAAGAGCGCCAAGAAACGCTTCAAAGGAATCAGCAAGAAGCGACATATTATTTCGTCCTCCGGATTCTTCTTCCCCATGACTTAAAAAAAGCAAATCTCCAAATCCAAGAGCCTTTGCGGATTCTCCTAAGCTTTTCGTTTTGACGAGACTTGAACGAATGTTTGTGAGCACTCCTTCTGGATAGGTAGGATAGGTGGTATAGAGAAATTGTGACGTGAGGAACGATAATATTGCATCACCTAAAAACTCTAAACGCTCATTCGATTCTTTGATGTGTTTTGCCTCATTAAGATACGAACGATGATAAAACGCATGCTGTAACAACTCTTTGTCTCGAAAGGTTGCGCCGATGGTTGATTGCAGTTCGTCAAATGTCATACTTTTTGAATAATGGTTCCAAGTACGCCATTAATAAATTTTGGGCTATTGGAATTGCCAAATGATTTAGCCAGTTCAATTGCTTCATCAATAACAACTTTCACCGGTGCCTCTTTGGCAACGGATATTTCATAAATAGCAAGCCTGAGTATTGCTAAATCAATTTTTGCGATTTTATCAATTGGCCATTCCGGAGCACACTCAATAATACGTACATCAATTGTGGGTAAGTGAGGAATAATTGCTGTTATGGCTTTTCCCTCTTCAGGACGGAAGCCGTAGCTAAATAATTGCTGCATCATATTGATGCGATGTTGATGACGTGGATCTTGGGCGGTCTTCATGAGGGCGTTACTTTTTCTTTTCTTTTTTAATTTTTTGTTTTATGACTTCCTTTCCGTTATAGTGTCCACAGTTAGGACAAACAGTATGCGGCCTGCGGGGTTTGCCGCAGTTTTTACAAAACAGAGTAGCGACAGATGCCAGCTTGATAGCTGCTTTTCGCTTGCCTCCTCGTCTGGTTGAATGTCTGCGTTTTGGTAGTGGTGTCATATGATCGATCTGGACAAAGGTCAATAAACAGTAAACAACATTTTTTGTTTATTGCTTATTGCTTTCTGTCTTTCTTTTATTAATCCTGTGAAACATTTTCTATTTTACTCTCATTTAAGCGCTCTCTCAAGAGGGGAAAAGCATTAAACGTAGGATCAATGCATGTTAACTTCGAAACTGCGTCTTTTGTTTGAGAAACAAGAGTGGCATCTGATAACGATCCAAGAACAAGTGTCGGGATTCCGTGTTGGCGGCTGCCAAAGACATCTCCCTGACCTCGAAGTTTGAGATCATATTCAGCAAGTTCTGTACCGTTATGCATTGTTTCCAGAGCTTTTAAACGCGTCATTGTATCCGGATTGGTATTATCTGAAAAGAGAAGACAATAGGATTGTTTGTCACTGCGTCCTACCCGTCCGCGGAGCTGATGAAGTTGCGCAAGGCCAAACCGATCAGAGCCTTCAACGAGCATAATGGTAGCATTGGGAATATCAATTCCTACTTCAACAACAGGAGTCGCCACTAATATATCAATGTCTTTATTTCGAAATGCATCAAGAATACTCGATTTTTCTTTTGTTTTTAGTTTGCCATGCAGAAGTCCGAGTTTGAGATTTGGAAAGACAGAGGTAGATAATCTCGTAAATTCAGTCGTGGCGGCTTTGATGGTTTTCATGGATTCCGATTCCTCGATAAACGGACAAATAATAAAACACTGTGAACCCTGCCTGCCGGCAGGCAGGTGTGACTCTTTTATTTCTTTTTTTATCCATGCGTAGGCATCATCACGTTTTTCTGGGGGAACCACCCAGGTTTTAATGTTTTGTCTTCCTTTAGGCATTTCAGTGAGTTGAGACAGGTCGAGATTGCCGTAGAGCGTAAGAGCAAGGGTTCTGGGGATCGGAGTAGCGGTCATGGTAAGGAGATGTGGTGTGGTTGTCCCCTTCACTTTTGTGCGAATCAGGTTTCGTTGAAATACGCCAAATCGTTGTTGTTCATCAATAACGACAAGTCCGACGTTTTGAAATTCAATTTTGTTTTCTAATAACGCATGCGTGCCGACGAGTATTTTGTATTTTGTATCTTGTCTTTTGTATTTACCTCCAGTGATCAGGCCGACACTAATGCCAAACGGTTCGAGGAGTTGTTTAATGGTATTGAAATGTTGTTCAGCAAGGATTTGGGTCGGTGCCATGAGGATGGACTGGAGATGATTTTTTGCAGTAATATACATGGCTATTGCCGCAACCACGGTTTTTCCGCTCCCGACATCTCCCTCAAGAAGCCGATTCATAGGAGTTGTTGATGCAATATCCGTTTGAATATCTTTAAACGCTTGCAATTGACTACTCGTGAGAGTAAATGGAAGTTTTGTGATAAATGAATTTATTTCTTGAGAAGAAGTAGTGAGTGAGGTCGCATGCTTTGTTTCTTTCCACAATCGTTTTTGCTCAAAGGACATACATTGCATAAGAAGCAGTTCGTCAAACGCGAGCCTTCGCCTGGCTTCAACTCCAATTGCAATTGTTTTTGGAAAATGCACATCATGAAGTGCTTCCTGAATGTGCGGGAGCGTATATGTTATCCGTATGTTCTCGGGTATGTATTCTTCAATGAGCGTTGGTACTTCGGTTAACAGATAATAGATTCGTGATCGTAACCATTTTGACGTAATACCGGTTGTTTCTGAATAGACTGGAACCACTCGACCAGTGTGAAGGAATGGTTTGCCAGGAGTTGCAAGTTCATAATCCGGAGATTCTAACACGAGTTTGTTTCCGAAAAAACCAACGGTTCCTGAAGCAGCGAGTATATCGCCTGCCTGGATGATTTTCGGTAAATACAATTGGTTAAACCATATAATTGTCGCAATTCCTGTAGAATCCTCGACACGACATTCCTGAATTTTCTTTCCTGTTTTGGTAAAGATGTTTTTGATACTTAATACCGTCCCATGGATACTGATGACCGTCCCTGGATGCAGTGATCGAATGGAAGTAACGAGCGAAAAATCGTTGTAGCGGAAAGGGGCGTAAAAAAGAAGATCCCGTACCGTATGAATTCCGAGTCGTTCCAACTTACCAGCGATCGATGGACCCACACGGGGGACGTATTGAATAGAAGAGCTCAGTCGTAAGGTCATGCGATATTATCGGATAGACAGTAGTGGTATAAATGATGTTGCAATAAGAGCAAGAGATGCAATCACCACCACTACTTTCCAGAATGTTTCATGTTTTCTAAAAAAGTTCATATAATATGTATTTTAACAAATTTCTTTTTACCGATTTTGATTATATCATCTTCTTTTATCCGCCAGCTGACGGATTGGCATTTAGCATTGTTGATTTCCACTGCTTTTTGTTCAAAAAGTCTTCTCGCTTCAGATTTGCTGGTTACTTGATTTGTCGCAACCAATAAATCGACGATATTCCAGTCTGTTTGCTTAGTTTCAAAAACAGGTGCTGACACGAGTAGACTCTCCCTTTTTTGGTGAACCGCTTCAAATTCTTCCTGCGCTTTTTGAGCTGAACCTTCATCATTGAGCATCTTTGTTAACTCAAAAGCCAGTTGTTTCTTGAATAACATGGGATTTTCACCATTTTTTATTTTTGCTTCAATTTCTTCTGTGGAACGATCCGTCAAAAGAGTAAAGCATGGAATGATTGCATCATCACCAAGTGACATGATTTTTGCGTAAAATTCCGCTGGTGCATCTGTAAGTCCAATGACGTTCCCTTCAGTTTTTCCAATTTTTACTCCCTTACTGTCAGCAAGGAGTGGCACGGTCATGACAAACTTTTCTCTTCCCTGCATTGCTTTGACGAGTGTGCGGCCCGCAAGCATATTAAACGTCTGATCTGTTCCACCGAGTTCTAGATCTACGTTCATTGCGACGGAATCATAGCCCTGAAGAAGCGGGTACAGAAATTCACGCAAATTAATGGGATCCCCTGCTTTGATGCGTACCTGATACATGTCCCGTTCGATCATTTGTTGAACGGTAAAATTTTGGGCAATATTGAGAATATCTTCTAGAGTAAGTTTCGTGAGCCAATCACCGTTATAGCGAATTTCAATAGGATTATCGCCATCAAACCGTACGATTTTAGCTGCCTGTTTCAGGTATGACACCGCGTTATTTCTTAGTTCCTGACGATCCATGAAACGACCACGTGCCTTCATTTTTCCCGATGGATCCCCTGCGAGTCCCGTTCCATCACCGATAAGAAAAATGACATGATGTCCTAAATCTTGCCATTGACGAAGTTTTCTAAATCCTACTGCATGGCCAATATGAAGTTGTGTGCCAGTCGGATCAAATCCCTGGTAAAGGGTTAATTTTTTTCCACTGCGAAGCACTTTTTCCAATGATTCTTTTGTTGGGTAAATTGTATCTACCCCTCGAGTGAGTAATGTATCAATTGCATCCATAATTCCTCCTTTTACTATATCATAATCATAATTAATAAAACTCACCTATATTAAATTCTATCGCCCCATACACGTCTTGCGATCGATGAAACCAATTTCAGTTTTCGTTCTTGGTCATTAAACGTGAGATTATTTCCTTTTGCAACTGATGCAAATCCACATTGCGTGCTGATTGCTAATCGTTCAGTTGGTACAAATTGTGATGCGTCATCAATCCGTCTGATTAGTTCCGCTTCATTTTCTAGAATTGGTGATTTTGTTGAAATAAGACCAAGAACAACCGTTTTATCTTTCGGTACTTGTCGTAAGGGTAGAAAATTTCCTGACCTGTCGCTATCAAATTCTAAAAGTAGACGGTTAACATGTGCTTGTTGAAAAACTGTTTTGGCAATTTCATCATATCCGCCTTTCGCCATAAATCGATTTTTGTCGTTTCCTCTGCAGATGTGCATTCCTGTCATTCCATGAAATCCACTTAGGACTTCATTAATCATTTCAACGCCTTCCTGAACCAGCGTCGTTGGATTGAAGCCTTTTCTGGCAAACCAATCTTTTTGGATTGGATCTAAAAGCATACCAAATTCTGGTGCGTCTATTTGTATGTAGGAAACACCAACTTTTTCAAGTTCTTGTACCGCGTGTTTCAGTATTGCCGTTACTTCACGCAGAAACACTATCGGTTTTTTGTATATTCTATTTGTTATTCCTGACGCAAAAAAATAACTCATCATGGTTGGACTGGGAATTGTCATTTTTGTTGGTTTACTGGTTATACCTCTCAAAAATGAAAATTCATCAATTGAGATATCATGGATTTGTTTAATTTTATGAACAACTCCGACTGTGACTGGATCAACCACTTTTTTTCCGTCCATGGTAAACCAGATAACTGAATTTCCAGGAATGTTCCATTCAAATCCACTTACCGCTTTAACAAAATTGTGACAAAATACCGGTCGTCGCATTTCACCATCCGTAACTACATCAATACCGCATCGCGTTTGTATAGCGACGGCATCTTTCACTGCTTTGTCTTCTTCCTTAGTCAGATCACATTGAGTGGCTATGCCTTCTCTGACAGCTTGTTGCATATCAAGAAGAGGTTTAGGTCGCAACATGCTTCCAACGACGTCTGCACGAATTTCAAATTGCTTAAATTTTTTCATATTCTCTCCTTTTGAATAATGACCCTGCATGAAATTGGACTAAAGTCCAACACATGTCCTTTTACTGGATCTTGATTAATACGGTTCTGCATTTCTGGTGTTACGACGGGAAGTGACGCATCAAATGTTAACCATTGCGTAACTTTTTTTGTTTGTGCCACAGCGTCATCAAATTCGTTTTTTGTAAATGCAGCTTGAAACGTCGGAATAAGGAGTGGTACGATCTCGGATTTTGTCCACATTAGACGGGTTTCCATAGCTAATATAAATTCCGGCGTACTGTTTCTTTGGTAATCGGCAATCATGACAAATCCGCCCGGTTTGGTTACTCGTACAAACTCCGATATCACTTTTTGTAGTTTCTCTTCACTATCTAACTGATGTGTTGAATTATGAACAACAACCAGATCAAATATATTATCTGGTGTAGCTATTTGATCAACCGGCGACAGAATAGTCGAAAAGCGATCTTCAGAAAATAATTCACTTGCCATATTTCGTGCATGATCGAGCATAACGGTATGTCCGTCTTGAAACGTTACGTGACCTGCACCAAGTTGTAATAATTCTCTACCGAGTCTTCCTGGACCAGTCATAGAATCAAGGATATTCATGTTTTGTATATTTTGTATATCTGATTTACTAAACCACCGCTCATTTATTTCCAAGGCAACAAGTAAATCGTCTGCCGATTCGGGAAAGTCACATCCGTGAATGTACAATCTTGCTTCCTCATCAGTAAACATTTCCGATTTTTCAGGAACCCGCGTTCGCAGGTCGAGTTTCCGTAACCCAAACGGATCGCTCTCAGCTGTCGCTGTGTGTTTCAGTGTATCTCTCATAGTATCTCTCATATTTCCTCCTCCTAAATGTTTTTATATATGCGTCTGTGCTGAGGGAAGGATTTGAACCTTCGTAGGTCTTTAGACCACCTGTTTTACAGACAGGTACATTTGACCGCTCTGTCACCTCAGCGTTTCTAAATACCCTTCGGGTATCGTGGCTCGTACGCCTTTTCTCTATGAATCGAAAAAGCTACGAATCCACAAAAAAAACTCGCCTCCATCCCGCTTTGCGGGACAAGGGCGAGTTTTTAATTCGCGGTACCACCTTGGTTCGTAACAATGCCATTAAAAAATCCCGACACTGCGGGATTCAAAGCGAGGTATTGTTACCTTCTACTTCGAGTACGTGCTTTGCAGTGATACTCTAGCTTTTGGTTACGGAAGCTTCCGTCCCGCCTTACTTTTTGTTCTGGCGGGAAGCTCAGGAGGGTATTTCGAAAGAGAAAATTCGGCAAGTCTTGCATCAACCGCTTGCTTTCTTATTGTCACTTTTATCTTTCTACTTCATCTCCGTCAACGCTTTTCCTATTAACTTGTACATGGTATTGTAGCATAGATTGCATTGATGTCAAGATGTGGCATACAATAATGGATATGCAGCGGATATTTTTGGAACGACAGTTGAAGAAGCATTTTGGATCTCCAAGAAACAGACTTCGAACAATGAGTACTCTTGCGACTGTCGCTTTTTTTTGCGTACTAGGAGCCGTTGTTTTTGTTGGACTTCTTTTCGCGTGGTACGCTAAGGATTTGCCGCGGCCGGATAAGGTCAATCGTGTAGAAGGATTGTCCACAGTGATATTAGATCGAACCGGTGAGACGGTCTATGACATTTATGAAAATCAAAATAGAATTCCGGTCAAATTTGAAGATATTCCCAAGGCATTAAAAGACGCAACCATTGCTGTTGAAGACAAAGATTTTTACAAACACAAAGGATTATCTACGACCGGCCTTGTCCGGGCAATTGTTAATATTTTTGTATTTCGAAACCTTCAAGGCGGATCAACACTGACGCAACAGCTGGTGAAAAACGCTCTTCTGTCACAAGAGCAAACCTTACCGCGAAAAATGAAAGAGGCAGTGCTTGCGATTCAAATTGAACGGAAATACAGTAAAGATGAAATACTCCAGATGTATTTAAATGAAATTCCATACGGGGGAACCGCCGCGGGAGTCGAAGCAGCCGCATCGTACTATTTTGATAAGCATGTCAAAGAATTAACAGTGCCTGAAAGTGTTATTCTGGCTGGACTACCTCAAGCACCCTCTTTATATTCTCCGTTTGGGAAAGATCCTAAGGCATATATAGCGCGCACCCTTCATGTCCTTCGTAGAATGCGCGAGGATGGATATATAACTCCTCAGCAGGAATTGGATTTGAAAAAACAGATTGAGCAAGTGAAGTTTGTATCTGGAGATATCAATCTCAACGCTCCGCATTTTGTGTCGTACGTAAAAGAGTTGCTTGTTGAAAAATTTGGCCAAAAAACAGTGGATGCGGGCGGACTCCGCGTGACGACAACCTTGGATTTAAAACTGCAGGAACAAGCACAAAAAATTGTCAAGGAAGAAATTGATAAAGTGAAGAATTTAAAAGTGAGTAACGGCGCAGCAGTTGTTATTGATCCAAAGACCGGAGAGATCCTTGCGATGGTTGGATCGAAAGACTATATGGCAACAGAGTCAGGCGGATTTAAGTTTAACGTGGTAACGCAAGGTCTTCGCCAGCCAGGATCCACCATGAAGCCGTTTTCATATGCGGCAGCCTTGAAAAAGGGCTACACAGCCTCTACGACCCTCCTGGATGTGGATACCAAGTACCCATCAGGCGATGTAACGAAGCCGGAATACAATCCAAAAAACTATGATGGGAAATATCGGGGGCCAGTACAGCTTCGGTTTGCCTTGGGTAATTCCATTAACGTTATTGCTGTTAAAGTACTTGCTTTGGTTGGGGTAAAAGACGTGCTGCGGCTGGCTACAGATATGGGTATATCTACTCTTGCTCCGACTGATGACAATATTAAACGGTTTGGATTATCTCTTACCTTAGGAGGTGGTGAGGTAACGCTTTTGGATATAACCAGCGCATTTGGCGCATTTGGAACTGGTGGTCTTCGACAAGAACCAATTGCGCTTCTTAAAGTTGAAGATACAAAAGGTAAAGTATTGTTTGAACACAAGGCGGTTCAATCAAAACGTGTGTTGTCAGCGGATGTTGCGTTTATTGTTTCAAATATTTTATCAGATAATAACGCACGGAAAGAGGTGTTTGGAGAAAAATCATATTTAGTTATTCCGGGTAAAACTGTCGCAGTTAAAACAGGAACAACTGATGATAAACGGGATAATTGGACGATAGGATACTCACCATCGATTGTTGTTGGAGTGTGGGTCGGAAATAATGACAATTCTCCGATGAATCCTGCTCTTGCTTCAGGTGTCACGGGGGCTGCTCCAATATGGAATAGGATTATTCGTGAAACACTGATTGAGAAAAAAGACGAGCCGTTTACAAAACCGGACAACGTTATTGAAATGGAAATTGATTCCTATGCAGGAGGCACTGTTGTTGGTGATGCGAGACGGAAGGAATTTTTTATCAAAGGAACTGAACCGAATGGATCTGCGACCTGCTACCAAAACATAAAAATATCCAAGCATGATGGAAATAAGCTCGCAAACATTGTTGAAATACTGAAAGGTGAATATGAAACAAAGCAGTATGTTGTGTGGAAAGAACAAGATCCCGTGTCAGGGGATGGGAAAAATCGTTGGCAAGATGGGATCAATGCATGGATAGCTGGACAAGGTGACTGGAAATTTCATCCACCGACTGAAACATATAGCGGCGGAGACGCGCTTGCGTTATCAATTAAAGAACCAAGTAATGGCCAGACGATAAATGATACGAATGTTAAAATTACTGTAAAAGCGACGTCGACAAACGGAATAAGTAAAATTGAGATTTTTGCGGGAGGTACTACACGAACAGTAAATAGTGATACATTTTCTGACACGATAAGTATGAGTGAAGGTTCATATCAGTCGATTCGGGCAAAAGCAACTGATTCGAAAGGGAATACGACAGAAAGCGAGATTCATATTGGGGTAAATCAAGCGTTTGCAACACCAACGCCGATTCCTACTGTCACTCCTGTTCCGACCCCAATCTAAACAGACTTGAGCGTTGCGTTAAACTCTTTTTTCATGTGTTTGATTATTTTTTCTCGAATTTTTGAAATATCCTCTGATGTTAAATTTTTTGTATTGCTTTGATACGTTACATGAAACGTTCTAATTGCGTTGTAACTGTCAAATAAGGTTACGTCTTCAATTAAAGGATCAATGGTTTTAAGTTTTGCAATTATTGGTGCCACATAGGTTTTAACAGGAACGACAAAAGCCAAATCTTCGTATCCGCTAGGATTTTTTGGGATTGGCGTATATTGTTTTGTCGGATGCGCGTGTTTGACGAGCTGGTCAATGGATAGTTCAAGAACGGTAATAGGTTTATTGATTCCGAGTTTCGATAGAAGTGTTGGATCAATTTCTCCCAGTTGCCCGAAATTGCCTAGTCGAAGAGATCGACTGGATTCATAATATAGAGTAGCTGGATCGACTGTTTTAGAAAAAGAAATACCAAATTCAGAGAATATCGCTTCAGCAATACCTTTGAGTTTTCCGTACCTGCTTCCGGATACAGCAACAATGAGTGTTGATTGTTCTAAGGGAATATTATTTTTTCGGTACGCATAGGTCATTGATAACTCAAAAAGTCGAAGGTCACCTTCATATGGCATGTTTTGTTTTATGCAAAGAAGCATGCTTGGCAAGAGTGTCGGACGCATATATACCCAATCTGTTGAGATGGGATTGGTAATTTCATATACTTCTTGACTGTTTATTTCAAATGTGTTGAGTAGTTCTTTGGATAGCATCGAATAGGTATATGTTTCGGAATATCCCCAATCCCTTAGTTTTGTTTTTAGTTTTTGTTCCCATCCAAGAATTGGTTCTTCAAATATCATGGGCGGCTCCCCTTCGGGCAGAACTCCTTTGATGGTGTGATAGCCATAGATGCGTGCGATTTCTTCAATAATATCAACATCAATGGAGATATCACGTCTATAGCTTGGTGGTTGAACGACTACACTTGTATTGTCTACGTCAGTCGTGCAACCAAGCATAGTAAGAATGTTTTGTATTTCCTTTGTTTCGAGATGAGTTCCAATGTAACTGTCAATTTTTTCGCGAGAAACGTTAATCCTTGGCGCAACATATGGATCAGGATATAGGTCTGTAATATTACTTGCTATTTTTCCATCAGTGAGTTCTTGCATGAGTTTTACGCCCTGCATAAATACCGGCATGACAAGTTCCGTGTCAAGTCCTTTTTCAAATAAACCGGATGCTTCTGTGTGGTGAGCTAATGCCATGGAAGTTTTTCTTATTTGTGCTGGGTTATATGTTTGTAAAAAAAGTATGACACGTGTTGTTTTTACCGTAATAGACGAATTTTCTCCACCCATGATGCCGCACAGATCAATGAGTTTTCCGGATCCATCTTCAATAACAATGTCTCCACCGGGAAGTGCATGCGTTTTCCCATCAAGCGTTGTCAGTGTTTCTCCTTTTTTGGCAGAACGGAGTTTTATGATTCCACCAGTTATGTTGTCGTAATCAAATACATGTGCCGGTTGGCCATAGGCGTGCATGAGATAGTTGGTGATATCAATGACATTGTTAAGTGATCTCACTCCGACCAGTTCTAATCGTTTCGCAAGCCAACTTGGGGAGGGTTTAATTTTTATATTGTCAAAAATTACACTGGTCCATCGTGGATTAAGTTTCGTATCAGTTGTTATATTTAACTGTAATGTATTTTGTATCTTGTATTTTGTATCTTGTATTATTTTTTTATACGGATCATTAATGAGCGCTGCATCAATACCGAAGCGAGGCAAAATAACACTTGCTTCTCGTGCTATTCCCATAACCGACATTGCATCGGGACGGTTACTTGTTATTTCAATGTCATAGACGGTCTCTCCTTTGGTCGTGTGCACGCGTTCCACTGACGGACCGCAAAGAGATACATACTCCTTTATTTGTTTTGGTGTGGCATCGGTTTTGAGATATTCCCGAAGCCATGAATCTGGTACAAGTATGTTCATATTAGAATTGTTTTAAAAATCGTACATCATTACTATAAAGCAACCGAATATCATCAATATTTGTATTGGATTTCATCATGGATGTCCGTTCCACTCCCCAACCAATAGCAAATCCGCTGTATTTACTTGGATCAACGCCGCCATTTTGAAGTACGACCGGATGGATCATGCCGGAACCGGCAAGTTCGAGCCATCCTTCTTTACACAAACGGCAACCCTGCCCGTCCGGCAGGCGGGCCTTACCACCGCACACGCCACAGGAGATATCTACCTCAAATGATGGTTCAGTAAATTGAAAATGAAATGGTCGTAGACGGAATTTTCTTTCGGATCCAAAGTATTGTTTGACAAAATAATCAATAAACCCTTTAAGGTGGCCGATTGAGACATTACGGTCGATATACATTCCTTCAAATTGATGAAACATTGGTGTATGCGATATATCGATTTGTCTTCGGTAGCATTTAGCAATGTTTATCATGCGTATTGGCAGCATTCCTTTTTCCATTTCCCGTACTTGTCCGTTACTTGTATGTGGGGTTAATACGATTTTTTGTTTTTTATAATCGCTTTCTGGTTGTCCAGGATATTTGATGTAGAATGTCTCCCATTCGTCGCTTGCTGGATGACTGTGCGGCATATTGAGTGATTCAAACGGATACCAATCCCAATCAACTTCCGGATGTCGAACACGGGTAAAACCTATTTTATTGAATATGGTTGTTATTTCTTCAATTGCTTGGGTGACAATATGAAGATGTCCTTGCGGAGGAAGATCTCCGGG